>JBBRDW010000027.1:0-42713 GCA_038203525.1 Chitinophagales bacterium | reverse complement strand
AACGTTCAGCACCTCGCCCCTTAGAGTAAAGCACCTTAGCGTGGTTTGATAGATTTGTAAGACCAACTCTACCGATAGCTCATTCTCTTGTATAAGAAACCCTATCATCTAAACAACAGCTTACCAGGACACAACGTCGCACGCTTGTACTCTATGTTTTTATGGCGTCATTTTAAAAACAATACCCAGCCAATAAATTTACCCTCCCCTCCTGTAAAACATCCTGATTAACGACGAACGAAAAAATTTAGAAACAACACCATTGCATTAATGGCTAAATGTTTAATTTTAATAAAACAACGGCAACATGTCTTATAACGACCTAAGTAATGTTCATCAATTGATAACTGATCTGTTTAAATGGCCCAAGCATAAAGAGGAATGGGAACAATACAAATTAAGCGATGATCAGGTCGAATTCTTCAGAATTAACGGGTATCTCGCCAACATAAAAATGCTTGATGCAGAACAAATCGAATTTATAAAAAACGAAATAGAACAGCTTGCCGATGCGCATCATCCGGGTTATCATCTCTTTCACGAATTTCACAGCAACGAGTCAACAGATCCATCAACTATTCTCTTCCATGCTTTAGGAGCCTGGCGCATAACCCCCGGCTTGCATGATGTGTTGTGGAATCCGCGGTTTTTAGTTGCGGCCAGCCAACTCTTAGGCAATGTTCCGGTGCGTTTCTGGCACGATCAGCTCTTTTGCAAGCCCCCAAAAAAAGGTGGTGTGGTGGCCTGGCACCAAGATTATTCTTACTGGACCCGAACCAAACCCATCGCTCACCTTACCTGCTGGTGTGGCCTGGATGATTCTACAAAAGAAAATGGTTGCCTGCAATACGTACCCGGAAGTCAGAACTGGGGCCTGCTGGATAAGCCAGACCTCGCAGGAAATATGATGGGCATTATGGACTATCTTACAGAAGAACAAAAACTGGAGTTTAATCCAATTCCGGTGGAAACCAAAGCTGGAGAAGCTATTTTTCATCATCCGCTTACGCTTCATGGATCCGGCGAAAACACATCGCCAAATGCAAGACGTGCATTTGTAATAAATGCTTTTGCTGATGGCGTTAAAAGCGACACGAATGATGAACTGCTACAAGGCGTTCCACCGGTAAGTAAAGGGCAAAAAATGGAGGGCCAGTTTTTTCCACTGCTTTACGAAGGCATTCAGTAAATTATTTTCACCAGAACCAATCTTTCTATGAATCATCCCGATTTTATTGCAAGTATCGAAAACGATTCGCCTCCTGAACAAATTTCTGTCTATTTAAAAGCATTGTGGCTCGAGGCTAAAGGTGACTGGGCTGCCGCGCACCATTTAATCGATGAAATGCAAGATGCAACTGCATGCTGGGTCCACGCTTACCTGCACCGGAAAAAAGGTGATAACAGCAATGCAAACTATTTGTACAGAAAAGCGGGCAAACTCATGCCATCGAATTCCCTTAAACAAGAGTGGGAAAATATAGTAAAAACACTGCAGTAAGCAGTTATAAAAACAGTTGATCTTTGTGATATGAAGCTTGAGTATAACATTCTGGAAATAGATAAAGCCGCCAAACAATTACTCGATTCGGGAAAGCAATATAAAATATGGGCTTTACACGGCGAAATGGGGGCTGGCAAAACAACGCTTGTACATGCAGTTTGCAAATTGCTTGGGGTAAAAGACGTTATAAGCAGCCCAACATATGCACTCATCAATGAATACGCAAGTCCGGCAGCAGAGGTTATTTATCACATGGATTGGTACCGTTTAAAAGATGAAGAAGAAGCAATTGAAGCTGGTGTGGAAGATTGTTTAATTAGTGGAAACTTCTGTATCATTGAATGGCCTGAAAAGGCAAATGGACTGTTGGCAGACAATGTTCTGAATATTTATATTGAAAATACTGGTGAAAATAAGAGGAGTTTAAGAACCGAAAAACAAGGTTAGCATGATTATTTTTATTAAACCTGGCGTAGAAAAGTAAATTATATTTTTTTGAACCAAACTGAGGTAATACTATGAAGCTTTAGTTGCGTCGCACTCTTGTACAGTTAGATTCTTTATTGAGCAAAAGAGGAAGTCACAAATTTATTCAATGCTTGGTATAGCGTGTATTTTAAAGATCCATATTGCTATGCAGCACAAGAGTGCGACGCAACGTAGATGCCATAAAAAACCAAAGCCGGGAACATACAAGGCTGTTTTAAAATCAATACTTTTAAAGAGAAACAAAAACCAGAAACGACATAATGGCTAAATCTAAAGCAATTGTAAGTACTTCTTTCAGTTACGAAACACTGGAAGAAACGCTTGACATAAAGGCACAAAGTGCAAAACTATATATTGGTTTACCCAAGGAAACTGTGTTTCAGGAAAACCGCGTGGCAATTATTCCTGATGCGGTAGAAGTACTGGTAAGTAATGGCCATGAAGTGGTGGTTGAAACGACTGCCGGTGAAGGGAGTAAATATTCCGATAAGGATTTCAGCGATGCAGGAGCAAAGATTGCCTATGATAAAGAAGAGGTTTATAAATCAGCCATCTTAATTAAAAGCGCGCCGGTAGTAGCCGAAGATCTGCCTCATCTGCAAATGAACCAAACCATTATTTCGCCTATTCATCTTCCGGTACTACGTAAAAGGATAATTGAGCAAATGATGGAGAAACGGATTACCGCAATAGGTTTTGAAAACCTTAAAGACGAGAGTGGAGCCTACCCCATTGTAAGGTGTATGAGTGAGATTGCGGGCAGTGCCGTAATGTTGCTTGCCGGGCAATATCTTGGGAGTCCCGATAACGGCAAAGGAGTACTGCTTGGCGGCATAAGTGGTATACCGCCAACAAAAGTTATCATTATTGGAGCTGGTGTGGTAGGTGAGTTTGCAACAAGAACTGCATTGGCTTTGGGTGCATCTGTAAAAGTTTTTGATAACAATGTTTACCGGCTTAAACGTTTACAAAATAATCTTGGGGTTCGTGTATGGACAAGCGTAATAGAACCCAAGATACTTGCAAAACAGTTAAAATCCTGCGAGGTGGCGGTGGGTGCTTTAAGCAGTGAAAATGGCCGCAGCCCAATTGTAGTTACGGAAGAAATGGTAATGGCCATGCGCCCCGGCAGCGTTATTATTGATGTGAGTATAGACAGAGGCGGCTGCTTTGAAACGAGTGAAATTACCACACATGAACATCCCGTTTTTTTAAAGCACGATGTAATACATTATTGTGTTCCTAATATACCCAGCGGTTATGCAAGAACTGCCAGTCATGCTATAAGTAATGTGCTAATGCCATTATTGCTTAAGGCCAGCGATGAAGGTGGTTTTGATGAGATGCTTTGGCGAAGTATAAACCTGAGGAATGGTGTATACTTATATAAGGGGCATCTCACCAATTTCTATATAAGCCAGCGGTTTGATGTAAAATTCACCGACCTGAATTTATTAATAGCAAGCCGAAGATGATTTTTTTTGGCAAACCCAAGATCCGTAAGTAATTAATATTAGCCATTTATCAACTGATTAGCAAAACCCATTTTTATAAAAAATAATATTGGGATTAGTTTCGGTTTGTTCAGTGCCTTTTTACGCCGCTTAGTGTTGAAATTTACTTGTTAAGTTGGTTTAAGAGGGCACTTGATAAATTATTTTTTAATTTCAAATTACGATTTGGGTTGCATTATCTAGATTATTTTTACAAGACTAGCTACCCGGTTTTCCATTTTTTTCTTCATTTTCCAAATACTCTTTTAATTACCTAAAACTAAATTTTATGAAAAAGATTTTACTTTTATCATCCTTTGCTCTCTTTAGTTTTTCGTCACTGTTTTCGGCCATTATAACGGTGAAAGTGAAAAACTTTGCATTTTCGCCCAAGACTGTTAATGCTGTAGTGGGAGATGTAATAAAGTTTAAATGGGTAAATGGAATTCATAATACCACGTCAACCAGTGTACCTGTGGGCGCTGCATCGTGGACTAAGCTTATGGATTCTGCTCACAAAACCTACAGCTATACTATCACTAATATAGGCGTCTATAGTTTTGTATGTACTATCCATGCCCCCGGCATGAAAGGGACTATTAACGTAACAGCAGCGCTTCCAGCCGGATTATCAGATGTTTCTGTAAAACTTACAGATAAAGCCAAAGCAATAATAAATTGGAAAACCAAAACAGAAACCGACATTGCTTATTATTCCATTCAACGTAGTACAGATGCAGATAACTTCAAGGAAATAGCAAAAATAACACCTTCTCTTAACAGCAATGGTGCCCAGACACACAGCTATATTGACGAAAATGCAGGAAACGCTGCAAGGTATGTTTACTACCAGGTTAAGATGGTTGACACCAAGGGGGGAAACCAGCTTTCTGAAATAAAAATGATTGCGCAACCAGCGGCTATAAATAAATTAATTGTTAGCCTAAGCCCCAATCCTATTTCAAAACCCGGGCATTTAATGGTTCAGTTTAATGCTGACAAAGAAGGTAAAATGTTGATGCAGTTATACAGCAGTAGCGGCAAATTTGTAAACCAGATACAAATGACAGCAGACAAAGGCTTGAACAATGGCCATTTTCACCTGGGTGATATACCACCGGGTAATTACTATATTGTGTGCAGGTTAGGCAATCTTAAAGAAAAACACGGCATTATAGTAAAATAAGTGCCAGGGGGATAAACGCGTACAAAACGAAGCCGCAGTATTATTTATCTGCGGCCTCGTTATTTACGGTATTGAAAGGAAACGAATTTTATGTACCCGGCATTTGTAATACTATTAAGCCATTGTTGCGTCGCACTCTTGAACTGCAACAATTCTATTCAGCCTTTATCGAAGCGAAGTTTGTGCAAAATAAAAATGTAAAGTATCTGAATAAATTAAAACTGCAATCGCTACGCACCATACTACTGTTATGTTAAGTATAAATTGACGGATAAAGTTTTTTCAACTTTACTCTTGCTTCTTTGTTTGTGAACTGCCAATTTATTTTTTTGTTTTTATTATTTCTGTTAGTTTGCCATGCGTCAACTTCTTCATTAATTTTTTTTATCGTGGATATATGTCTGTTTAAGCATTGGCCATTTAATACGTGTAATTCTATTTCAGCCATATTTAGCCAACTTCCATGTTTAGGTGTAAATACAAATTCGAACCTGTCCCAAAGCCTTTTTGCCTCTGCTGGTTCAAATGTTTCATAGAATGCTGAGGCATCATGTGTCTTAAAATTGTCCATTACTAATTTTATCCTTTTTGCTTTTGGATACCATTCGTCAGCGATTCTTTTTACAAATTTGGCCCAGTCCCTTTTGGTTTTGAATTCCGTTACTTGCACATAACGCTTCCCCGTCAATGGCTCATTGGCCATAAATATATTGACTACGCCATGTCTTACATATTCATAATCCACTCTCGCATCCTGACCTGGTTTCATTGGAACAGATGGCTTTCCTTCTTCTATCAACTGCTTAGGGGATTCGTCCATACAAATGACTGGAAATGAAGCATTGTAGGGCTTTTTGTATACATCTAATACTTTTTCCATGTTCGCTACAAACGCACTGTTCTTATCAGGAGGGATCACCCACCCTTTCACTTTCCAAGGCTTAAGTTCATTTTTTTTAAAACAGTTCCTACCGTTACATGCGAGATGCTTTCCACATAATTCAATTCAACCATTTTATCTGCCAGTAAGCGCAGCGACCATTTAGAAAAACCTTTGGGTGGTTCACTGCAGCAAAGGGTGACTAACTTTGCCTCCATATCACCATCTGCTTTTATATCATAAACCCGGGTAGTGGCCCTGCGTTCTAAAACAGCTTCCATTCCTTCTTCTATAAATTGTTTCTTTATCCTATCAATTGTTCGCATCCCAACTTTTAATACCTTACTGATTTGTTCATTGGTTACTTTATCTGAATATTCTCCTTCATCACAATTCAAAAGTATATAAGCCGCACGGAATGTTTGTGAAGTATGTGAACCCTTGTTTATGATCGTCTGCAGTTCTTCTACTTCTGATTTTGTTAGTTTAATTGTATAACGAATTACCATTTGAAAAATGTTTTCCAAATGTACAACTAATGCGTCATATTAGTTTTACTTAACACTAGTATAGCTCCCCAACATGCAAGTACCCCCCGAATAACTGGCCAATCAGATGTATGACCAAAATATCTATTCTCATCAATTCCTCCAAGGGCTTGTTCAATGGTTAAGTCGGATGATCCAGAAGTAAGGAAAAATTGATTGATCATTGTTTGATCTCTAAGGTAAGCCGTATTAACAGTTATAACAGCACCTGCGCTAGCACCTCCAATAAAAAACTGATCAGGGTTAATTTTAATTTTGCCCTCATGGTAGTCTTCAATTGTGGTTGTAGTACCGAAAGCTGTATTCCTCTTAATAATACTTTTAATAGCTCCGCGAACATCCTGAATTCCTCGATATGTGGCTAATTGTTGTTGTGCTGTCCATTTAACTCCATTCCTGAGCCTTCCTTCTCTGTACTCAACAATTAAGCATATATAAGCTTTTCTGGCTAATTCCAAACCCATCGTTTGAATAAACGGAACATCAAATGTTGAGCATTCCTTAAATCCGCCTTCATGAAAAAGGACAACGACAGGCAGTGGATATCCATCATAATCGTGACCATTTGGATGAAGTATTTCATCATACGCAAACGGGTAAAAAGCTTTATATCGCAAGGCAGTTTCCGCCGGTTCGTTTTCAGCATTGTGATAATCTATTGAGCCACATAAAAAGTCATCTGTTCCAAAGGACTGTTGCACACAACTATTACTCTCGTCAAGTTGATAAGCTATATCCTTAATAATATTTCCTGAATTCTTGTAATAATAAAAGATGTCGCTACCATCACTTACTTCATCCTCATCATATAAGTATTCCGCAGTTGAACACTCAATAGGATGGCTTACGCTTCCTGAAAATCGTTTGACTGAAGGTTGATTTGCAAATAAATTAGAGTAGGATAACATTGAACCAGCTAAAGCAAAACTTGCTTGTTTTAAAAATTGTTTTCTTGTTTGTTCCGTAGTGCAGAGTTTAAATATGGGTAAAGATTTTTAAAAGTTGAAAAAAGAAAGAATATTACCAAATGCAAGATAAATTTTATTATTAGTACAAACAATAGCCATAAATGTCTATTGTTTGGAGGCATTTTCAGTCACTTAAAATGACTGCAAAATGTTTTAAAAAGTAGTTAACACCAACTTATTTTTTCTACCCGTTTTCTTGTGCACCTATATAAAGCTGCATGGTTCGGGTTAGCTCATATTATTCTCAAAGTACAAGAGTGCGACGCAAGGAACGATGCCCAATGAACTTCTTCTGTAGGGCCCAAAAATGTATTTTGTAGTTTAATGTAATATTTGTGTGTTATGATGATTAAATGAGGTACTGTATAACTTTTAAAACCTTTAACAATTGATGTTTTAAACCGCTTCGGTTTAAAAAGCCTTTTCACATACCTTTGTGCTGAAAAACAATCCAATGAAAAAAATACATATTGTTGCCCTCGTACTGATTGCTGTAGCAATTGCTACTTTAATAAGTTTTATGGGTGATGTAACTACCTACGATACCATTGCCGTTGCCAGGCAAAAGCCGGGTAAAGCCGTTACACTTGTTGCAAAAATGGATAAGAGTCAGCCTATGGAATACGACCCGGTAAAGAATCCAAATTATCTAAGCTTTACCGCACTCGATACATTGGGCAATGCCATTAAAGTTGTTTACCACAGCAGTAAGCCTACCGATATGGAAAAAAGTGAGCGCATCGTATTGAAAGGTAGTGTGGAAGGCGATCATTTTGAATGTAAAGACATTTTGCTAAAATGCCCTTCCAAATATAAGGATGACAAGAATGCCACCCAGCGCGACCTCAATGGTTCTTACGAATACAAAGATTCCGCCAGTTCTTAGAATATATTAGAAAGAAATACCCTCTGATGAATTATACAGGAGAACATTTACTATACGGCCAGTTAGGACATTTTTTTGCTTTGCTTTCCCTTGTAGCTTCATTGGTGGCTACCATAGCTTATTTTAAAGCCAACAGAGCGGTAATTGTTTCGGAAAAAAATAGCTGGCTTCGTTTTGCCCGTCTTGCTTTTCTTGCTGAAACAATTTCTGTTATCAGTGTTTTTTTGATTCTCTACGTTATTATATCCAATCACTACCACGAGTATTATTACGCGTGGGATCATTCATCCCGTTCTTTGCAATCGCAATATTTACTGGCCAGTTTTTGGGAAGGTCAGGAAGGAAGTTTTATGCTCTGGAGTTTCTGGCATTGTGTACTTGGGTGGGTATTTATCTGGCGGGTAAAAAAATGGGAAGCTCCTGTTATGACGGTGGTAAGTTTTGCGCAATTCTGCATTGCCTCTATGCTGGTAGGTTTGTATATTTACGGCGTAAAAATAGGCAGCAATCCTTTTATACTTTTCAGAGACCAAATGAGCAATCTGCCTCTTTTTAATAACCCTGACTATCTCAATTTTCCCAAGATAAAAGAAGGCAACGATCTTAACAGCCTGTTGCAGAATTACTGGATGGTAATTCACCCACCAGTATTGTTTATGGGTTTTGCTTCAACCATTATTCCATTTGGCTTTGCTTATGCCGGGCTGATAAATAAAGATCATACCTGGACGAAAGCTTCGCTCTCATGGGCAGCTTTTTCAGCAGCAGTGCTGGGCACCGGTATTATGATGGGTGCCGCCTGGGCTTACGAAAGTTTAAGTTTTGGTGGTTACTGGGCATGGGATCCGGTGGAGAACGCATCGCTGGTGCCCTGGCTTATTATGATCTCGGGCCTTCATGCGAACCTGATTTTTAAAAGCACAGGCTATTCGTTAAAGAGTGCCTATTTCTTTTACCTGTTTTCATTTATACTGGTACTCTACTCAACTTTTCTTACCCGAAGCGGTATTCTTGGCGATACTTCCGTCCATGCTTTTACAGGTGCAGATATGACGACACAGCTGGTTCTATTTCTCCTGGTATTTTTTATACCGGCAATGGTGTTGTTTTTTATGCGCAGCAAATCTATTCCAACCATTAGAAAGGAGGAAAGCACTTACAGCCGCGAATTCTGGATGTTTATTGGGGCGTTGGTTTTCTTTCTTTCTGCAATAGTTATTACGGCCAAAACTTCAATCCCTGTCTTCAATACTATTTTTGGAACCAACATTGCGCCGCCTGCCGATCCGGAATTTTCGCATAACCAGGTGCAGGTTTTTATTGCCATAATTATTGGTATGTTAACTGCGGTTACCCAATACCTTAAATACAAAGACACACCAAAGAATTTCTTTTGTAAAAAAATATGGCTGCCCACATTAATTGCACTAATTATAAGCCTTTGTATAAGCCTGTTCGGCAATATTGATTATACCAGCAAGGGAGTTGGTTTTCTTGCGGCGATACACGTGGCAATTTTTGCTTCTGTGTATGGTGTAGTTGCAAATGCCATGTATATATGGACCGGGTTAAAGGGCAAACTTAAACTTGCTGGCGCCTCTGTTGCGCATGTAGGTTTTACACTCTTTTTGCTTGGGGTACTTATCTCTTCAAGTAAAAAGGAAACGCTTAGTTTAAACAGAACCGGAATAAACGTATTTGAAAAAACAAAGGAGCAGGATCCTGCAGAAAATACTACTCTTTTTAAAGGTATAAAAACTGACATGGGCAAATACGATGTTACCTATGCCAGAGATACCGTGAACGATTTTGACCACAAGAAATATTTTGAACTGAAATTTGAAAGCAAGGATGGCAAAGAAAATTTTAATCTTTACCCAGACGTGATGAAGATTAATAAAGGCCAGGAAACACCCTCTGCAAACCCAGATAAAGAACATTACTGGAACCGCGATATTTTCGCCTACGTAACCACCTGGAGCGGCGATGCCGCAAAAAATGATACCGCTTCTTTTACACCAGTACAGCTAAGGGCTGGCGATACCACATTTTATTCTAATGGTATTATTGTTTTAAATAAAGTGGTAATTAACCCCGAAAATTTTAAACACCCCACTTTGCCGGGCGAAACACCGGTAATGCTTGATATGACGGTAACTGCAAAAGATGGCAGAATGTATCCTGTTAACCCGGGCTTTGCAATTAATTTGAAAGATAGTTCTATCCGAAATTTACCCGATACTGTAATTGCGCAAAGCCTTGTTGTGAGGTTCGATAAAATTGCTGATGAAACCATTGGCAAATTTCAGATAGGTATAAAAGAAAGCAATAATCTGAACGATCTTATGACCGTTAAAGTGTATCAATTCCCCTTTATAATTGTGGTATGGCTTGGCGTAATCATCATGGTTACCGGACTGCTTATGAGCATGGTGCAACGTATTAAAAAAAGCAAATTATCGGTGGTATAATTTCAATACAGTTATTGGCCCGGCATTTAATCTTTATTCAGCTTCTGTTGCGTATTCTAAGTTTAAAAAAGCACCAAATATTAGGCTGCAATTTTGTACTTATCCACATAAGGTGTTTGTTTTTTAACAACTGCAAACATGATAAGGACGAGTTTAAATTTTATTTCATTCATCACGCTCATGTGATGTTTTCCTAGTGCAATTCTTCGCTCATAGTAAAGATTCAATTCTTTGTCATAGGTAACAGCAGACCTGGCTGCCATTGTCAGTAATGCTTTTATTTGCTGATTTGCCATTTTACTGGTTCTGGATTTCCCATTAATGGTAGTACCCGATGTGAAGGGATAAGGTACTACACCGATGTAAGCACCAAACTGCCTGGCATTCTCAAAACTGGTAAAGTTTTCTGTATAAGCAATCATAGTCCATCCATTGATTTCACCAATACCTTTGATAGAAGTAAGCAGATCAAAATTGAACTGGAAGGCGTCATTGGCTTTGATAAGCTTTCTGATTTCGTCTTCAGTTTTTTCAATGAGCTTCTGAAATTCAGCAGACATCTTTTTATACCTTTTCAGCATGGTATCTGCGTCCGGTAAATCCATCATGTACTGTAGTTCTGAATACCTGTGGTCATAAGCTTTTCTGTCTGTAACAAAATATTCACGTTGATTCAAAAGCCGCTTAAGGCGCACAATATCAGCCAGTGACGCGGTTTCAGCCTGGAGTTTGGATTGCTTTTCATCGCCATATTCCGCAATGCGTTTTGCATCAATCTTATCGCTCTTGCCCCTGACCAGCCCCATTGATCTTTTGATGGCAAGACCGGAGATGCGTACATAACCAAGCTCTTTGGACTGGCAGAACTGAACTAGCCTGTATTCATATCCCCCGGTGAATTCCAGTACAAAAAAACAATCTTCAAGTTTTAATTTGCTTGCTTTGAGCAAGGCTAGTAATTTTTTAAACCCTTCCGAATCATTACTAATCCGGATGTGCACTTCAATTGTCTTAATAAAAACATCCAATGTTTTTTTCGATACATCAATACCAATAATTGTTTTTCTTTGTTCCATAACTTTTTTTTGAAGGTTAAAAAAAGTTGCTGTTGTCTAAGACCTTTGTTAGTACTGAAGACTACTATTCTACATGGACCTGCAGCAACTCAAAGAAGAACGGGGACTATTACGCAATCAGGGTCTATGAGCCCAGTCGCACTCTTAGTTCACCCCGTTCTTTCTTTTGCAATTATCCACATTTTTTAAGTTATTGACACCCCCCAGACCCCCCATGTAGTAATAGTAATATTATTGTTTGTAAAAGATCTTAAAACAAACCAAAGGTCGCGCTCTTGTACAGTTGAATTTCTATACTGAGCATGTCACCAAGTCGCTGATTTATCCTTTGTTTAATATAAAAAACCACTTGCCTAATATTTTGGTTGTATGCGTTTTTATCTCTTCAGCAAAATCGAAGTTTAAATCCAGAAATCATCCAGTCAGGTTATTTGCATTTGTTCGCAGTTGCCGGTACTACATGTATTTTAATACCAGCTTGCACCATAAAAACCATTTAATATAAAACAATACACAGATTGTTTTGGTTGGTGCCTGTATTTATTTATTTTTGCCGCCAATTCGGGCAATTCCTGAAGTTACGGAGGTTGTAGCTCAGTCGGTTAGAGCGTCAGTTTGTGGCACTGAAGGCCGGGGGTTCGAGACCCCTCATCCTCCCGCTTAAGACCTTGTAAACAAAAATGTTTGCAGGGTCTTTTCTTTTAAAATACTATCAATGAAACCAGAACTGCTGCTCCTTCCTATATTTTCTACGGTACTGGGCTGGTTATTTGCCAGGCTATTGGTAGTGTATTTTTTCAGGCCGTATAATCCGGTAAAGATTGCCGGTATTACTTTTCAGGGCATTATTAGCAAAAATAAACGCAAAATAGCTGCTGTTGTTGCTGCGGCCGTACGCAGGGAATTACTTGATACAGCGATGATAAGGCAAAAACTGGCCGATCCTGAAACTTTGCAAAAAACGCTGCCCTTAATTGAAGAACACATCGATCATTTTTTAAATGTTAAACTAAAAGCTTCGCTTCCTGTTATTACCATGTTTATTGGGGAACGGGTGACCAACCAGTTGAAGGAACTCTTTATGAAAGAGCTGGAAGAGCTTTTTCCTTCTGTAATGAATCGCTTTATTGACGGCCTGCAAAATAGTGGCGAGCTGGAAACCGAAATAGCTAAGAAAATTGAATCGATCCCGGTAAGGCAAATTGAAGATTTTTTTTACAGCATGTTTAAAACGCAGATCAGAAAATTTTCCATTGGTTTTTCGGCTGCTGGTTTCATAATAGGTATTGTTCAGTTGATTGTACTATTGCTGTTAAGTACCTAAAATATAGATGATATTTTTTGTAGTTAATTTGCTGCATAAGGTTATGGAGTAAAAGTGTGCGACGCAAGGAACGATGAGTAGATAACCTTATTTGGGCTCATAAAGATTATTTGGAAAAATTGCAGTGGAAGGTTGTGAACTATACTTTTTGTCGCAGCATTTTTTAAGTTTGTCGCAGCATTTTTTAAGTTTGTAGCATTTACACTTCTTTTTAGTTTAACTAATTTAGTTTTAAGCATAATAAAATGACCAAAATGAAAGTCACTTATATTTTTCTGCTCACTTTTACTATTACGCTTGCGGGTTTTTCTCAAATACCCGGCGGCGGATTTAACAAGCAGGCCGCTGGCGGACAGAATATGAACCTTGGGCATTTTTATGGAAAGGTTGTTGACGCTAAAACTGGAAAAGGAATTGACGGTGCCACTGTACAGCTTACTGCTCAAAAATTTGATACCCTTTCCAAAAAAGTTAAACCTGTTATAATAGCAACGCTGTTAACAGAAAGCAATGGCGATTTTAGTTTGGAAAAGCTTCCGGTTTTTGGATCTTTTAGCCTGCGCATAACAGGAATAGGTTACAAAGAATATACTCAAAATATTTCTTTTGGGTTAAAAATGCCGCAGGGAAACGGTGGGGGTGGTCAACAAGACCGTGCTCAGCAGATGATGACTATGATTGATAAAGATCTGGGCAATATTAAAATTGAACCGTCAGCAAATACGTTAGCCGATGTAACGGTTATTGCCCCGGCAAAACCTTTTTTTGAAATGGGCGTTGACCGGAAAATATTTAATGTAGATAAAAATATTGTAAGCACAGGACAGACCGCTACCGAATTAATGAAGCAGATTCCATCGCTTAACGTGGACATTGATGGAAATGTAACTTTAAGAAATGCCGCCCCTACACTTTTTGTAGATGGAAGACCCACTACGCTTACCCTGGACCAGATTCCCGCTGATATTATAGACAAAGTGGAGCTCATTACCAACCCCTCAGCAAAATACGATGCATCGGGTGGTAATGCTGGTATTCTTAATATTGTTTTAAAGAAGAATAAAAAATCGGGATACAACGGTGGTGTACGGTCAGGTATTGACTCCCGTGGAAAAATTAACACCGGTGTAGATATAAACGTTCGCCAAAACAAACTCAATTTCTTTTTAAGCGGTAATTATAATCAGCGTAAATCCTTATCTACTTCAACAATAGACAGGGATAATTTCATTTATCCGCCTGCCTTAATTCATCAAACCGGCAATCCAACCAACGTTGGTTACTTCGCTTTTATACGCGGCGGTTTTGATTACTTTGTAGACAACCGAAACACCATTTCAGTAGCAGCAAATTATAACCGCGGTCAGTTTAAGAGCACAGAAAGTCAGGTGGTTGATTCTACAGTGTACGATTTGCTAACCACACGCAGTAACCGCAGTATAAATACGGTAAGAAATTTTAAAAACTTCGGTTCGCAGTTAAGCTATAAGCATAATTTTGAAAAGAATGGTCACGATATAACGGCAGATCTAAATTATAATTCGAGTAGCAATGATAACCTCGGCAATTATGCAACGGATTATTTTACCCCCCAAAGCTCACCAAAATATCCGTCGCTTTTGCAACGGACTACCGGCAGTGGTTACAACAGATTTTTAACCATACAAAGCGATTATGAAAACCCGCTTACCGACAATAGTAAACTGGAACTCGGTGTAAGGGCAGCAATTAGAAAATTTCAAAACATAAGCGAACAGTATTATTACAATTACCTGTCTGGCAGTTTTGAACCACTACCTTCAATCAGCAATAAATACCGGTTTACCGACCAGGTATATGCAGCCTATGGAACTTACTCGTTAAAATTAAAAAAATGGAATTACCAGTTTGGGTTGCGTGCCGAAAGCTCCAATTATGACGGAACCCTTTTAGGCAGAGACTCTTCTTTTAGGGTAAACTTTCCTTTAAGTCTTTTTCCAAGTACTTTCATAACTTACAAACTAGATGATAAACAGGATTTTCAGGTAAATTATTCCAGAAGAATCAACAGGCCCAATTTCTTCCAGCTGCTGCCATTTGTAGATAACAGTGACCCTTTAAACCTTAGTATTGGTAACCCAAACTTAAAACCAGAGTTCACCAATTCGTTTGAAGTAAATTATAATTACGCATATAAAAAAGGAGCCAACGTCCTGGTGTCTGCATTTTATAAAAGAACATCGAACCTTATTACCAATTATTTCTACCGCAGCATAAACCCGGATACAACCATAAACAAAAGCGACAGTGTATATTTTGTAACTTATGTTAATGCAGAAAGCAGCAGGTCTTTTGGTATGGAATTCACCAACAGAATAACACTTTATAAAATATGGGATTTAACCCTTAGCCTCAACGTCTTCAACGCAAAGATTAACGGCGGCGATCTTCAGAAAAATATATCATCAGAGCAGTGGAGCTGGTTTACAAAAATAAATAACAATTTCAAGTTTAAAAAAGGGTACTCCATTCAGCTATCAGGCGATTACCAGGCAAAAACCGTTTTACCTGCAAATTCTGGCGGCGGCAGGGGCGGAGGTGGATTCTTCGGCGGCACCGTTACTTCTGCACAGGGCTATATTAACCCCCGCTACAGTTTTGATATAGCTATAAAAAAAGAATGGACCCTGAAAAATAGCCAAACCATGTCACTGACTTTAAGTATGAACGACTTTTTGAGAACACAGATATCCAGCAGTTATTCTCAATCCGATTTCTTTACACAAACCTCGGTACGGCGCAGGGATCCGCAGGTATTAAGACTCAATTTCAATTATCGTTTTGGAAAATTTGATGCTTCACTTTTCAAACGCAAAAATACGAAAGCAGAAATTGGCGGTGCAGATATGGGCAACCAGTAATGTATCACTAAATCTATATTGAGGGCTGCTTTATGCAGCCTTTTCTTTTTTATTAGCCCGGCAGTTGAACAGGAATGAAGCTTTCGTTGCGTCGCACTCTTGTGCGTTCAATTCACGGATCAACACACCAATAAGCTAATGCAAACAGGATGTTTTTTTATTCAATTTCTTGCTGCAGTATAAGAGTGCGACGCAACAAAAGTTGAGCAAGGTATGTTGCCAGGTCCATAAAAAAATACTCGCTTAAAGCCGTGTTTTTCGCATAAGCTACATGGTGCAATTTAGATCAGTATAAGTGTGGTGGAGTTAAGGGTGCGGTTTTTGTATCCTTAGAGAGATTGCATTTGGACTACTGTATTGAATAACTGGGAAAAAACTAACAATTACCGATGAAAATTTTCAACAAAAAAATTGTACAGAATGATTTCTTTGAATTGTTGCCACAGGCAATTGCCAAACTGAAGAAGAATATTATTGAACCTTTTTTTGGTGATAATGAAAATAATAAATATGCAAATGAACGGCCACCGTTAAGGTCGGAAATTTTTACTGGGGAACAGTTGCAGCAGCATGCCGCTACCCTTGCCAAAAGGCATGAACTTATTAATGAACAGGCACCCGAGCAGTTATTAAAGCGGCTTTCTGAAAATGAACACATATTACTGGAAGTACATGCATTACTTACAGAAACACTGAAAAACAGCAAGCGTATTTCCCCTGCTGGTGAATGGCTCCTGGATAATTTTTATTTAATTGAAGAGCAGGTGTACACGGGCAAAAAGCATTTGCCAAAAGGTTACAGTAAAACGTTGCCCCAATTATCTAAGGGCCAGTCTGCAGGCATGCCACGGGTATATGATATGGCTGTGGAAATAATTTCCCATAGTGATGGGCATGTTAACCTGAGTAGCCTTACGGGTTTTGTAAACGCCTATCAAACAATTAATTTTTTAAAACTGGGAGAGTTGTGGGCAATACCCATCATGCTTCGTCTTGCCTTGCTTGAAAATTTACGGCGCCTCTCTATACAGATTGCAGAAGAAATAGCGAATAAATCGTTGGCCGCCCGCTGGGCAGATGAGATGATAGAAGTGGCGGAAAAAAATCCGGGGAACCTTGTAATTGTAATAGCCGATATGGCAAAGTCTGAACCACCAATGGAAAGCTCTTTTGTGGCAGAACTAACCCGCAGACTGCAGGAAAAAGGAAGCATGCTTTCGTTGCCGCTGAACTGGATTGAGGAACGACTTTCGGAAATGGGTTCCACAAGCAGTGAATTGATACAACAGGAGAACCGGGCACAGGCAGCCATGCAGGTTTCAATTAGCAACAGTATCAACAGCCTTCGTTTCCTTAATATTACCAACTGGCGGGATTTTATAGAATGCACCAGCATTGTTGAAACTACCCTTTTGCAAGATATAGGCGGTGTATATGGAAAAATGGACTTTAATACCAGGGATTACTACAGGCATGCTGTAGAGCAAATAGCCAGGGCGTGCGGTAAATCTGAAAAAGAAATAGCTGACATGGTGATTGAAGCTGCAAAAGAAAGTTACGCAGCCAACAAAGATCCCCGCAAATCACATGCAGGATATTACCTTACAGGTAACGGTTATTTAGCTACAGCCAAGGCTGCCAAAGCAAAAGCCGGCGTTTTTGAAAAATGCCGGCGCATAACAAACAGGAATCCCTTACTAATATATTTAGGTGGAATATTTATCCTAACCTTACTGATTAGCTGGGGACTAGTTGCAGAAGCTTCAAGTGAGAACATCAGCCGGCCAATGTTTATTACTGTATCTGCAATTATATTGCTGGCAACTACACGCCTTGCAGTATCTATTGTAAACTGGTTAAGCACCATTCTTGCGAAGCCAGATCTTTTACCTAGAATGGACTATTCTAAGGGCATTCCATACGAATCCCGCAGTATGGTTGTAATACCAGCAATGGTAAAAAATATTACCGGTATCGAGCACCTTGTGGAAGGTCTTGAAGTACGTTTTCTTGCTAACCGGGATGCCAATCTTTATTTTGCTTTACTTACAGATTTTGAAGATGCAAAAGCAGAACATTTAGATAATGATGATTTACTAATTAACCTGTTAAAGAATAAGATATTTGAGCTTAATAAAAAATATCAACGGTCATCAGACGATATATTTTTTCTTTTTCACAGACCAAGGAAATGGAACTCCTTTGATAAGATTTGGATGGGGTACGAAAGAAAACGTGGTAAACTTGCAGAGCTGAACGCTTATCTGCGTGGCACAAAGAAGGATTTTTTTTCGGAAGTAATCGGTGACAGAGACATTTTTAGCAGTATCAAATATATTATTACGCTAGACACTGATACACAGCTGCCCCGTGATACCGCTTGGAAAATGGCGGGATGTATGGCACATCCCTTAAATAGACCTGTATACAATAAAAGAAAGAAAATAGTTACAGAAGGCTACAGCATTCTTCAGCCGAGGGTATCAAACAGTTTGCCGGGGGATGACAGTTCTTTATACGCACGTCTCCATGGGAATGAGCCTGGTACAGATCCATATACAAAAGCAACTTCGGATGTTTATCAGGATCTTTTTCAGGAAGGGTCTTTTATCGGTAAAGGTATTTACGATATTGATGCATTTGAAATGGTTTTAAAGGACAGGTTTCCAGAGAATCGTATTTTAAGTCATGATCTTCTTGAAGGTTGTTACGCAAGGTGCGGGTTGATAACAGATATTCAGCTTTACGAAGAATACCCATTGAAATATGATGTTGATATGCAACGCAGGCATCGCTGGATTCGTGGCGATTGGCAGATAGGCAGATGGCTGTTACCGCTTGTTCCAGGCAGTGATAAGAAATTATACAAAAACCCACTTTCATTATTTTCAAAATGGAAAATATTTGACAATCTACGGCGCAGTTTAACACCATTGGCACTGTTGCTGCTGTTCTTATTCGGATGGACTATTTCCAGTGCATCCTGGTTTTGGACATTAACTATTTCGCTAATAATAGTGTTGCCTTCTTTTGTTACTTTCTTTTGGGAGCTCTGCCGAAAGCCACCTGAAGTTGTTTTTATGCAGCAGCTTATTTATACAGCCCGATCAGCATTTAATAACTTTATTGAACAACTGCTGGAACTAACTTTTCTGCCATACGAAGTTTATATAAACACAGATGCTATTTTGAGGACCCTTTGGAGGATGTTCGTATCGCACAAAAAATTACTAAACTGGAACCCCTTCAGCAGTGCACAAAGCAAGCCCGTAACTATATTTAGATCGTACAAGAGGATGGGGTTTGAGCCTGTTTTGGCTATACTTGTTTATGGGTATTTAACTTTTTTCGATCCGGATGCAGTTCTTTACGCACTGCCTTTTTTGAGTTTCTGGATGGCGGGACCATTGATATCGTATGCTGTCAGCCGTTCAATGCCTCCGGCAAAAACGCAGCTATCTCAAAAACAAACCATTTACCTAAGGATGCTGGCGCGTAAAATATGGGCGTTCTTTGAAACGTTTGTAACAGCTGAAGATAACTGGTTACCCCCGGATAATTACCAGGAAGCACCTTTGGAAAGGATTGCCCACAGAACCTCTCCTACCAATATTGGGCTTTCCTTATTATCAGGCCTTACTGCATATGACTTTGGTTTTATAACATGCCAACAATTAATAGAGCGTACTGCCAATACAATAAATACCATGCAACGTATGGAAAGATATCGGGGCCACTTTTACAATTGGTACGATACTGTTTCTTTGAACCCGCTATCTCCCAAATATATTTCTACGGTAGATAGCGGCAACATGGCGGGGCATCTCATTACTTTAAAGCAGGGGCTTATTGCAGTTCCGGGGAATAAAATAATACAGGAAAATTTCTTTAATGGGCTTTTTGACACAATAGCTGTATTAACCGAATACTGCCAGGAAAAAGAGCAGTTGATAAAATTCAGGTTTAACCTGGAGCAAAGTTATGAAGGAAAGCTAACCGCTCTTGTTGACATTAAAGAATACCTGGATTTGCTGGAGGCGTCTTTCTTAAAGCTTATGATAGAACTTGATTTTGTACCGGACGAAGATGATGATATATGGGCTGAAAAAGTAATACAGCAAATTCGTGAACAGAAAAAAAGTATCCTTGCCCTCGCTCCATGGTTGCTGGTAGATCAAATTCCTGAAAAGTTTAAAGATCTACTTTTGGATTTGCCTGCGGTTCCAACAATCAAGGAAATTGCTCTGATAGAACAGCTTCTTTTACATAAGATTGTAGGCTATTATTCTAATGAAAACACTAATGAAGAAAATGAATGGCTTACAAAATTCAGAACAGCTGTTACAGAAGGAGCAAGACGTGCAAAGGAACATCTCCTGACAATTGAACATCTTGCAACAAGTTGCCTGAATCTGGCTAATATGGATTACAACTTCCTGTTCGATCGTTCACAAAATCTATTATCAATTGGTTATAATACAGACGAGCAAAGAAGGGACGGCAGTTATTATGACCTGTTGGCTTCAGAGGCAAGGCTCACAACTTTTGTAGGAATTGCACAATGTAAATTACCACAGGAAAGCTGGTTTGCTTTAGGAAGGCAACTTACTAACGTAGGTGCAACACCAGTTCTGCTTTCCTGGAGCGGGTCTATGTTTGAATACCTGATGCCATTGCTGGTAATGCCCTCTTACGAGAACACGTTGCTTGATCAAACCAATAAAGCGATTGTACAAAAGCAAATTGAATATGGTAAGAAAAGGAATATACCCTGGGGAATTTCTGAATCAGGGTATAATGTTGTTGATGCAAACTTAAATTACCAATACAAAGCGTTTGGTGTGCCGGGTTTGGGTTTTAAACGGGGACTGGGCGAAGATATTGTTGTGGCTCCCTACGCTACGCTTATGGCATTGATGGTTAGTCCCAACGATGCGTACGAAAACCTGGAGTTCTTAAAAAAAGAAGGTTTTGAAGGCAGGTATGGTTTTTATGAGGCGATAGATTATACGGTCTCCCGTTTACAGCGAAAGCAAAAAAGAGTCATTATCCAGTCATTCATGGCGCATCACCAGGGAATGTCATTGCTTTCTATTTCTTTCCTGCTGTTAAACAGGCCGATGCAGCAAAGATTTGAATCAGAAGTTCATTTGAAATCTACCCTGTTATTATTGCAGGAGAGAATCCCAAGGGTTACAAGTTTTTATTCCCCCAGTGTTCATGCAGAAGATACCAGCTTTGTTTCGGGTAGTGATGCATCAATAAGAATTATTAATACGCCTAATACTGCAATACCTGAAATACAATTATTATCAAATGGAACGTATCATGTAATGGTTACCAATGCAGGTGGTGGTTACAGCCGCTGGAAAAATATGGCGGTTACACGGTGGCGTGAAGACATTACTTGCGATAATTGGGGAAGCTTCTGTTATATACGTGATCTTGATAGTAACCTTTTTTGGTCATCGGCTTATCAGCCAACATTGCAGCCGGGAGAAAATTATGAAGCAGTATTTTCACAGGGACGTGCAGAGTTCAGACGCCGTGATTTTTCACTTGAAACACACACTGAAATTGTTGTATCCCCGGAAGATGATATTGAACTTAAAAGGGTGCACATTACCAACCGCTCTCGTAAAAAAAGGACCATTGAAATAACCAGTTACGCGGAAGTTGTATTAGCGACACCTGCTGCAGATGAGTCTCATCCTGCTTTCGGTAATTTATTTGTGCAAACAACTATCAAAGAACAACGCCATGCAATACAATGCACCCGCAGACCGAGATCTGCCGACGAAGAAACTCCCTGGATGTTTCATCTTATGAAAGTTCATGATGCCGAGATAATTAATGTGTCATATGAAACTGATCGAGATCAATTCTTAGGAAGGGGTAACAGTGTTCAGCATCCGGATGCAATGAAAACTAAGGATCCGCTTAAGGGTGGCAGCGGATCAGTTCTTGATCCAATTGTGGCTATACAATACCGCATTATACTGGAAGGAAATGCGTCAGTAACAGTCGATATTATTACGGGTATGGCAGAAACGAAAGAGGTATGTAATAATCTGATAGATAAATACCAGGAACGCCATCTTTTCAATCGTGTATTGGAGTTGGCATGGACCCATAGCCAGGTTATATTACGCCAGATAAATGCAGTTGAATCAGATGCGCAGTTATATGCACGGCTTGCAGGTTCTATCATTTTCTCTAATCAATTGTTACGAGCTGATTCTTCGGTGATAATTAGAAACTGGCAGACACAATCCGGATTGTGGAGCTATGCTATCTCCGGTGATATTCCTATCGTACTTGTACAGATCGAGGATGGTTCTAATATACAGATCGTAAAACAAATGATTCAGGCACACGCATATTGGCGCCTTAAAGGACTCATTGTAGACCTTGTGATATGGAATGATGATTTTGGCGGGTACCGTCAGGTGTTGCTTAATCAAATACAGGGCCTCATTACCACTGGAATTAACACGGACCTAAAAGATCAATCCGGCGGAATTTTTGTAAGGTCTGCCGAGCAAATATCAAATCAGGACAGGATTTTATTCCAGACTGTTGCACATGTAATTATTTCAGATAAGTACGGTACATTGGAAGATCAATTAAACAGGCGTACAAGGATTAAAACAGCTATCCCTTATTTTAGCCCTGTTAAATTTTACCCGTCTGTATATGCTGAGGCCTTACCAAGAACCGACTTGAAATTCTTCAATGGCCATGGCGGCTTTACTTCAGATGGAAAAGAATATGTAATTATTACAACTGCTGCTGATAAAACACCCGCCCCTTGGATCAATATATTGGCGAATCCAAATTTCGGAAGCATTATTTCAGAAAGTGGGCAGTCTTATACCTGGGTTGATAATGCTCATGAAATTAGGTTAACACCCTGGAACAATGATCCTGTTGCAGATCTGAAAGGCGAAGCATTTTATTTAAAGGATGAGGAGAGTGGCAGGTTCTGGTCCCCGGCACCGCTTCCCAGCCGGGGTACAACTCCCTATACAACAACCCATGGATTCGGGTATACTGTTTTTGAACACAGGGAGGATGGGATAAACTCTGTAATGACCGTGTATACTGATATCGAAGAGCCGGTAAAATTTATTATTATAAACCTTCGTAATTTTTCCGGAAGAGAGCGCCGGATTTCGATTACAGGATATGTGGAATGGGTTTTGGGCGACCTTCGTGCCAAATATCTTAAGCATACAGTTACAGAACTTGATGGGCCCACCGGAGCAATACTAGCTACAAACGCCTACAGCAATGAATTTCAGAAACGTGTTGCTTTTTTTGATGCACACGGAACAAACAAATCATTTACGGCAGACAGAACAGAATTTCTTGGCCGTAATGGAACCGTAAGCAACCCTGACGGAATGAGCCGGGCGAGGTTATCAGGTAAAACAGGAGCAGCACTGGATCCTTGTGCAGTTATTCAAATTGCTGTTAACCTTGCCGAAGATGAAGAAAAAGAGATCATTTTCCGTCTTGGTGCTGGAACAAATATGCCACACGCACTTGCAATTATAAAGGCCTCAGAAGGCACTGAAGCTGCCAGGGAGGCATTACGTAAAGTACACCAATACTGGGAGAAGAATTTAACAGTAATACAAATAAAAACACCTGATGCGGCACTTAATATACTCGCAAACGGTTGGCTTAATTATCAAACAATTGCCAGCCGTATTTGGGGAAGAAGTGGGTTTTATCAGTCGGGCGGTGCGTTCGGTTTCAGAGATCAGCTACAGGATGTTCTGTCGTTAATCCACAGCCAGCCTCAACTTGTAAAAAAGCAAATACTGTTATGTGCATCAAGGCAATTTAAAGAAGGAGATGTGCAGCATTGGTGGCATCCGCCGTCTGGCAGAGGCGTGCGCACAGCGTGTTCGGATGATTTTTTATGGCTCCCTTTTGTTGTTGCACAGTATGTAAATGCAACCGGTGATAAAAGCATATTGGATGAGCAGGTATATTTTCTGGAAGGCCGTCTCCTTAATAAAGGAGAAGAATCTTATTATGACCTTCCCATACGATCCGATGCATCTGCTGGTTTATATCAACATTGTGTAAAAGCAATTGAACATGCATTAAAATTTGGAATACATGGGCTACCTTTTATTGGTTCCGGCGACTGGAATGATGGGATGGATAAAGTGGGCTCGCAGGGCAAAGGAGAAAGTGTATGGCTTGCTTTTTTCCTTTATGATGTGTTGGTTCGATTTGCAGAACTTGCCCAACTAAAAAATGATGAAATATTTGCCAATAAATGCAAAGACCAGGCTGAAAAACTTCGAAGCAATATCAGGGCCAATGCGTGGGATGGTGATTGGTACCGGCGCGCTTATTTTGATGATGGTACGCCCCTGGGGTCAAAAGAAAATGAGGAATGTAAAATCGATTCAATTGCGCAAAGCTGGGCAGTATTGTCAGAGGCCGGGGGTACAGATCGGATATTTACCGCATTGGCCTCGGCTTACAAAAACCTGGTGCGAAAGAACGATGGATTAATTCAGTTGTTTAACCCTCCATTCGATAAATCAGATTTGAACCCTGGGTATGTGAAAGGGTATGTGCCCGGAGTACGGGAAAATGGTGGACAGTATACCCATGCAGCAATATGGCTGGTAATGGCATTTGCTGATGTTGGGGACAGAAAAAAAACATGGGAACTGTTGCAGTTGATAAACCCTGTTAACAGAGGCAGTAGTATAGATAAAATTGCTGTATACAAAACCGAGCCTTATGTTATGGCCGCCGATGTTTATGCAGAACCTATGCACAAGGGCCGGGGTGGCTGGACCTGGTACACTGGCTCAGCCGGATGGATGTACCAGTTGGTGATTGGTTCATTTATAGGGCTTAAAAAGACAGGGGATAAATTGACTTTTAAACCTTGCTTACCCCAGGAATGGGATGAGTTTGAAATGAAGTACAATTTCGGAGATAGCGTTTACCAAATTCAGTTTATTCAAAAAATTTCAAGCGAAAAAAATACGATTATTACTGTAGACGGAATAAGGCAGGAGGATAATTCCATTTCATTGGTCAACGATGGTAAAACACACAATGCAATGATTGAATTGTTTGTTATTGAAGATACCTGATTTTACTGTAGCGCAATATTTACATATCAGAAAATAAAACTATTAAAGTGCCTCTCCCTCTTGATGCAGGTGCTGGATAATAATTAAATGAAGATTTAGAACATAATAATTATTTTTGAGCCAAGCCGCACTGCTGCTATTAAACGCCTGTTGCGTCGCACTCTTGTGCTTTCTGTACAACATTCAGCAGTGCCTAATCATACCAACTAAATCAACGCTTGATAAGAAACAGCTTCATTACTAACGTCTATACTTCGGGTACATGCCGCTATGAAAGGGGAACTCTGAAACGAGCGTGGCAACAGAAGATAGATATATAGATACAGCCGAAACCAAAGAATTGGTATTTTAGCGGCTTACAGCAGCAACAATGAATTTTAGTAAATTATTAATGCAGGGTTTGTTATGGCGGGGGTTGTATTTTTTTACACAGTTGCTGCTCAATATTTTTCTTTCACGCTACCTGCAGGCAGATAATAGCGGCTGGGTTTATTTTCTTTCCAATGTCTTTTCTTTTTCACTCATTGTTTTTAGTGTAAGCATAGAATCTGGCATTACTTATTTTTCTTCGGGTAAAATTATCGAGCCAGCAAAGTTGGTTTGGTTTACCATTGGCTGGGGGTTTGTTGTTGCTTTGCTTGTTGTTACGGCGGTTTACTTTTATTTATATTTTTCTCCTGGCGTACCTGCAGTTACACAAACGCAGTTTTATTATTTCAGTATTTGTTATATTGTTGGTTTGTTTTTAAGCAACTGCGGTGCGGCATTGTTTTATGCCGCAGATAATTTTATTATTCCAAATTTTTTGCTCATTTTCTGGAATGTGATTTTTATAATTTTCATTCCTAAAAGTACAGTAGCTTCCAATCTTACAGCTGCTGATAATGTGCTTAAAATATATTTTTTTATTTTTTTGCTGCAGGGTATTTCAATCAGTACAGGATATATTATAAAAGAAAAAGGGTTTCAAAAAATCAGCCTTCCTTCCGTTGATGAGATAAAGAAAATATTCAGCTATTCTGTATTGGCATTAATGGCTAATATTATTTTCTTTCTTGTTTACAGAATCGATTATTTCTTCGTAAACGTAAGCCCCGTTTGCACTCCGGCCGATCTTGGAAATTATATCCAGGTTTCAAAACTGGGGCAGATACTGTTAATAATTCCGCAGATTATTGCAAGCGTGGTCTTTCCCCGCAGCGCAAGTGGCATCGATCGAAAGGAATTGAATACAACAGTTATGATTATTGCCCGCCTCTTTTCCCAGCTGTACCTGCTGATAATGATTTTTATAATCGTAAGTGGTAAATCACTTTTTACAGCAGTGTTTGGCGAAACATTTAATAAAATGCAGATGCCATTTATAATACTTATTCCCGGTATACTTTCTTTATCTGTATTAAGTTTGTTGTCGGCATATTTTTCCGGCAAGGGCAAAGTAAAAGTAAATGTAAACGGTGCAGTTCTTGCTTTGCTGGTGGTGATAGCCGGCGATTATTTTTTCGTACCACATTATGGAATAATTGCCGCAGCAATAATCAGCACACTTGGGTACACGGTAAATCTTGGTTATTCGCTTTATATTTTTTACAAAGACTACGATATTAATTTTTTCGATTTTTTCCGCTGGCGTAAAAATGACTATTACTGGCTTATCTCAATCATCAAAAATAAATCTGAATAGTTTTAAGGATTGCCTGTTTATTGCAGTAGTAAAATTTATTTTTTAGGTACCCGGCTACATTGCTAATATTAAGCTTCCCTTGCGTCGCACACTTGTACGGTTATAACATTATTCAGCTACTTGCATAATTGTAAATTTATTGCAATCAACCTGCGGGGTGATCATTCTAACAGAAAAAAATTAAAACGTATTATTGCAGCCACTTAAAAAGTTATGATAAAGGCGCTCTGGTTAACAAGCTGGTACCCCAATAGGTTAGATGCTATGAATGGCGATTTTATTCAGCGCCATGCAAGGGCAACAGCTATATTTTGCAAAGTGGATGTTATACACCTGGAAGCAGCAGAGCCCAATCAGTTAAAGCAAACAACAGAATTATCTGCATCGCTGCAGGGTAATCTTTCTGAAACAATTGTACTTTACAAACACTCTACCTTACCCTTATTTAGTAAGCTATTTTCTTTCTTACGCTACTATACTATTTTTAAAAAGCAGGTAAAGCAATACATAGCTGCAAACGGCAAACCAGATATTGTGCACGTACATGTACCCATGAAGGCCGGCATAATTGCGCTATGGCTAAAACGCCGATATGATATAGCTTTTGTAGTTACCGAACACTGGGCTATTTACAATAGCCTTGCGGCAGATGCCTACCCAAAGCGTAATTTTATTTTTAAATTTTTCACCCAAAAAATTCTTAAAGATGCCACCGCATTTTTGCCGGTAAGTAAGAACCTTGGTCAGGCCGTTCAGCAGATGGTTTCCGCGGTTAGTTACAGGGTAATTCCAAATGTTGCCGATACATTATACTTTAACCATGAAACCACTTTAAAGCCCGTTAATATTTTTCGGTTTATACATGTGTCTACGTTAAAATATCAGAAAAATCCGGAAGGAATTTTACGGGTATTTGCAAAATTCTGCAGCCGTTTTCCATATGGTCAGCTTTTGATGGTTGGCGGTAACAATGATGAATTAATTAGGTATGCTCAAGGTCTCGGTATTCCTGCGGAGAATATTGCCTTCTGCGGCCTGCTGCAATACAAAGAAGTTGCAGCGGAATTAAAGCATTCGCATGCATTGCTTATGTTCAGCCGTTTTGAAAATTCACCCTGTGTTATTGTAGAAGCTTTATGCTGTGGCTTACCGGTAATAAGTACAAATGTGGGAGGTATTGCAGAAATGGTTGATGATAAAAACGGCCTGCTTGTAAATAATGAAGATGAAGAAGCCCTATACAATGCGATGCTAGAAATGTACAAAGGGTATAAAAACTTTAATTGCAGGGAGATTGCATTAAGGGCGCAGAACACATATAGTTACCCCATTATTGGCGAAAAAATTGCCGGTATTTATAAAGAGTTATGTAATACGCAGGATGATGTGTAATATATTTTCCTGCCTTTGGTGCCCAGTTTATTTACTAATGTACAAGAGTGCGACGCAAGTAAAGCCTGATTGTAATTTTATAGCCGGGCTCAAAAATATTTATTATGCCTTTATGAAGTAAGTTCAATAGGGGTTTTGGTATACCAAATAAACAATAAGTGTTATTAATGCCCAGGCGT
Organism: Chitinophagales bacterium; assembly: GCA_038203525.1. Lineage (GTDB taxonomy): Bacteria > Bacteroidota > Bacteroidia > Chitinophagales > Chitinophagaceae > Limnovirga. The sequence continues at coordinate 14,599 of JBBRDW010000027.1, read as the reverse complement.
AAAGGTAGTAGTTAATAGAATTGTTGAGTGCGATGAACTGCTGCCGTGCTTTATTGTTTGACATATACTTTTCGCTTTTGCTGTAAATGCGGAAAAAGCTGATGACTACAGCTGGAAAGTCGAGCCCCTTTGTTCTGAAAACAATAACTATTTTTATTAAAAATGCTATTGCGGCAACAACATGCAGAAACGGTAAAATATCATGTAAAAATTCCAGAGACTGGTCCATTGGATATAAAATTTAGCCTGGCAAGTCATTAATATTTTGTTCTCAATGCGGCATCGCTTATTCACACATCACAATAAAAGGTTGCAATAAAAATTAAACGCTTTTACTTTCATTTACTATTGGCGTGAAGATAAAACGAATTATGTAATTAAAGCTTATTCAATGATTATCTTTACCGCATTATGAAACATATCAGGAATTTTTGCATAATAGCGCATATAGATCACGGGAAAAGTACACTGGCAGACCGATTACTGGAATACACACATACCATTGGTGAACGCGACATGATGAACCAGGTGCTGGACGATATGGATCTGGAACGGGAGAAAGGTATTACGATCAAGAGCCACGCCATACAAATTGATTATAAGTACAAAGGCCAAGAATACATACTTAATTTAATTGATACACCCGGCCACGTTGATTTTAGCTACGAGGTTAGCCGTGCCCTTGCTGCCTGCGAAGGAGCATTGCTGCTTGTTGATGCGTCTCAGGGTATACAGGCGCAAACAATCAGCAACCTTTATCTTGCCATTGATAACAACCTGGAAATAATTCCGGTAATCAATAAGATAGATATGGAAGGTGCCATGATACCCGAAGTAAAAGACCAGGTTATTGAACTGATCGGCTGTAAAGAAGAAGAAATACTTTTAGCAAGTGGTAAGTCTGGTATTGGCATTGAAGAAATTTTAGCAGCCATCATTGAATTGATTCCGCCGCCAAAAGGCAGCGAAGAAGCTCCTCTGCAAGCGCTCATTTTCGACAGTGTATTCAATAGTTTCCGTGGTATTATTATTTATTACAAAATTCTCAACGGTGTAATTAAGAAGGGCGATAAAGTGCAGTTCGTTTCAACCGGTACGGAATATTTCGCTGATGAAGTGGGCGTATTGAAGTTAAAAATGACTGCCAAAAGCGAAGTAAAATGCGGCGATGTGGGCTACATTATCACCGGTATTAAAACCGCCAAAGATGTAAAGGTTGGCGATACCCTTACGCTTGCCAATAACCCCGGCGAAATGATAAAAGGTTTTGTGGAAGTAAAGCCCATGGTATTTGCAGGTATATTCCCGGTAAACACCGATGAGTTTGCTGAACTGCGCGACTGCATGGAAAAACTACAGCTCAACGATGCCTCTCTTATATTTGAGCTGGAAACATCGCAGGCACTTGGTTTTGGTTTCCGTTGCGGTTTTCTTGGCCTGCTGCACATGGAAATTATACAGGAACGTTTGGAGCGGGAATTCAATCAAACGGTTATTACAACCGTGCCCAACGTTAGCTTCAACGCCTATACTACAAGAGGCGAGAAGATCATTGTAAACAACCCCGCCGAAATGCCCGATCCTGTAAAAATAGACAGGATTGAAGAACCATTTATTCGTGCGCAAATTATTTCGCTGCCCGATTATATTGGCAATATTATGACGCTTTGTTTGGGCAAGCGCGGCATACTTATTAACCAGAGTTATCTTACACCAACAAGAGTAGAACTTGCGTTCGAAATGCCACTTACTGAAATTGTATTCGATTTTTATGATAAGCTAAAAAGCCAGACCCGTGGCTACGCTTCATTTGATTATACACCCATCGGTATGCGTGAAGCAGACATTGTAAAAATGGACATACTGCTAAACGCTGAAAAAGTTGATGCACTCAGCGCACTCATACACCGGAGCCGTGCCGCAGATTTTGGCCGCAAGCTTTGCGAAAAATTAAAAGAACTTTTACCACGCCAGCAATTCCTCATTGTAATACAGGCCGCCATTGGCGCAAAAATTATTGCCCGCGAAAACATCAGCGCCATGCGCAAAGATGTAACCGCAAAATGTTATGGTGGCGATATTAGCCGTAAACGAAAGCTACTCGAAAAACAAAAAGAAGGTAAAAAGCGCATGCGCCAAATTGGTAATGTAGAAATTCCACAGGAAGCATTTTTAGCGGTGTTGAAATTGGATTAATCGTAATTTATTGGAATCAGGTAATATCTTTTTTTTGAGCCAGGCATTGGTTCTTTGTGAGACTTTGGTTGCGTCGCACTCTTGTACTTTCAGTAATTCTAACGGGCTTTTATTGAAGCGGAGATTGGCGGGAAAATTATAGAAAAAGGGTAGGGAATGATTCGAATTTGGCTGCCTGAAGCAGACAGAGCAATTTTTAAAAAAGCAAATTAAAGAAACCATAATACTGTAACCCTCTACAGAAACAGAAATTGAGTTGCTGAAAGAATTTCTATAGAAAACGCCTATCAAAAGCCATAACATAAGCGAAGATGATAAAGAAGATTTTGTACTCGGTTTAATGATGCAGGAAACAGATTACAATGACGTTGTTAACATCAGCGAATTCATCGCGCATTTACAGGGCCAATGAATATTGTAATTATAAAAAAATCACTAAGGATCTTTCCTGTTTAGCACCTTCCCGACTAAACATACGATGCGTTATTGTTTAACAGGCCGCTACCTTTTTTACACTTGTTCCATCTTCGCTTCGGTAAAGCCGCGTAGAATTACCGCAGTACAAGAGTGCGACGCAACAAAAGCTTAATAGATATTCCGTGGCTGGGTACATAAAAAAATCCCGCCTTTAAAAGACGGGATTGCATACAGCAGACCTAATTAAAATTATTTATACAACAATTCGTAATACTCGTTTGCCATGCGGTTACTGTCGAACTGAAAACGTACATCACGCATACCGTTTTTGGTTACCTGGCGCCAGGTATCGTAATTATCGTAGTAAAGTGGCAACACTTCGTTTTCAAGAATCTCGTAAACCTTATTAAGATCGTACTCGTCCATATCGTGCGTTGTCATGTTTTCATAATCGGCTCTTGGAACCAGGAAGCCATTGTGGCCGTGGTTGATGAATTCCGGTATCCAGCCATCATCGGTTGAAAGGTTTACCGCGCCATTCATTGCTGCAGTCATACCGCTGGTGCCGGATGCTTCGCGTGGCACACGTGGGTTATTGAGCCAAATATCAGAAGCCTGTTTAAGGCGTTTGCTAAGGGCAAGTTCGTAGCCAATAAGCACTGCCACATTCTTATATTTTTTACTAATGTGTACCAGGTTATTGAATTGCGAGATAGATGGGTAATCAACCGGGTAGGGCTTTCCGGCCCATATTATCTGCACAGGATATTTGGCGTTTGAAAGCAGCTTTTCAAAGCGTTCCATATCGTGGGTAAGCATATCGGCGCGTTTATATCCCGCAAAACGGCGTGCCCAAACAATGGTTAGTATATTGGGATCGAAAAGCTTTCCTGTTTGATCTGCAACAATTTCAAACGCTCTTTTCTTTAGGTGTTTTTTTCTGTCATCAAATGTAATATCATTGCCTTCTTCCATGGCCTTGTACATTTGTTTATCCGCCCAGTAACGCCAGTTTTGTGCGTTGGTAATAGATATTATGGGGCAAATGCCTGTGTACTTTCCCCACATTTCTCTCGATACATGTCCGTGCAAAGCAGATACTCCATTGGCCAATTTTGCAAACCGCAGCGCAGCGAGTGAATGGTTGAACTGATCGTCTGTTAAACCGGTAAGCTTTCTAACTTCATCAATACTTAGGCCGCAGAAATAACTCATTTTATGGCATAGATAAATATCGTGTTTTTCGTTACCGGCTTCTTCCGGCGTATGGGTTGTAAACACAAGATGCTTGCGCACCATATCTATACTCTTAAATTTATTAAGCAGGTAAAATGCAGCCGAAATGCCGTGTGCTTCATTCAAATGGTAATAATCGGGCGCAAAGCCAAGCTCATCAACCAGTTTGGCGCCACCTACGCCCAGCAGAATAAACTGGGCAACTTTGGTTGCCACATTGGCATCGTAAAGCCTGTGTGTAATGGTTTGAGATACATAATCATTCTCAGGCAAATCCGTGCTTAACAAAAACATCGGTGCCGTATTAAATGTAGTTGGGTTGAGGTAATATGCTTTTACCCAAACCGGATGATCATGTATAAGTATCTGAAACTTTATGCCCGGATCTTCAAGAAAACTAAAAATTTTTTCCATCCAGGTTACCTGCAAGGTTTGATCTTGATTGCGGGCCTGGTCGTAATAACCGTACTTCCACAAGATTCCTATACCAATTAAATTCTGACGCAGTTCGTAGGCGCTGCGCATATGAGAACCTGCAAGAAAGCCAAGACCACCGCTGTAAATTTTTAGTGGCTGGTGTACTGCGAATTCCATTGAAAAATAAGCAATTCGTTTGGAGTAACGTTCATCAACTTGAAAAGGAACCTGGAAGTTTCTAAAATTCATATTGTAAGTATTGGTTTTTGCCGCCGCAATTTAGTGTTTATTATTTTAAATGTATTTTCTACACAATAAAACTGCTCAGGCCTGTTTAATGGGCAAAGTATTTAATAAAGACAAACATCAGTTCGATCATTTTGTTGCAAACGTTTGCAGTTGATAATTATTTTTTTGAACCCGGCAGTCGATATACTATTGGGCTTTTGTTGCGTCGCACTCTTGTACAGTTACATCGCTACTGAGCATGTACAACAGACCAAAGAATTTTTTAAGCTGTTTGCATAATAATATTAATGTACCATTTTAAAAGGCGCGGTATTCGCCCAAACACAAATGCAAGAATAAAGGCGATAAAAGTAAAATCAATTACTTTTTTTTAAAGGCTTTTTTTCTTTTTTCTTTGTAAAACTGTCATCAAAAAAACATTTTATACCCCGGTGATTACCACAGTTTCCCTGTTCTTTTACTGCCACAGATCTGCCTTCAAAGATAAAATCAATCACACACGGGTCACCGCTTTCCTTAAAAAATGCATGCGTTGCGTCGCTTAGTGTCATAGTACCTTTTAGCTCACCCTTACAATCGCCGTTATTTTTTTCAAAGTGAATAAAAAATAGGTACCTGTTTGTGCTGCTTCCATCCCGTACGGAGATAAAGTTTCTTTTATCATCTGCATAGTCACCACTAAGTTTATTTTTACGGGCAAGTGTATCGATAGGATTAATGATTTCGTTAATGCGTTCAAGGTCTTCATTAGAATCGTTCATTACAGCAGTAAAAGTGCCTGAACCATTGTTATAGGCATATCCGTTTTTTGTATATAACAATTCACTTTTTGCGTTTATCTTTTCCTGAATAAGAATAAAAGTTGGTTCCGATGTAATTGTAACGCTGTGGCTGTAACCGTCTGTTGTTCCCTGTTTCAGTAGTGCCAGCTCGGCGAGATTCTTATTTTCTTTGCTCAGTAAAAATGAATGAAGCTCCGTTTTTCTGTTAATGGTGAAGTTGGCCAGCAGGTATAATTCTTTTTCTTTTTCAATCTTTCCAACCGGGTTAATCTTTGCCTTTTTTGCATTTTTCCCTAAGGCTTTCTCGAGCACACTGTCTGGTATAAATTGTGTAAAAACGGCATAACTTATATTGGTGGTATCTGCCAGCTTTACCATATTGGTATCTGCAATACGGTAGGGCAAGGTAAACGGCTTAAATGCACCGATAAAATATCTTGCATCTACAGGGTCATTGCCGGATAAAGAAACTTTTTTTTCGTTGCAGGATGCGATTGTAAATATAACAAGCGAAACAAACAGGTACTTGTTGTACATGAAACATTTTTTTTATAAAAATATATTATTAGAACCAGATGTTTATAAGTAATTTTTTTTAGGTTTGTCTAAAATTATTTTGAGTGACACCTAATTATTCTGAAGCAGAAGAGAATTACATAAAGAATATTTACCACCTGCAGCAGGCTACAGGCTTTGTTACTACTAATGAACTGGCGGCAGCATTGCGGAGTAAACCTGCTTCCATTACAGATATGCTTAAAAAGCTTAAGGTTAAAAAGCTGCTGCATTACGAGCCTTATAAAGAGTTTCAGTTAAGCCCGCAGGGTAAAAAGACCGCACTAGGCATTGTACGCAGGCACAGGTTATGGGAATATTTTTTAGTGGAAAAACTCAGGTTTGGCTGGGATGAAGTACACGAAGTAGCAGAGGAACTGGAACATATAAACAGTAAAAAATTAGTAGATCAGCTGGATGCCTTTTTAGACTTTCCCAGGTTTGACCCGCATGGAGATCCAATACCTGACAGTAACGGGAAGATGAACCTTCAGCAGCAGTTTTGTTTAACCGGGCTCCTCTTAAATAAGCCGGCCGAAGTTACCTCGGTAGGTAGCCAGTCTTCTGAGTTGCTGGAGTTACTTAAACATAAAAATATTACTATAGGCTCAAAAGTGGAAGTAAAGCGGAAATTTAGTTTCGACCAGTCGCTGGAACTTGAACTGGATAAACAGATTACCGTAAATATTAGTAAACAACTGGCTGTTGTTTTATTTGTACGGCCGGTATAGCTAATGCTTATAACAAATAGTGGTAGTGTATTTAAAGAACAATGCCGAAATTTAGATACAGCAGAACGTAGTGTATTTCACTGCTGAGTATAGCTGAAATTGTACAAGAGTGCGACGCAACGAAGCTTATAAATGTACCACAGTCCGGAACAAAAAAAGATAAAATAATTATCAATACTAAACATGTTTGAACAAACCAATAACTCTTCGCTAAGCGAAGTTCATGAATCGGTTGACACCACTAAACATGCCGGCAAATGGAAGAAATTATTTTCATTTTTAGGCCCTGCATACTTGGTAAGCGTGGGGTATATGGATCCTGGTAACTGGGCAACCGATCTGCAGGGCGGCTCGCAATTCGGCTATTCGCTTATTTGGGTTTTACTAATGAGTAACCTGATGGCTTTACTGCTGCAGGGCCTTAGCGCAAGGCTTGGCATTGTGCGCCGAAGAGACCTTGCACAGGCCAACAGGGAAACTTATCCTGCTGTTGTAAATTTTTGTTTGTACATACTTGCTGAACTTGCTATTGCAGCCTGCGATCTGGCAGAAGTTTTAGGTATGGCAATAGGTATTCATTTGCTTACGGGTATTCCCATTTTATGGGGGGTGCTTTTTACCGTGCTTGACACTTTTTTATTGCTATATCTTCAAAAATTGGGTATTAAAAGGCTGGAGGCATTTATTATTGGGCTGGTACTTATTATTGGTCTTGCATTTCTTACAGAAATATTTTTTGCACAGCCGCCTATTGGCGAAATGCTTACAGGGTTTATCCCTACGCCGCTTAGTAGCGACGCATTATATATAGCCGTAGGTATTATTGGCGCAACGGTAATGCCACATAATCTTTACCTGCATTCGGCACTGGTTCAAACAAGAAAAATAAAGACTGATTCTGCGAGTATAAAACAGGCGTTAAAGTATAACCGCATAGATAGTACCATTGCACTCAATGCGGCCTTCCTCGTAAATACAGCCATACTGGTGCTTGCTGCTACTGTTTTTTTTAAAACAGGAAATACCCAGGTTGCAAAAATTGAAGATGCGCACACTTTGCTGGCGCCATTGTTGGGTACGGCAGTTGCTCCGGTTCTTTTTGCAATTGCATTAATTGCTGCCGGACAAAGCTCAACGGTAACGGGTACAATGGCCGGCCAAATAGTTATGGAAGGCTATTTAAGGTTGCGGATAAACCCCTGGATGCGCCGCCTTATTACCAGATTAATTGCCATAACACCTGCCGTAATTGTGATACTTGTATCGGGTGACGAACATTTAGATGACCTCCTCGTATTAAGCCAGGTAATTTTAAGTCTGCAGCTTGGATTTGCTATAATACCGCTCATACATTTTGTAAGTGACAAAGAAACAATGGGCGAATTTGTAATTAAGTTACCCATAAAAATAGCAGCATGGGTGGTGGCTGCCATTCTTATATTTTTAAATGTAAAACTGGTATTCGATTCATCAGTAACCCTGTTTCAGCATGATGGAAATATGCTGGGTAAGGCAGGAGTATTTGCGGCATGGCTTGCATTTCTGTGGCTCTTTTGTATGATGACTTTTTTGCCAATTCTTCGTAAAAGAAAAGACGGGAAAGATATGCTGATACATGGCGAACAAAAGCCGCTGCAAAACCTGCTGGTGCCGGCCATAAAAAGGATTGCCGTATCGCTCGATTTTTCCAGCAACGACGAAAAGATGGTAGCCTATGCGCTTGCACAGGGTAAACAATCGGTGCACTATATACTCATGCATATCGTTGAAACTGCATCAGCAAGCTATCTTGGCGATGCAACCGACGATTTTGAAACCCGCAACGACAAAAACCGCCTGTTAACATACGCCAGCCAGTTACAAAATTTGGGTTACACCGTTTCCATTCATTTGGGGTACCGCAACCGCGTAAACGAAATAGTAAGAATTGTAACCGAAGAAAAAGCCGATATGCTCATCATGGGGTCGCACAGGCATACCGGACTTAAAGATTTGATCTATGGAGAAACCGTAGATTCTGTAAGGCATAAACTTACAATTCCTGTTTTAATTGTAAGTTGATGAAAATTTTTTTGGGCCAGGCTGCACTACTGCTATTAGGCATTGTTGCGTCGCACGCTTGTACGCTTTGTTCGCCATTGGGCAATGTGCAAGAGTCTAATTAAGCACGATCAACGATTCGTGTAAAGTTCTAATACAAATAAACATTATTAAACAATGAACGGCAATTGTAACATAAGGGAAATACGGCAGGAAGATAACACAGCACTGGCTTTGATTATACGTTCTGTACTTTCAGAGTTTAAAGCCAACAAACCCGGCACAGTTTACTACGACCCTACAACCGATGATCTTTTTACTTTATTTAAAAAGGATGGTTCTGTTTATTTTGTAGCCGAGGAAAACGGCCAAATATTGGGAGGCGGCGGAATATTCCCCACACCAAACTTACCCCAGGGTTGCTGCGAGCTGGTTAAGCTGTATTTATCAAATGCCGCCCGGGGAAAAGGTATTGGCAAAGCATTGATTGAAAAATGTTTTTCCGAAGCAAAGACTAAAAATTACACAAGCATGTACCTGGAAACAATGCCGGAATTGAGCACTGCTGTTGGTTTATACGAATCGCTTGGTTTTAAATACCTAAAGGGACCGCTGGGGAATTCAGGTCATTTTGGCTGCGATATATGGATGGTAAAGGAGTTGGTATTAAGGTTGCAAGGTTAGTTATTTCCCTCGTAAGTCCGGTACCCGGCTGTTGAATGCCGCTGGATGAGATACCGTATAAGTGTGCAACCCCGGCAAAGGCGGGGCAAGCTGCAACAACCCATGGTATAAAAAATAAATGCCAGGCTCAAAAAAATCAAATCATCATTTATTTTATTACCTCTTTTATTTTAGGCGCCAGCAAACCGGCCCACACTGCATATTCTTTACCAGAAGGGTGTAAGCCATCTACCGCTATAAGTGTGGCGTCGGTTAAGGCTAGCCTCGTGGACGGCGTAATATCAGTGTAATCAATTTTATATTGTAGGGTAACATCTTTGTTGATGGCGTTAAATTGATCGATCTGGAGGCTTATCAATGCAGTGTTACTGCCTGTGGCAAAGGGTGTAACACTATAATCAGGAATGGATAATACGAAAACATGTGAGCCCTTATTGCCGGCAAGCTCAATTGATTTCTCAAGTAATTGTGTAAACCTTAGCCGGTAGCCTGTTGTGTCGCCTCCGGTTTGGTACTGATCGTTTACGCCGATCAATAAGGTAACGATATCATAAGGTCCCTGGGGATTTTTTGCTGTAATGGTGGTTTGCAGGTTTGCGGTTGTCCATCCGCTCGTGGCAATATATTCAGGATCGCTGAAGTTAGTGCCGCCAGACTTTAGCAGTGCAATAGTTTGCGCGGGAAAGCGCTCTGCTGGTTGAACTGATTGGCCAATGGTATAAGAATCGCCCAGTGCCAGAAAGGAATGTAAGCTGGTATCGGCAGGCGGATGGCCATTGTTGTTTCCTGAACTATCGGCAGGCGGTGCAGTATTGATAATATTAGAGCCGTTCTTGCTGCAACTGCTTAATGCTGTTGATAAAATTAAGATTGGCAGGTATAATAAAACCATCATTCTAATCATGCCATAAATACGTACAAATGGGGCAAATTGTTTTTGTTTAGGATAATATTTGAAACATTTACTTTTGCTATCGCTTTTTAGAACCTCAAAACAAAAAGAATGAGCCAAAAAATTAAAGTCGCAAATCCGGTAGTGGAATTAGATGGTGATGAAATGACACGCATCATCTGGAAATTTATTAAAGACAAACTGATACTCCCTTACATTGAAGTTGATATTAAGTATTACGATCTTGGTATGGAGTATCGCGATGAAACCAACGACCAGGTTACAGTTGACGCCGCCAACGCTATTAAACAATACGGTGTTGGTATTAAATGCGCCACCATTACACCAGACGAACAACGCGTATCGGAGTTTAAACTGAAACAAATGTGGAAAAGCCCCAATGGTACCATACGTAATATACTGGATGGCACAGTGTTCCGCGAACCTATTGTTTGCAGCAATGTACCAAGACTGGTGCCCAACTGGACAGCGCCTATCTGTATTGGCCGCCATGCATTTGGCGATCAGTACCGTGCTACAGATTTTGTAACAAAAGGCAAAGGAAAACTTACAATAAAATTCGAAGGCGAAGACGGAACCAAACAAGAGTTTGAAGTTTTCAATTTCAAAGGCGATGGTGTTGCTTTGGCAATGTACAATACAGATGAAAGTATCATAGGTTTTGCACGCAGTTGTTTTAACCAGGCATTAATTAAAAAATGGCCCTTGTATCTTTCTACCAAAAATACCATTCTTAAAAAATACGATGGCCGTTTTAAAGATATTTTTGAAGATATCTACCAGAAAGAATTTAAGTCTTTATACGATGCAGCGGGCATTACCTACGAGCATCGCCTGATCGACGACATGGTTGCCAGCGCGTTAAAATGGAATGGTAATTTTGTATGGGCATGCAAAAATTATGATGGCGATGTACAGAGCGATACCGTTGCCCAGGGCTTTGGTAGCCTGGGTTTAATGACGTCAACCCTTGTTACCCCTGATGGAAAAACGATGGAAGCTGAGGCAGCGCATGGAACCGTTACCCGCCACTACCGCGAACACCAGAAAGGCAAACCCACAAGTACCAACCCAATTGCTTCCATCTTTGCATGGACAAGAGGTTTAGAGTTTCGTGGAAAATTAGATGGCAACCAGCAGTTGGTCGATTTTTGTCATGCACTCGAAGCAGTTTGCGTAGAAACAGTTGAGAGCGGCAAAATGACCAAAGACCTGGCCGTTTGTATTTACGGAAACAAGGTAAATCATGGCGAACATTATTTATATACAGAAGAGTTTTTAGATGCACTCGATGCAAACCTAAAAGCCAAACTGGAAAAATAATTTTTTATATTTCCTAATGTAAAAGCCAACTGTAAAAGTTGGTTTTTTATTTTGGGCCAGGCAGTAAATGTTTGTGAAGCTTTACATGCGTCGCACTCTTGTACTGCTATATCACTATGCAGCATATCCGGTCAGCATTATTATTGCATACCAGTTCTGTTCAAACGGGAAAATATCTTGCAATTAGTTTTATGTGATAAATCACATTTTAGTTCAAGGGTTATGCGCTAATTTCATATTTTAATAACTGCAAAAAATGTGTATAATAATTAGATTATTGCCAGCCGCAATTTATTCTATCAAAGCAATTAAAAACATTCACTTATGAAATACTTAATTTTTGCATTATGCATTACAGCGGCTGTTAACGCAAAAGCGCAGCCTGGTGCATTAGACAACAGTTTTGGCAACGGTGGCATTGTTGTGGGCGAAGGCTATACAGGTTATGCCTATGCTACTACACTGCAGCAAGATGGTAAAATACTTGCCGTTGGTGGAGGCGGTTATAAAAATGTGGGCGGTGCTATGGTAGTACGATACAATACCAATGGCAGTATTGACAATACTTTTGGCGATGAAGGCATTGTAGTAACAGATCTTAACGGTGAGGGAGAAGGGTTTACGGTGTAACCGAACTGGAAGATGGCCGGATACTGGCAGGTGGCAGACTGGGTAAAAAAGCAGATGCAGGGGTTGTAAGGTATTTACCCGATGGTACAATTGACAGTTCTTTTGGGGAGAATGGCACTTCCCTTACGGACTTGGGTCTAAACGAAAATGTGACCGCTATGGCAGTGCAAAACGATGGAAAAATATTGCTTACCGGCCTGGAGTTTGAAGAATATAGCTCCCCAACTTATTTTATAATACGCTACAATGCAGGTGGCAGCCCCGATGAGGGTTTTGGCGATAAAGGAACAATTTTAAAGACACTGGACAGAGATATAGAAATAAACGGCATCGTGATTCAGCCGGATGGGAAGATAATTATTGGCGGAGTCTATTCTATTTTTAGCGGCCCTCAGTTTCTTTTGATTCGGTATCTGCCGGATGGAACTTTAGACCCCTCTTTTGGCGAAGGGGGCATTGCTAAAATAAGTTACCCACAAAGCACCAGAAGTTATGATATAAACAGTGTTGTTTTACAAAAAGACGGCAAAATAATAATAGCCGGTGTAACTGGTGTCATGGGTTATGATGAGTTTCTTACGGTTGCGCGAATTAATACAGATGGATCATTGGATCACTCTTTTGGCAACGAAGGAGCCGCAGTTACCAAATTTGGTAATGATGCATTAAGGGCATATTCAGCCATAATACAATCCGATGGAAAAATTGTTGCAGTGGGATCAAATAATTATGGAAATGCTTATAACCGTCCTCTTGTAGCGCGTTATTTGCCAAATGGTGTACTCGATTCTACATTTGGAACAAACGGTTTGCAGTCAACAATATTAGATTATTCTGTTCCCCACGCTGCAACCTTACAACCTGATGGAAAGATTATTGCAGTTGGCTTTAATCCAACCACATTTGTAATACTGCGTTATATTGGCGGCGATGCAATCTTGCCCATTACCTACAATAAATTTACTGCTACCCAAACCAAAGAATACATAACACTTAACTGGCAAACAACCACAGAATTAAACAATAAATATTTTGCGGTAGAGCGCAGCAGCAATACAGTTAATTACACCTCTGTTGCACAGGTAAGCAGTGCGGCAACCGGCGCAGCCATACATGATTATGCTTATACAGATAAGTTACCCATAACAGGCACCAATTACTACCGCCTTAAACAGGTAGATAAAGATGGTAAATACAGTTACAGCAAAACGGTAAGCATTAATTATATAAAACCTGGCAGTGTACAACTATATCCTAATCCTGCAAAAGATAAGCTTACCATAAAAGGTTTAAATGCATCCAATACCAGCAGCATTGCGGTACTTGATATACAGGGCAAACAACTGCTAAAGTTTACTGCAAAAGCTGCAATATACAGCTTCAGTATTGGCAGCCTTGCGCCGGGTACTTATATGGTAAGGGTAAAAGATGATAAAGGTACAGCGGTAGAAAAGTTTGTAAAGCAATAATTGACAATGGATAATTAATAATGAAAAATAATCGTTGTGGGTTTAACAAACATTGGTGTTTTAAAACATCAAGGTTTGTTATTTATATGGTTGTTACTTCTATTTCCGCTTCATTAAAAGTCCCATAAAATTTCTTCAGTAAAAGAGTGCGACGCAACAGGCGATGCTATTTTAACCTACAGCCCGGCTCAAAATAATTGCTTTTATCATTTACAGAAAAACTTACTTTGTAATATGGAACAACAAAGAGATATACGCCTTGCCGTGCTGATTGATGCTGATAATATTCCTTACAAAAATGTAAAAGGGATTATGGAGGAAATTGCAAAATACGGTACGCCCACTTTTAAAAGAATTTATGGCGACTGGACAAAACCAACCGTTAGCGGATGGAAAAATATACTGCTCGAAAATGCTATTACGCCCATTCAGCAATACAGTTATACGCAGGGCAAAAACGCTACTGACAGCGCCATGATTATTGAGGCGATGGATATATTGTACAGCGGCAAGGTAGATGGCTTTTGCATTGTAAGCAGCGATAGTGATTTTACGCGTTTGGCAACCCGTTTACGCGAAGCTGGCATGAAAGTTTTTGGCCTTGGCGAAAAGAAAACACCCAAACCTTTTATGGTGGCCTGCGATAAATTTATTTACATTGAAATTCTCTCAAACCCTGATGAGGAAACTGATACAGAAGAAACAACACAACCTAAACCCGGTAAACAGAAACAAAAAGCGGCCGTGGATAAAGTGAATAAAGAAATACTGCATTTGATCGCTTCAACCATCAGCGATCTTGCTGATGAAAACGGCTGGGCTTTTCTTGGCGATGTAGGAAACCTGGTTATGAAAAAACAACCCAATTTTGATCCCCGTAATTTTGGTTTTCAAAAATTAACACCTTTTATTTCATCGCTTCATCAGTTTGAAATTGATAAACGTGAAACAGATAAA
>JBBRDW010000026.1:0-43325 GCA_038203525.1 Chitinophagales bacterium | reverse complement strand
GCCGGCTAAAGAGGTCGTCCACATACTGAACCTGCTCTGCAGCTGCGTTGTGTTTGCAAATGCAGGTAATACTTTCGCGGATGGCGATTGCCGTGTTTGGCATAGCACGGAAAAGCGTGAATTCGTTACCGATAATATCCTGTATATCTTTTATCCAAACGCCGGTAATAACGCTTATAAGTGTGTGGTGTTTAGCATCAAGAGTTGGTTTTAAATGCAATAATATTTCCCGTATTTGAAAGGGCTTTACGGCAAGGATAACCCAATCTGCATAATGCACGGCTTCTGCGTTGTTGTTACTTACAAGCACGCCTTTTTCTTCAAGCGGTTTTAGCGTGGCAATATTTCTTTTGGTAATAATGATATGTTCGGGCTTTACAAAGCCGCTGCTTATTAATCCTTCTGCTATGGCGGTGCCTAAGTTGCCGCCGCCAATGATGGCTATTTTTTTGCTCATGGTTTCATGGTTGCGATTGTATAGAGTTCTGTTATAACCAACGGAATATTTCTTCAAAAGTTATTTGTGAGGAAGCAACGTTGATTACAAAATCATATGCTTGTTCTTCAGAAGCTAAAAGCTTTATTTTACTTTTCTTAAGCAAAAGAAGAACTGCGAGAAATCGGTTCGTTTATTACCATCCACAAACGGATGATTTTTTACAATACTTTCCAGCAAAGCAGCAGATTTATCAAATATTGTTGGATATAGTTCAATTTCTCCAAAGTTTTGAAAAGGCCGTGCAATTGCGCTTTCCAGCATATACATATCTCTTGTTCCTGAACTGCCACCTAAAAAACGTATTGATAATTCATGAAGCTTAAGTACTTCTTCAATCGAAATCATTCGGCAAGTTTTTTTAAAGTATTGCCATATTGTGCAACAGCTTCTGTAAACAAATACTCGACTGAATCTTTATCAAGTAATTCAATTTTCTCTAACAACTCCTGAACAATATCCAAATGATCTTCCGGTATTGAACGAACAATAGCAGCAATCTTTTCTCTTTTTTCCTCAACATCAATCATAACCTTAATTTATTCAAATTTACCAAATCTTCGCCGTACTCAAATAATTGCGTACATAATCATCAACGCCTTCTTCCAGTGAATAAAACTTTTCAGCGTAACCTGCATTGCGCAGTTTTTGCATATTGGCTTCGGTAAAGTATTGATATTTATCACGAATGTCTATCGGCATGTCAATGAATTTTATATTAAGGTTTTTATCAACGCCTTTAAATGTTGAAGCAGCCAGATCGTAAAAACTTCTTGCTGTGCCGGTACCCAAATTGTACAAACCGTTTGCATCAATTGACCATTCACCATTAACCATAGCCTGCATCATCCAGTCAATTACTTTTACTACATCTTTCACATAAATAAAATCACGCAGTTGTTCGCCGTCTTTAAAATCAGAGCGGTGACTTTTAAACAATTTTACTTCGCCATCTTTTTTAATCTGGTTAAAGGAATGAAAGATCACACTCGCCATGCGGGCCTTGTGATATTCATTGGGCCCATACACATTAAAGAACTTTAACCCTGCCCAAAATGGTGGCGAATTGTGTTGCTGCAAAGCCCATTTATCAAACTCATTTTTGCTAACTCCGTAAGGATTTAGTGGCTGTAATTTTTCGATTACTTCGTGATCATCATTATAGCCAAACTCTCCACTACCATAGGTTGCAGCCGATGAAGCATAAATCAATGGCACGTTGTAAGCAGTGCAGTAATTCCAGATGTCCTGCGAATATTCAACATTTAATTCTTCGTGAACGGCATAGTCAAATTCAGTGGTATCTGTTCTTGCGCCCAGGTGAATTACAAAATCAATTTTGGGATTGTGCAGGTGCAGCCAGTCGAACAAATTATAACGCTCAACAATGTTTGCGAACTGTTTGCTTTCCCAGTTTTTTCGCTTTTCTTCCACGCCAAAATCATCAACAAGAATTAAATTTTCGTAACCCTGCTCATTCAAATATTGCACCATGCAACTGCCAATAAAACCAGCGGCACCTGTAATTATGATGGAAGATTTTGTATTAATATCGAAAGCCTGATTTTCCATTTTCGTGGTTAACTTATTTTAAAATTTTGTGATACCAGCTAAAGAATTCCATAGCGTCATTGTTGCGTCGCAATCCTTTCATCGGTTGGATTATAAATGAACAGAAAATACAAACCGCAGAGTCCAAAGCTTCGAACGGAGAGGCGCAAAGACATTCGCAGTTTCTTGTCAGCGCCTTAGCGGCTCTGCGGTTTAAATTGCTGAATAGAATTTCCTAAAGTACAAGAGTGCGACGCAAGGAACGATGAGAAAAGATTTATTGTCTGGCTCAAAAAAAATGTATTTATACCAATAATTTTTCGATGGCTGTATCGTACTTTTCTTTCCAACCAGTTATGCTTCCCCAGCTTTGTTCATTTACATTTATTTCAGATGCGGTTACCTTACCCAAAACACTTACGGGAATACCTGTTGCCAAAGCTTTGTGCTGCAATGTTTCTGCATTTTGCTTGGTGCAGGTAACCACAACGCGGCTCTGTGCTTCGCCCAACCAGTAAGCATCTGTACGAAGGTCGGTAGTGGCGTGAACATTAAAACCAAGATCGCGGTTGAAACCTTTTTCAAGTAAGGTTACAATTAGTCCGCCTTCGCTTATATCGTGTGCGCTTTTTACCAATTTATCTTTTATAACAGAAGCCACAAATTTCTGAATACCGAATTCTTCATCAAGATTAAAATGCGGGGCAGGAGAATATTCTATGCCTTTAATTTTATGCAGATATTCTGAAGAAGCAATATCATTTTGCTGCTCACCGATCAATAAAATAACATCGCCAGCTTCTTTATAATCCAGTGTCATTTTATTTTCAAAATCGTCAAGAATACCTACCATGCCAATGGTTGGCGTTGGGTAAACCGGACCTTCCGGATTTTGATTATAGAAGCTCACATTGCCGCCCGTAACCGGTGTATTGAATTTGCGGCAGGCATCGCCCATGCCTGTTACTGCATTTACAAACTGGTAGTAAACTTCGGGATCGTAAGGGTTACCAAAATTTAAGCAGTTGGTTACGCCAATTGGCTCGGCGCCGCTGCAAACAATGTTCCTGGATGCTTCTGCAACGGCGATCATGCCACCAACATAAGGATCGGCAAACACATATTTACTGTTGCAGTCAACCGTCATCGCCAAAGATTTACCCGTGCCCTTAGCTAAGATAATTGCGGCATCGCTTGGTGCGTTTGTACTTGTATTAGCCGCGCCAACCATACTATCGTACTGCACATAAACCCAACGTTTGCTTGCAATGTTTGGTATTTGAATAACCTGTTCTGTAGCAGTTTTTAAATCAGCAATATCTTCAACAGTATTAATGGCAAAAGCTTTAATTAACTCAAAATATTTAGGCTCCGTATACTCTCTTGTGTATTGAGGAGCGCCACCACCAAGCACCAATTCATAAGCAGGAACGGATGCTTCCAGTTCGCCATGCATATAAAAATTCAGGATGCCATCTCCGGTAACTTCCCCTATTTCGCTGCAGGGCAAATCCCATTTATCAAACACTTTTAAAACCGCATCTTCTTTTCCTTTTTCTACAACGATTAACATTCTTTCCTGGCTTTCGCTTAGCAGCAGTTCCCATGCTTTCATATTCATTTGGCGGGTTGGGACTTTATCCAAATCAATGCGCATACCCACACCAGCTTTTGCACTCATCTCGGCAGTGCTGCAAATAATACCTGCTGCACCCATATCCTGCATGCCCACAACTACACCGGTTTCAATTACTTCAAGGCAAGCTTCTAATAATTTCTTTTCCTGGAAGGGGTCGCCAACCTGCACCGCCGGTAATTCTTCTGTACTTTCCGCCGTAATATTTGCACTTGCAAAACTTGCACCGCCAATTCCGTCTTTACCCGTTGCACTGCCTACAAAAAAAACAGGGTTACCCACACCTTCTGCCGTTGCACTAATGGTTTTGCCAATCTTTACAATGCCCACACTCATTGCATTTACCAATGGATTGGTATGATAACATTCCTCGAAATAAACTTCGCCACCAACGGTTGGTACGCCAAAGCAGTTGCCGTAATGACCAATGCCATGAACAACACCTGCCAATAGTCTTTGTGTTTTTTTATCTTTAATATTTCCGAAACGCAAACTGTTTAGAGAAGCAATTGGCCTGGCACCCATCGTAAAAATATCGCGCTGAATACCGCCAACACCTGTTGCTGCTCCCTGAAAAGGCTCAATAGCACTTGGGTGATTATGGCTTTCAATTTTAAATACCACACCAAAGCCATTGCCAATATCCATAAGACCCGCGTTCTCCTCACCGGCGGCAACCAGCATACGGCCGCCATCTCTTGGTAAAGTTTTCAGCCATTTGATAGAGTTCTTGTAGCTGCAATGTTCGCTCCACATGGCACTGAAAGTACACAGCTCGGTAAAATTTGGAGTACGACCAAGCTTCTGTTTTATCAGTTCAAATTCTTCGGCTGTGAGTCGTAATGCTTCGGCGGCTTTAACGGTAATTTCCATTGAAAAGTTTATTGTATTATTTATGAACCCGGCTTTATCGTTTTATTGATGCATCCTTGCGTCGCACTCTTGTACTGCAAATCCTTAAGGGGCAACAGGCCAGAGCGTAAATAATGTATGTTTCCATTTATTCGCAAATAATAAAGGAAAAAAGCTCTTTATTTTTCGCGGCAAAGGTAAGAAAGTGAAAGCAGGCTGCAAGAGCAAAGCAATATAATTACCGAATACAAAACTTTAACGGGAAAAAAATAATAGATTATTGAAATACAGTGTTATTTTTATTCTTTAAAATAAAAATAACCAAATGAAAAAGATTTACTTTTTAGTGACCGCTGCGCTTATTTCGACTGCAATTTTTGCGAACGTTTATCCTGGTAATGGGAATACTGGTTTTGGCGGTGCTGTAGGCACAGGAAGCCTTGAGGTTACTACAGACCTTACCAATATTACTTTTAAGTTTAATCGTGGTTCAGGCGATTTTAATGACATTCTTGTAATTTACCTTGATGCCCGGCCTACGGGAGGTTTTCCAAGTACAAAAAGCCTTAGTGATGGACAGTATGAACTACAAAGAGCAATATCAGGTTTTGATGGCGGCACAAACCGCTCTGTATTTAACTTTAACGCAGACTTCAAGCCAGAATATGCTTTAGCATTTGGAACAAAAAAAGACGCTTTCCCAGGTGGAGCAGTACTCGACAGTATGACTAAAAATCTGCCGTTTAAATTTATTTCACAACCCGAAATGTCTGATTCCATTAGCAATACAGCAGCTTCTTATACTATAACGATTAAAGCTACTGATATAGGTTTGAATTTTAACCCTGCTTTTTATTTTATGGCTACCTATATTAGTGCTACTGGCTACCGTTCTGACGAATCTTTTGGCGATCCCATGACAGCTTTTGTACAAGGTTACAATGAGTACACCTCTGTGACTTCTCCATTGTTTTTTGACAAAACACTTCCAGTTGTTTTGGGAAACTTTAATGGCGCGTTGAATGGTTCATCTGCTAATCTTACATGGAGCACTAAAACTGAGCTCAACTTTAAGCAGTTTGAATTACAGAAAAGTAACAATTCAAGGGATTGGCAAACTGTTGGAACTGTGATTGCTAAAAATATTGCTAACGGTACAACATATAGTTTAACCGACAAGAGTGTTAATGACAGTAAAACATATTACAGACTTAAGCTGGTGAATTTGGATGGTACATTTATCTATAGCGGAATAATTATTCTTAATAAGGGCGTGCTTACAAAAATTGATTTGATGGGTAACCCAGTAAAGAACATTATTACGCTCAGCGTTACCAATGTTGCTGCTGCTAAATATCAACTTCAACTGTTTACAGTTGATGGTAGAAAAGTAGTTACCCAAAACTACTCACATGCAGGCGGCACAAGTAATGTAAGCATCAATATACCGGCAACTGTAAAAGGGAATTGCCTGTTAACTGTTACGAACGGAACTGAAAAGCAGACCTTTAAGGTATTGGTTCAATGATAAAATATAAAGTCGGCGAACTCTTCGCTTTATAAGGAGCATTATATTGTGAAGATTTTGGTGTTGCACAATATAGTTACAGCTGTATAAAAGTTACGCCTTGGTGGTAAGAAAAGCTGAATAAAGATTCCTCGGTCCGGCTCAAAAAAATCAATAAAAAAACTGCCCGCGGGTAAAATTGGCGGGCAGTTTTTTATTTGTCCAATGCATTTAGTAAATGATGTTTGCCTTTAAGCATGTATTTTTTGCTTTGCTCAATTGCATCCATTACCTCTTCCATAATGGTCTCAACCGGCTGCGAATAGTCAATCTGCATAGGTGCTTTGAAACGCACGGTTAGCAGTATGCCTTTTTTCTTAAATGTTAGCCCTGTTTTATTAAATGCACGCCAGAAACCATTGATCACAACAGGTATTACAACCGGTTGATTGTTTTTAATAATGTGTGCAGTTCCTTTGCGCCCCGGGGCAAAAGGTTTAGTGGTACCCTGCGGAAAAGTTATAAGCCAGCTTTTGCCAAGAACCTCGTTAATTTTGGAAGTATCAGTTTCATCTCTTTCTCTCTCTATATTTTTTCCCTCTGCACGCCAGGTTCGTTTGATTGTTAGCGCACCGCCCAGTTTAAAAATACGACTTATAAAACTGCCGTTCATCGTTTCTTCGGCGGCAACAAAATACACGTTGGTAAAGGGATTAAGTAAATAATATGGAACGCCAAGCCTGTTTTGCTTACGCCATTTTACTGCACAAAATATGTGTAGAAATGTAATAACATCAGCAAAATAAGTCTGGTGGTTACTGATGAATAAAACATTTTTTTTTGGGAGGTTTTTAAGATGTTCTGTGCCTTCAATTTTAATTGTATTAAACATGGTAAGGCCGGGGTAGGATGCTAAACCAACAACGGCGTAAACCAGTGCTCTCACAATTCGTATCCGTTGTAATTTTTCAAAAAAGTTTTTCATTAACTTTTGTTTGCAGGCATCTTACTGCAAAATAAGCATTGTAAATTAATTGCGATCTGTTGTTTTTTGAAAAAGAAATACAAAGAATTGAATATTGCTGATAGCTTTTAGCGATATTTTCTAAAGTTTTAGACATTAAATTTTGGGCCGGGCAGGAGAATAAATATTTGGCTTTACTTGCGTCGCACTCTTGTACATTCTGCTTATTATTCGGCTAAGAATAAGAAGCGTAAAATAGTGCAAACTGTGTATTTTGGAGGTAGCGAATTATTATTGCCTTAATTAATTGGCACGGTTAATATCATTCAATTTTATGTTTTTTATCTGCAATTATATTTTTTAAAGTCCATTCAATTTTTGTGTTGAAAAGATGCCTGCGCTCATTGCAGTTTTCTTTTGTGCAAATGTTGCAGGAGAAATCCAGGCAAGGATCTGTGTGTACAAACATCTCAATTGCATCTCCAAATTCTTTTTTTATAAGGCTCATTAAAGCGTCTACTTCATCGTGCGCTTCAAATACATTCATATACCATGGAACCGTTAAATGACAGTCAATATGCAGAATACTGCCATACTTAATTACACGAAGATTATGTAGATCGATCCAGTTTGAACGGCGGTTAAGATTTAAAACCGATACCAGTTTTTGAAGCAATTCCATATCGGCTTCATCCATAATGCCAGCGAGTGACTTGCGGATGATTTTATAACCGTTGTACATGATAACGAAGCTCATTATAAGCCCTACAGCTTTATCAATCCACAACAGGTGGGTAAATACAATTACAATTAGCGCTGTAATAATACCTAAGGTTGACCAGGTATCTAACTGCAGGTGTTTACCACTTGCCTGCAAAGCAGACGAGTTGTTCTGCCTGCCGATTTTTATACAAATAAAGCCGGCAATGTAGTTAATAATTGCAGTTGCTGCAATAAGGTAAAGCCCTGTATCTAGCTGCTGCAGCGGTTTGTTATCAATAAAATTTTGAAAGGTTTCGTAGAGTATGAGAAAGCCAGCGGCTATAATAAGGGCGCCTTCTGCGGCTGCTGAAATAAACTCTGCCTTGCCGTGCCCATAAGGATGCTCAGTATCTTTTGGTTTGGCTGCAACGTATAAACTATACAAGCCAATAAAACCTGCCAGTACATTTACAATGCTTTCAAGTGCATCTGAAAGTATGGCCAGCGAATGGCTAAGATAATATGCAATGATCTTTGCAATAAACAACACAACAGATAACAATGTTATCCATTTCTGTATTTTCAAATTTTGCCTGGCCGTCTGCAATATAAAATGTTTAGGTAAAAATATGTACAAAGTTTTCTGCGGCAAATCTATTTTGAGTGTACAACTACCGGAAATAATGAAACGATAAATGAGGAATAATGGTATTTATTTGCTGAAGAGGGCTATCATATAAAAGAGTCCTGCCTTGGCGTGCAGACGTCAAGCTAATTTTATCTTATTGCCGTTCAACTGCAATGCACGTAATGCTCAAGCCGAGTGGCTTCGTTATCTCAACGGAACTGCTTTCGCTTTATCAAAAAAATTTGCTTCGCATTTTTAAATCACGCCTTCGGAATGACCCAAGCCACCTCAGGCGGATGCTTTTTGACACAGCTGGTAAAAGTGTAATATTGAAAGGCTGTAACCAAAGCCTCTTTAGCATTACACCCATTTATCGAAATTCTTAACTTGAAGCCTATGCGCCCAGGCGTGAAAAAAACCAAATAGCGCTGTGGCGCCGGGTTCCTACATTTCTTATTTATGCTCATAAGGAAAACAGGCGCAGTAAAATTTATTGTTGCGCCTGTTAATACCTAGGGATTTTTTTAAATCATAGACTCAAAACGTTTACAGATAAAATCCCAGTTTACCACATTCCACCAGGCGTTGATATAATCGGGGCGACGGTTCTGGTATTTAAGATAATAGGCATGCTCCCAAACGTCTAAACCCAATACAGGAAAGCCTTTTAGGTCGCTTACATCCATAAGTGGATTATCCTGGTTTGGTGTAGAGCCAATAACCAATTTTTTATCGTTGGTTAATACCAGCCATGCCCAGCCGCTTCCGAAACGGCCTTTACCTGCATCCGTAAACTGTGTTTTAAAAGAATCTACTGAAGTAAAGGACTGCTCAATTGCATCTTTTAATTTACCCTGAAGTGTTGTTGAATTGGCTGGTGCCATAGATTTCCAAAAAAGTTCATGGTTGTAATGGCCACCGCCATTATTGCGCATTTTTGGTGAATACTTTGATATGTTCATCAGGAGCTCATCAAGTTTTGCAGATGTTATATCAACCTTTTCTAAGGCGCAGGCATCTGCAAGATTTTTTGCATAGGCAGCCGCATGTTTTGTATAATGAATTTCCATGGTCATAGCGTCAATTACGGGTTCCAGAGCATTGTATTGGTACAAGAGTGGCTGTTGCTGAAACGTTATTCCCTCTGTTCTAAGGTTAAAAAAGCCAGCGGGAGATTTTTTTGCAAGTGACGGTAAAACTGTTAATGTAATACCAGCTGCTAAACCCGCTTTGCCAGCATTTTTGAGAAACTCTCTGCGGTTGGAATTTGAATTATTTTTCATGTTATTATATTTTACTTTTTTGTGGTACCTGTTCTTATGATATCAATGGCTGTTTTTTTTGAAAAGTCTGAAATAAAATTCTTTATTGAAAAGTTGTGAATCGCGCATGGCTTTGTATGTTAGAAAGAAACCAATTGGCATCAGCACGATTGCTGAAAGCCACATGCCGGTAAAAACGCTTGTTTCACCT
The DNA here is from genome assembly GCA_038203525.1 of Chitinophagales bacterium. Classification (GTDB taxonomy): domain Bacteria; phylum Bacteroidota; class Bacteroidia; order Chitinophagales; family Chitinophagaceae; genus Limnovirga. Next base: position 33,516 of record JBBRDW010000026.1, on the reverse strand, counting down.
GTTTTGGCAAATTTTTCTCCAAAAGTGTTGAGCATATTAAACGCTACGAAAAATGCGATGGCCGAGACCAACGGGGTGCCAAGGCCGCCTTTTCGGATGATAGACCCCAATGGAGCGCCAATCATAAATAGCACAATACATGCGAACGAAAGCGCAAACTTTCTATTCCATTCTATCCAGTGTTTACGTGCCATATCGTCTTTTACTGTATAGTCTGCAGCTATTAACTGTATAACATTTTTGGAACTGTTTACAGCAGAAATTGTTCTGTCAAATACCACTGCTCTTACAGAATCAGGTATTACTTCGTCAAATGATTTTACTTTTATTGCAGTTGTATTTTTTTGTGAAGGCCAGGTGCTGTCAGCAAATTTTATAAAAGAAAAATAGGGTGATATCTCCTTTTGTGTTCTTTTTTTAAAAGTGTTATTTATGTCTCCCAAAGAGTCTATTGCATCGTTCAACTGGCGTATGCTGAGCATTTTCGGGTCGTATTTAAAAAGACTGTCTTCTGTTTTGTTTAACTTAAAACTGCTAAGGTCAAATTTCTTTTTATAACTTTTAAAACCCATGCGAATCAATTCAGTATTGGCAGTAAAGCGGGTTCCGTTTTCTTCATAATTCCAACCATTGTGTAACTCAAATTCCATGAAACGCTGGTCGGGTGTTATACGCATTACACCGCTTTCCGCAACCATAAAATTATCCTGCAAGCCATAATTTTTTTCATAGATAATTACATCATGGATAGTGCTGTCGTTCTTATCTTTTTTACCTATCTTAATTACATAGCCTTCTATTTTGTCATAAAAAACGCCTTCTTTAATATCGAAAGCTGGCTTTTTTACAATGATATCGTATTTAAGTGCGTTAAGTTTAAGGTTAGCAACAGGTATTATATTATTAGCGAATAAAAATGCTATACCACTAAGAAAAAAAGTTGCAATCAATAGAGGCTGCATGAATCTTATGAGGGGAATACCCGCAGATTTAATAGCGACAAGTTCAAATGTTTCGCCAAGGTTGCCGAAGGTCATAATAGAAGAAAGAAGCAATGCCAGCGGCAATGCGAGTGGAACCCATGTTATTGCAACGAGGCCCGTGAGGTATGCTAGCGTTGTAAGGTCTAAGCCTTTGCCTACAAGATCATCAATGTATAACCAAAAAAATTGCATGGTTAATACAAACAATGAGATAAGAAATGTAGCAAAAAAGGGACCCGCAAAAGAACGAAGAATGAGTATGTCAAGTTTTTTTACCACTTTGCGGATACTTTAATTTTTGATTATGGCTGTTGCAAATGTAAAGCTTTCGAAAAAGGAATTATTATTGGTTTGTGATGAACAGTTTATTTTAACAAAGAACCATATAATTAACATGGTTTATGAATTGTTTGGAGAACTAAACAGCCGATTTGTAACCTTGCAAAAAAATAGCTCTGAAATTTTTCCAACTTCAGTATTGGCTTGTTCACCAAAAATTTATAAAGGAGAACAATACAAAAGCCTGCCTTATGTTTTATTGGATAGCCCGAGGCTTTTCAGTCATGAAGGTATTTTTGCTATTCGTTGCTTTTTTTGGTGGGGGAATTTTTTTAGTATCACATTGCATATAGCCGGTATTTATAAGGAAAAATATTACCTGCCTTTATTTAATGCCTTACAGGCAAAAAAAGATACAGGCTGGCATATTTGTGTCAATGAAAATGAATGGGAACATTATTTTGCACCGGATAATTACCTGTTAATAACTGACTCTCCGGCCAACCATGCAAATGCGCAGGAGTTTTCAGAAAAAAAATTCTTTAAAATTGCTAAGAAAATTCCTTTGCAAGAATGGGATGCTGCACCAGATTTTTTTATCGATACTTATAGGGAAATAATGGGAATGCTAAAGCCTGACTAAGTGAAATGATATGCAAAAAATAAAAAATCTGGCTACCGCGTAAGTAGTAAAAAATAAAACAGCGCCCTCTGGCCGGCCGCTGATCTAAAAATACAGATTTCAGGCTTAGGCAAATCAAAGCTTAAGTAAAATAAAAAGTCTGGAACAAAGAAATAGCCTTTTGGTGGACTTCGTTTTTTGTATGTGAAGGGATAAATGGGTTGGTTATTAGTTTCCTAAACGATGAAACAATTCTTTTACCTGATAATCCCATAATTGGGTTTGATCTTTTATTTCAGATTTTTCTGCAAAATCCTTTATTAGGAGAATAGTTTGGTTGGAAACTTCTGTTTTCTCTATTCTAAACTCAAAATATTCTTCTTTCGGGGCTTCAAGCCACCTGTAACGAATAAATTTATCTTGTTCTCTATCTGTTACCTGAGCTTTTTCTATCGAGCCGTTCCAGGAAAAGATAAAAACATGATCCCTTTCATCTACCTTATCGGCAAACCATTCCTGCATGCCTGCCGGCGTTGAAAGGAATTCATATAATATAGCTGGTGAGCATCTTACCGGATATTCTAGCGTAAATAATTGTTTCTTGGCCATCATTCTTAGTTTTACTTCCACTTGGTTGGGGGTTGCAATAATATCAAATAAATCGAAGGGTAAAAAAAAATTTAAAAATTGCGGACTTTAGTTCAATTTAACGGTAACCACATCTAACTCCAATAAGTTTGTTTTGAAGTTATTTTTTATGGTATTTTGTTATCCAGGCGGCAAAATTATCTCATCATTATAAACGATATTTTGAGGCTAATACCTTTTAAAAAATAAGATTATAACTTTAAAAATCAGGCAATTAAATAGCTTCAAATCGGTTGCTTTTTTTGTGTATTTATCACCTGCCTTAATAAAAGTGTGTTTGCCTTAAAAATAAAGAGCCTCATAAATCAATGACTTATAAGGCTTCGGTATTATTTTTCGTGGTCTCGTCAGGAATCGAACCTGAATCCAGGGCTTCGGAGACCCTTATACTATCCATTGTACTACGGGACCTTTTAATGCGGCAAATGTAATGCTTATTGCATGTAAAAAATTTCATTTGATGAGGATGATGCACCTTGCCGATTAGATTATATAGTACAAGAGTGCGACGCAACGGAAGCCGATCATTGTATTTTTTGCCAGGCCAATATTAGTATTAAAATGTATTGAATCAGGCCAGTATTTAGGTATAATTTTAAGAATTCGCCTGAATTTTTAAAGATACATTGGCATTATCGCTGAGGACCGCACTGCCGCCACCTACACCAAAATCTTTGCGGCTTATTTCAAAACTGCCCTGAAAAAGATAACCACCTGCTGATGGTTTTACTGTGAAAGGGAAACTTATTTTTTTGGTTACTCCTTTTATGGTGAGGTTGCCGGTTATATTTGAGGAGTTAACAGCTGTGCTTGTAAAACGAATAACAGGGTAAGCAGCAGCATTAAAATAATCTTCTTTTCTTAAATGGCTGTCACGCGCATCTATACCCGTGTTTATTGTATTTACATCAACTGTTATGTCGAAAATGGATGCTGCCGGATTTTCGGCATCCCAGTTTATTTGGCCCTTCAGGCCTTTGAAAGATCCGTTGGCAGTTAGGCCAAAATTTTTAATGGTAAAGGTTACTGCACCATCGTTGTCAACCGGTTTAAGCCCGGTGGCCACCGAAAAAGATATTAACGTAAATGGAATAAAAAGAAGTAAAATAATTTTCATTGTTATTTTTTGAAACGGTAAAACCAATTATCATTCCTTTTTAAGCCTCAATATTTTTTTATAAATATTATAACTATTTAAAGGCAGCATAAATTTTTTCAACATCTTCTCTGCTACACAATGCTGTACCCGGGTTAATGGTAGCGGCGGTGCCGCTTGCAACGCCATACTGTAGTACATTTTTCCAGGGAAGCCCTTTTGTAATTGCAACCAGCATGCCCGCTAACATGCTGTCGCCGGCACCAACGGTGCTTTTTATTTTTACCGGCGGAGCCGATACATGATAATGCTCAGTGGCTGTAACAAGCATGGCGCCGGCGGCCCCCATAGATACAACCATTACCTGGCAACTGCCATTTGCAATTATGCTACGCGCAGCATCTGTTACCATTGTGGCGTCCAGTTCCTGTCCGCCGCATAATGCGCTTAATTCACCAAGATTGGGTTTGGCCATATATACACCAAAACTCAATGCATGTGCCAGTGCGTCGCCCGAAGTATCTATGATGAGTTTTGCGTTCTTATTTTTTATTATGCGGGCAGCCAGAGTATAAAAATCTAACGGAACACCCTGTGCATTGCTGCCGCTTATTACCACATATTCGTAGGCGCTGCTTTGTTCAAGCACTTGTAAACAGGCCATCCATTCCGGCTCAGATAAAGTTGGTCCTGGCATACCAAACCGGTATTGCAGGTTTGATGATTCATCAAACACAATAAGGTTTTCGCGGGTATAGCCCTGAAAATGAATGGCAACCGCATCAATACCTTCGTGCTGCACAAGCTCTTTAAAAAAATCGCCGGTGTGCCCGCCTGCCATAAACATTGCTGTAGACGAAACCCCTAATTTTTTTATTGCCCTTGATACATTTATGCCGCCACCACCTGGTTCAAATGTTGGTTGTGCGCAGCGCAGTTTTTTTTCCGGTGCCATTGCTTTGATACTGGTGCTTTTATCAATGGCCGGGTTAAGTGTTATGGTAAGTATTTTTTCCATTTGAATATTTGTAAAATCTAAATTATCGTTTTTTTATCCTTCAGAAAAAGGCAGTTGGCTTAACCGGGCATTTATTTTCTATGGCATCGCCTCTTGCGTCGCACTCTTGTACTTTAGATCATTGAGCGGCAATTTGTTGTTTTAAAAAAATCTATTACAATTTTTATTTCACCCGGGTTAACCCAGCAATTCCTTTATGGCAGCCGGCAAAAATATTTGAGGTGGAACGCTGCGCATTATTTTTAATTCTTCCATAAAGTTGGTCTCATTATCTAAAAACCGCAATACCCGCTGCGGTGGGTTTTTCCGAAACAAAGCAGTGAAAATTTTATCGCCGCCCATTTTGTTGCTGTTTAGAATATTTAGCAAAGTACTATCGTATAAATTAAACCTGCGCTCAAAAATTGAAGGGGTAATATGAGGGTCTTTATTATTGATAAGAGCGTTTATAACTGCATCTGTGTGTTTCTGTATAAATTGAAAAGTAAAGCCACTGCTGGCTTTTGTTTTTCCGCCTGCGGTGCCGATGTTTACGATATTCCCATCGCCCTGGTTAAACTTTATATTGGTCATTGGTATTACGCCGTATTCTTCTGCTGATATTGTATAGCCGTCAATTTTTAAAAAATCTTTTATGTATTGATTAAGTGCATCGTCATAATTTTTTTGGGGTAATAATTCTTTGGTAAAGAGTGTGTATTCTACCAGGGCTCTATCAGGTGCAGTCGGTAACACGTAAACGAAAGTTGTTCCGTGCTGCTGACTTACCCTGAAGTCCATAAATGTTGCAATGCGTTCGTTAAATACAGCAGCGGGGGTTTTTATCAGCCAGCCTTTAAAGTGCTGTAGCAGTGTGTATTTGCCTGGTGCTTCTTTTAGGGCATCATTAAATAAAATGCTGTTGAAAACAAAGTCCGCAGTAAATATTTTATCGTCAAATGCAACAGAAGTTTTACCATTTTCTACAGCTATCGATTTAACCGTGCCGTAAATAAAATCTATGTAATCTTTTTGCCTGGATTTTTCTATAACAAAATTAAAAAAATCTATGCCTCTGATCATTTTGTAATCGTACGGCAGTAAATCAAATCTAGCTGAAAAGTTATCGGAGAAAAAATCAATTTGCTTCCAGTGGTGATGTACTATTTCTTCGAAAATGCCCGGTTTGTTTTCCCAGAAACACCAGGTTCTGTCGTTTTTATTTTTTTGGAATTGATCTGTTACCAGAATTTTTTTACCCTCAAAAAAAGGGTGTTGCATCATGCGGTAGAGAAGGCTTAACCCTGCACAGCCAGCGCCTGTAATGATATAGTTGTAATGGGTACTCAACTGTAAATAGTGACCATTTTGAAGGCTGTTTTTAATGCTTAATAAAGTAATGTAGTACAAGTGTGCGACGCAACAGGCGATGCCCAAAGATTTAATGCCGGGCTACAAAAAACTCTTTTTCATCGCTTCATCACGCTTTACTTTTTCCCAATATTTCTTTGCAACGATTAGCATGCCAAAACTTTCTCCTTCTTCTTTCTCCAAATGTTTATGGTGCATTTTATGAGCCCAGCGTATGGCTTTTATATACTTATTATTACTTCGGGTAAACAATTTAAAACGCTGATGAATAATTATTTCGTGCACCAGAAAATAGGCGAAACCATAGAGTGCAACTCCTGCCCCAATGCTTACTGCTACATAGTTTTGAGACATGCTGCCCAGCATAATACAAAGCCAGCTTGGTATAGCGAATATGAGAAAAAATGCATCGTTCTTTTCGAAGAAACCTTTGTGTGGTTTATGGTGGTCTTCGTGTAAATACCATAAAAAGCCATGCATTACATACCTGTGTGTAAGCCAGGTAATGGGCTCCATTAACCCAAAAGTGAGCAGCGTAATAAAAATATACATTAAGGTGTTCATAAGAATGTTTGTAAAGCTAAAAAAAACAATAACTGAATGATAAACAAATGTACCGCGAATTGGTTGTGCTTGTCAAATTTCATGACGCGGTACAACGAAGCGAGTGCAGCACTGATAATAAACCAGCACAAATAATTGTACAAAGGTATTTCGCCATACGGAAGCCATTTCCAAAAGCCAAGTTGAACGGCAACAGGTTCCATTACCCAATCGAAAAAGGTAGCCAGCATAGCTGTATCGGCAATAAAGGAAAATGTTTGAACTGAGGCGGCAACTTGCATTTCCGCTGCCATTTTCCTGTACACCCATTCGTTTAGCTGATGGATTACAGTGCCGGCGCAAAAAATTATTACAAACCAGTTTACCCCTATTAAAAGCGGCACTCCTGCTATTTTTTTGCCAAGTATTTCTCCATATGCATAATTGCCAAAGAGATACCCTGTATTAATGCCAATGCCCTCGGTGACCATTCCGGTGCAAAAGCAAATAAGCATAAAAGAGTAGAAATGAGTATTTTTCTGCGGTTGCGTAAATAGGAGCAAACCCGCCATCAGTAAAAGATTTAGCGGAGTGTAACTGATGAACCAATCTTTGTAAGGCGAAAATAAAATTCCAATAACACCGCTTACGTGTACAAGTATTGCAATAAACAAAGCGATATTATTTTTCGTATTATTACTCATGAATTATTAAAAACTGATGATTATTTTTTTGAGCCAGGCAGTTATGCTGGCATTATGCTTTTGTTCCGCCTTAGGCGGACGCTTGTACTGTATAAAATAATTGGGAAATTGCATGTTCGCAAACTAGTCAATACTCCCTAGGATGGTATCCAGCTTATTTGTTAATATTATTATTTTATTATTCCATTCTTTAAATCCTGCGCTACCAGGCTGCTCAAAATCTCTGCACTTTTTAAACACAATGGAATTCCTCCGCCGGGGTGCACACTACCGCCTGCAAAATACAATCCTTTTATCCGCGAACTAAAATTTGGATGACGCAGAAACGCTGCCATCTTCGAATTAGAGCTTGTTCCATACAAAGAACCCATAAAGGACGAAGTTCTTGCTTCAATCATTATGGGGTCAAGTATTTCTTCAGTTTCTATGAGCGGCTCAATATCAGTTTTTAGCATTTTATTGAGCTTAGATAGGATATTTTCCCTGCATTGCTGTTTAATGGCATCCCAATCCTGGCCAATGTTTGCAGGGGCGTTTACCATTACAAACCAGTTTTCTTTTTCATGGGGTGCCTGAATACCGGGTTCGTATTTACTGGTGATATTTATATAAACAGTAGGATCATGAAAAAGGGTTTTATGTGTAAAAAGATGATCAAATTCTGTTTCATAATCCTTGCTGAAAAAAATGTTGTGAAGATCCAGTTGAGGGAACTGGCGATTGATACCCCAATAAAAAACGAGCGCACTGCTGCTGCGTTCCTGTTTAAGCAGTTTTGCAGCCGTTAAGTCATCATTTAGCAAGTACCTGTAAGTGCCGTACACATCCATATTGCTTATTACTATATCTGCCGGTATAGTTTGATCATTTGTAACAACTGCATTTACTTTTTGCTGATCGTGGTTAATCTTATTTACAGACGTATTGAATTGAAATTGAACACCCTTCTTTATTGCCAGCTGGTACAATGCATTGGTTATACTGATCATGCCTCCTTTTGGATAAAAAATTCCCTCATTATGTTCAAGGTGTGGAATAAGGCAGAGCATACCCGGTGCTTTGAATGGATTACTTCCATTATAGGTGGCATAGCGGTTAAAAAGCTGAACAGTATGAGGATGCCTGAAGGCACTCTTATTTACATCGTTCATGCTGCCGAAAAGATATTTCCATTTTGTTGTGCCAATCGCTTTTAAAAGTGGGGCTTTTAACAACGACCCTATTTTATGAAGAGAATTATTAAGGAATATTGTACCAATATTATTATAAAGTTTTGCAGACTGCTGAAGGTATTCTTTTATAGCGTTTTTATCTTCCCCTACCTGATCTGATAGTTCCTGGGCAAATTTTTCTGCACCCGCATAGGCATTAATTATTATTCCGTCTTCATAAAAATATTTGCAGGCAAGCGGAACGGGTTCATACTGAAGATAGGCTGTTATATTTTCGCCTGAAAGTTTAAATAATGCTTCTATATTTTCTGGTTGGGTAAATAAGCTCGGCCCAGCATCAAACTGGAAACCGTTCTTTTCGAAGTAGCTTAGCTTACCACCCGGGTAACTGTTCTTTTCTAATACTGTTACGTTAAACCCTTGCAAACTAAGGCGTATAGCGCTTGCCATACCAGCTACACCGGAGCCAATTACAATTGCGTTTAGACGTTGCTGCATGAGTGTATAGCGAAAGGTAGTAAATAATAAACCGGTAACATTAAGCTGCTGTTCCGGTTTTCCTCCATTCCATTACTTTAGGGAATGCGATAATAAACCAGGAAGTATATTGCTGTGGCCTGGCATTTATGTCAGCCATTATTTCGTCCATTGTTTTATAGCAATAATCGCCTACTTCGTTTTCGTTTGGCAAAATGTCGCCATCATATTCTCCTGTAAATACATGGTCAAATTCGTGCTCGGTAAGTCCGTTTGAAAAAGCAGTTTTATAAGTAAAGTGAAACACCTTATTGAGATTGGTAATAAAACCCATTTCTTCTTTTAATCTTCTGTTTGCAGCATTATAAATTTCTTCGCCGGGGCGTGGATGACTGCAGCAGGCATTGGTCCATAAACCGCCGCTATGGTATTTTTTCTTTGCCCTTTGCTGTAGCAGCATTTCCCCTTTTTTATTGAAAATAAAAATGCTTATGGCGCGGTGGAGCAGTGCTTTTTCGTGTGCTTCCATTTTTTCCATAACACCCGTTTGCTGGTCGGTTTCATTCACCAATATTACCTGTTCCATGTGTTAAAAATAGTAAGAAAATTAGTGGTTTTTCCAGTAAAATAAATATTGATAAAAAAGGGCTTTAGCTGGAGGTAAAATATTTTGCAGGCTGAACTTGGTTTGCTCCATAATAGATTCAAAGTACAAGAGTGCGACGCAAGTAAAGCTCAATCTGTATTCTATTGTCTGGCCAAAAAAATTATAACATATTGAACTGGCTTCGCAAACCTGCTTTGGCTATAATAAATGCTTTGCCGTAATTGGGTATACGCACACGCTCCTCGAGAATTTTTTTTGGTTGCAGCCGTTTTATTTTTTTAAAAAGAGAAAGGTAATATTTATAGGCTACATATACTCCAAACCTTGCCCTGGCGGGCAGATTAACAATTCCATGGTAGGCGTCGTCAAAGTCTTTTTGTATGTCTTCTTCAATTGCTTTTTTCTCTAATTCTGTAAAATTCCTGAAATCGCAGCCGGGGAAATAAACACGGTTCAGACCTTGAAAATCGTTTTTAATATCGCGCAGAAAATTAACTTTTTGAAAAGCGGCTCCAAGGCTTCGCGCAGCCGGTTTAAGCGATTCGTATTGCCGTACATCGCTATCGCAAAATACATACAAACACATAAGACCAACTACTTCTGCGCTGCCATAAATATATTCCTGGTAGCCCTGCGCATCGTACTGGCGTTTGTTCAAATCAAGCTCCATACTGCGGAAAAACGCTTCTATTAATTTAATATCAATGCCATAACGGTTTACGGTTAGCTGAAAACTGTTTAGTATGGGGTTAAGGCTTATTTTTCTTTCAATGGCAGTAAATGTTTCTTTTTTAAACTCAGCCAGCAGTTCAGTTTTTTCAAAATCATGAAATGTGTCAACAATTTCATCGGCGAATCTTACCAGACCATAAATGTTGTGTATATGCGGACGCAATTCTTTGTTCAGCAATTTTATTGCCGATGAAAAAGAAGTACTGTACTTTTCTGTAGTAAGCCTGCTGCATTTTTCACTTACTTCATGAAAAACATTCATCATGGTAGTAGTATATTTTTTTTGTTATGATCTTTAGAATTTCTGCTCATCGTTCCTTGTGTCACTCACTTGTACTTTTTCTGGTTAATTCAGCTTTTAGCGAAACGTAATTTACAAAATGAAACCGGCTTACAAACTAACCAGCAAAATTTTTCATTACTTCTTTGGCTACTACTTCGCCGCTTATTAAACTTGGGGGTACCCCCGGACCCGGTACTGTTAACTGGCCGGTATAAAACAAATTATGAATTTTTTTGCTACGGCAAGCTGGTTTTAAAATAGCTGTTTGCATTAAAGTGTTGGCAAGGCCATAGGCATTGCCTTTAAAAGCATTATACTCACTTATAAAATCGCTGTTGGCAAATGATTTTTTATAAATAATGCTATCCCTAATACCTTGCCCGATACGCTTTTCCATCCTTGTAACAATCATTTCAAAATATCGTTCACGCAGTTCTTCGGTATCTCCAGATAATCCTGCGGCCACAGGTACAAGAAAGAATAAGTTTTCGCAACCTACTGGCGCCACAGTGTTATCAGTAACCGAAGTAGCGCTAACATAAAACAGAGGATCTGCCGGCCATTCCTTTGTTTCATAAATTTCTTTACCATGGTTTTCAAACGAGGTATCGAAATATAAAGAATGATGCAGAATATTACTTAGCCTTTTGTTCAATCCTACATAATAAATCAGGCAGCCCGGCGCCATTACCCGTGTATTCCAGTACGTTTCAGAATAGCTCCTATACCTTTGCGGTAATAAAGCTGTTTCAATATGGTGATAGTCGGCACCTCCAATTATTACATCCGCTTCAAAAACCTGCACTGCTGCCAGTTCATTATCTTTTGTTTGGGTAATAACTTTTTTTGCGAAATTGTTTTCAACTACTATTTCTGAAACAGTTTGGTTGAACTTAAAAACAACGCCTAACTCCATTGCCAGTCTGCACATTCCATCTACAATACTATACATTCCACCTTCAGGATACCAGGTTCCACCTTTTATGTCTGCATAATTCATGAGACTATAAAGTGCGGGAGTTTTTTCAGGGAGAGCACCAAGAAATAATACTGGAAATTCCATCAGTTGCCTAAGCGCAGGGTGTTTAAAATATTTAGACACGTGTGCCTTCATTGAGTTGAAAACATCTAAACGGAATAGGCCTTTTATCAACTCCCGATCTAAAAATTCTGAAAGAGATCTCCCGGGCTTGTGTACTAACTTATGAATACCAACATTATATTTATAGGCAGCTTCACCAAGAAATTTATCCAATTTCAAACTGCTCCCTGGCTCAAAGTTTTCGCATAGCTGTTTAAAGCTTTCATAACTTGCGGGTATATCAGACTCGCTGTCTTGCCAATAAACGCGATACGATGGATCAATACGGTGTAGGGTGTAATAGTCAGAAACTTTTTTTCCAAAGGAAGTAAAAAAGCGTTCGAATACATCGGGCATCCAATACCAACTCGGGCCCATATCAAACGTAAATCCTGACGCTTTCATTTGACGTGCACGGCCCCCCGGAGTATCGTGTTTTTCTAATACCGTAACCTGCCAGCCTGCTTTTGCCATAAAACAAGCGGCCGAGAGACCGGCAAAGCCACTACCAATAACAATTACTTTTTTACTCACAATACCCTAAACATAAATAGAATTTCTGAAACTTATTAAAACCTTTCAATATTGGCTTTTAATAATTTACGTGCAAAATGGATACGACTTTTTATGGTGCCAAGAGGTTCGTCCAGTATGTCGGCTATCTCGTGGTACTTAAAACCATCATAGTATAAAAGGAATGGCTTTTTAAAAATTTCGGGCAGGTTAAATATAGCCTCGTTAATTTCTTTCATGTTAAGGACACTTACAGCTGAATTGCTGATTGCGCCCTGGTTATAGTCCAGAAGAAAATCATTTGGGCTGTTATCGAAAACGGTATTTTGTTTTGATTTACGGCGGTAATTATTAATGAAAATATTTCGCATGATTGTATATAACCACGCTTTAATGTTGGTACCCACGTTATATTTTTCCTTGTTTGCCAAGGCTTTGTACAGCGTTTCCTGAAATAGATCTTTAGCAGTTTCAGAATCACGGGTTAGCGTTATTGCAAATGGTCTCAGGAACTCTGCGTTGCTTAAAAGCATTTGATTAAAATCTCCGTAAGACATAATATATTGTTTAATAGTTAATGGTGTAAAGTTAAACAAAATAAATTGAACAAAACAAATATTTTTTAGCTGATTCATTTTCAAAAACTTATTCCCTGACAAAAAAATGCGCATTTCTGCTGCCACTTTTGATCTGGTGCATGTTTAGAATTAAGAATAAGTAGAAATAAAATGGCTGTCCATTATTCTCTGCCATTTTGAAAATAGTTCTAGAAAATTCAGATTATTACTCGTCGCAAACGCTAAACATTTTTGTCAATCAGCGGTGGTGCATTAATGTTTAGAATCGCCACTTGAAACCATAAAAAAATTGCCAGTGTAGGGCTGGCAATTCAGTAAACAAAAAATACTTTAGTCTATGGATTTAGAGAATTAACATACTCCATTACTTCGTTTAATGAACGTTTTAAAAAAACGTTAGAAGGTAGTTGTTTCTTATAAGTTTGTGTTTGTAATCCTGATATTACAATTGGGGTGGTGGGCATTCGCATAGAAATTTTTGAGAGGAACCTTTCAAAATTAAAATTATTTGCAAGCGCAGTAAGATGCGTGTACAAAAAATCGGGCTTTTTTAATTTATTAATAAACTCAATGTCAGAATTTGGTGCATTGGCCCCCACATATAATACTTTTAATCCCTTCATTTTCAATATGTAATGCATAAAAAGCAAACCCAATTCATGATGCTCTCCTTCAGGCAGAAAAAGCAGGGCCACTTTATTGCTTCTAAGGTGGCTAACGGTACTTTCAATACCAACGATTATTTTTTGCCTGATTATATTTGTTACAAGGTGTTCCTGGCCAGGATTAATCCGGTTGGTGATCCACAGAATACCAATACGTTCAAGGTAGGGGAAGATAATAAAAGTTATTGTTTTTTCTATGCCACGCAATAAAATGTAATTATTCAACACGGATTCAAACATGTCAATATTAAGATCGATCATGTGTTGAATCAGATCATTTATTATACGTTCTTGCTGCGCCTGAGCCTGCGAAAGAGTAAGTATTTTTTCACTGATTTCAATTGCCGACATTTTGTTGATGTGAGAAATTTTAAATCCATACTTATTAAGCAGCGATATGTTTAATATGGTTTTTAACTCATCATTACTGTAATATCTTATGTTGGTGTCTGTGCGTTGCGGGTTTAAAAATTTATAACGTTGCTCCCATATACGTATAGTATGCGCCTTAATGCCAGAGAGGCTTTCAATATCTTTAATGGTAAATGAGTTCATCTAAATACTACAAATTGAAATTAAAAATGTTTAATACTTTATATATATATTTTAAACAAAATGAAACAGTAAAAATAAAAGAACAGCAATAATTAATTCAGGCTCCCATCCATATTGCTACTATTTATCCCGGTTGCGTCGCACTCTTGTGCAGGTAAACCAATATTCAGCAAGTGCCGGAAAAGCTTATTTTGGTCCATTTGCAATACCATGCCATTATGTATACAATATTTATCAGCTTTATTCGAAGCATTTCGTAAAATTACCGTTGTTTTTTAACCATTTTCTATTTGCATTGTAAATGATAACCAACTACCAATTTATGAAGCAATTTACAAAAAGCGATCTGCCTTCCAAAATATGCCCGGTATGCAGCCGGCAATTTCAGTGGCGCAAGAAATGGGAAAAATCCTGGCCCGATGTAAAATACTGCAGCGAAAAATGCCGGCGCAGCAAAAATTTACTCAACAACATAGTTAAATAGCCTGGTGGTTAAATGGCTGTAAAACCATTTCGCTCACTACCCCGCTCACTGGTTGCTGACAAAGAAACCAAATAGCTTTTGCAGCTTCCTCGGCTACAATCATTTTATCTTTCTGAACACGAAGATCGATCGTATCCCAAAACGGCGTATCCACACCACCCATAAATAAGTTGGTAATCCTAATATCAGTTCTTTTCAATTCTTCCCTTATGCTTTGCATCATACCAACAAGCCCATATTTACTTGCACTGTACGCTGCGGCGCCAGCCATGGGCACTTTGCCAAGCACGCCTGGAATGTTAATGATAAGCCCGGCTTTCTTTTCTCTCATAGAAGGTAAAAAAGCTTTTACCAAAAGAAAGGAAGCGACTAAATTTGTATTTAAAGATTGCAAAAAGTCTGCTTCGGTTAATTGATCCAAAGGTTTTATTATCCCGATACCGGCGGCATTTATTAAAATGTCAATTTGCTCAAATGCAGTGAAATAAGCCTTTCTCAGCGATTCTACCTCTTCGCTCTTGCTAACATCAGCAACGAAGTATTTGTCTGCGGCTATTTTATTGTCTGTTGCCACCTGATGTAGTTTCTCCTCATTTCGACCGGTAATAAAAACATTGGCCCCGCCGGCGGAAAGTAACTTAGCCACATTAGCACCAATACCACCCGTAGCTCCGGTAATCAGTATATTTTTTCCTTTAATTGTTTGCATAAAATATTTAAACAGGTTTATTAATTCAATTCAACTACAACAATCACATCTAAGTATTGTTTTATTCATGCTTTAAATAAAAAGTTTGTAATTATTTTATATATGGATGTTACCATTATTTTCCCTCATCAGCTTTTTAAAGAACATCCTGCTGTTGCGGGGAACAGGGAAGTTTATCTTGTAGAAGAGTGCTTATTCTTTAACCAGTTTAAATTTCATAAACAAAAATTGGTTTTGCATCGGGCGAGTATGAAATTTTATGAAGCCTTTCTTACTGATAAAAATATAAAAGTACATTATATTAATGCGCAGGAACACAATAGTAAAATAGAAAACCTCATAGCGGATATTGCTAAAAAAGAAGTCGAAAATATCCATTTTGCCGAGCTGACTGATAACTGGCTAAACCAGAAAAGTCTTCAGTCATGCGTCCGTTTCAAAATTGGTTATAAGGTTTACAAAACACCTAATTTCCTAAACGGTTTGGAAGAAATAACGGATTACTTTAACAAAAAAGCAGCCTATTTTCAAACTGATTTCTATAAAGACCAGCGTAAAAAAAGACGCATTTTAGTTGATACAAACGGTAAACCGGCCGGTGATAAATGGACTTTCGATGCAGACAACCGCCTAAAATTTCCCAAGCATGAAATGGTGCCAATTCTAAATTTGCCCGCGCCAACCCAATACACGGCCGAAGCAAGGGTATATGTGGAAAAAAATTATGCAGTCAATTATGGAAATATCGGAACTGTTTTTGTAAAAAAAAATATAGAAGCAGGTTACCCAATTACCTATGAGGAAGCAGAAAATTGGTTGGATGAATTTCTGGAACACCGGTTTACAAAATTTGGTAGTTATGAAGATGCAATGGTTGCCAGCGAAAATGTACTATACCACAGTGTTCTTTCCCCTATGCTTAATATTGGTTTATTAAACCCGCAGCAGGTTATTGACAAAGCATTGGTTGCGGCAGAAAAATATAACGTGCCTTTAAATTCACTGGAGGGTTTCATACGCCAGATCTTAGGCTGGCGGGAATTTATCCGCATTGTTTATGAACGCGAGGGAAGTAAACAACGTACCAAAAATTATTGGGGGTTTACAAGAAAAATACCCCCCAGTTTTTGGAACGGAACTACTGGAATTATACCTGTTGATTTGGTTATAAAAAAAGTTTTGCAAACCGGCTACTCGCACCATATTGAGCGGTTAATGGTAATGGGTAATTTTATGCTCCTCTGCGAATTTAACCCAGATGAAGTGTACCGCTGGTTCATGGAAATGTATGTAGATGCCTACGACTGGGTAATGGTTCCCAATGTGTATGGTATGACACAATTTGCTGATGGCGGCCTAATGACAACCAAACCATATATTAGCGGGAGCAACTATCTTTTAAAAATGGGTGACTGGCCAAAAGGCAGCTGGCAGCAGGTTTGGGACGGTTTGTTCTGGCGTTTTATGCATGTGCACAGAGATTTTTTTCTTAAAAATCCCCGGCTGGGTATGCTTATAAATACCTTTGATAAGATGAGCCTCGATAAAAAAAAGCTACATCTTACAAATGCAGAAAACTTTCTTCACCAACTTGATCAAGCTTAGTTATGAGCCTTCGCAAAAAACCCTGGAACAGGGTAAATCTGCCCGTATATTCCATCAGCAGCAGTGACGGAAATGGAAACTCTAATATGCACATTATTACTTATGCTTCGCAAATAAGTATGCAGCCAAAACAGTTTGTTTGCGGTATTTATAATGGTACAAAAACACTCGAAAATATTCAGCAGCACAATAGATTTGTTTTGCAGATCCTTGCTATAAATCAATATAGATTGGTAAGCCTGCTTGGGAAAAAATCGGGCAAAACAGTTAATAAAATTGCCCTGCTGCATAAACGCGGCCTGATAGAAAAATGGAATGATTATTTCATTTTGAAAGATGCGCTCGCTGTAATAGAAATGGAAGCATATCCTGTTTTAATAGCCGGCAGCAAACAACCAGATCATCAATTATATTTATGCAATGTAACCGATTATAAAAATCTTAATGAAGGGGAACCATTAACGCTGGATGTATTGCGGGAGAAAAAATTGATTCGGATATAAAAAAGCATCTTATTTTATTTTGAATACTTTTTTGTACCCGGCGCTATTGCTACTATTTAACTTTACTTGCGTCGCACTCCTGTACATTTATCCCCTACGCAGCAAAGGCAGGCAGGTTAATTATTCCCAACAACCCTATTGCTAAATTAAACAATCCAACATTGCTCACTTTCCGGCACAACTATTTATATTAACCGTTGTTTCTATTTCAAGGTATTTATTTATTTCTGTTATGAACCCAGATTAAATACTGTTTAAAACCGGTGAGACCCATGTTGCCATGAAATAGGAACGAAGAACCGAGCGTGGCAAGAGGCGATGCCATAAAAATAATTGCTGGCTTCAAAAGAAAGAATAAAATTCAACCTGGAATTTAATGACGGTTATTAAAAAATTTAAAATGGATTTTGCTACAGACTACAAAGAAATACTTAAACGGCTGGATGCCATAGAACCTGTAAAATATGCACGAACCAGAAACTTTATCAATGGCGACGTAACCTGTTTATCGCCTTATATTTCCAGGGGCGTACTTACATTGCCCCAGCTACGCGATGCAGTGCTGGCAAAGGGTTACAAGCCATATCAAATGGAAAAATTTTTACAGGAACTTGGATGGCGCGAATATTTTCAACGTGTATGGCAGCACCTTGGTTACGGCTTGTTTAATGATATAAAACAAAAGCAGCAGAATGTATTGCACCAAAAAATGCCCGCTGCAGTAAATGATGCGGCCACAGGAATTGATGCAATTGATCAGCAGATAAAAAAATTATACGAAACGGGCTATCTGCACAATCATGTGCGTATGTATGTGGCAGGCATTACCTGCAACCTTGGGGCGGCGCATTGGCTCCATCCTTCGCGGTGGATGTACTATCATTTGCTTGATGGGGACATTGCCAGCAATACCTGTAGCTGGCAATGGGTAGCGGGCAGTTTTAGCAGTAAAAAATATATTGCTAACCAGGAAAATATAAACAAGTATTTATTTAGTACTCAAACCAATACTTTTCTTGATAAAAGTTATGATGAAATTCTTTCGCAACCCGTTCCTGCGGTACTTAAGAAAGCCATGGAGCCGCAATTAAAAACAATGTTGCCGCAGGTGGCGGCGCTTAATACGGATGATGCAAAACCATTGCTCCTTTACAATTCCTACAATCTGAATGTGGAATGGAGAAAAGGGGAGGATGCCAACCGAATATTACTTTTGGAGCCCTCGCATTTCGAAAAATTCCCTGTGAGCGATAAGGTAATGGCGTTTCTGCTTGGGCTTGCAAAAAATATACAAGGGTTACAAATATTTACAGGTGAAGTGACTGAAATACCTAGTATTACTGGCTTTAAGGAAATTTATTCAATTGAACATCAGCTTTCTTCACACTACCCCGGTGCAAAAGATAGTTACTGGTGGATGTTTCCTGAAGTAACAGGTTACTATCAAAGTTTTTTTCCTTTCTGGAAGAAGTGTGAGCGTTTCCTTAAATAATTTTAACAGGGAAAGCAAGGATTAATTTTAAACCAAAACTTTTATCGGGTGTTGTACATACCTAAATAAGTTATCATGAAATATCAGGTTTTACTTTTGTTGAAGGCTACGCCCAAATGGCTGGCTTTATCTAAAACATACCGCGAAAAAATCTTTACTGATGTTATGTATCCGCTCTTTCTGGAGTTTACAGAAGACCTGAACATACAGTTATTTAATTCGGGAGCTTTTCATGCAACCGTTTCTGATGTAATAAATATTGAAACGGAAAGCATAGAAAGCTATTACCGCTTTTTGCAGGACTTAAAAAGTTCGCGAGTATTCAGCGAGGAATATTTTGACCTGCACGATGTAGTAGTGGGGATAGAAAACGGTTTCAAAAAATTTAATGATGCTGCGCGAAAAGACAAATCTTTTCAATTGAATTAACCGGAAATAACCCGGTTAATTTCTGTCTGTCATTATTTTATCTTACGCAGGTATTCGCCATACCCGCTTTTTGAGTAGAGCTGTGCAAGCACCATTAACTGGTTGCGGTCGATAAAACCCATACGATAGGCTACTTCTTCTATGCAGCCTACTTTTTGCCCCTGTCTTTTTTCTATTACGCGTACAAATTCACTTGCATCGTGCAGGGAATCGAAAGTGCCGGTATCTAACCAGGCAACTCCGCGGTTCATTACGCCAACCTTTAGTTTTTTATTTTCCAGGTAAACTCGGTTTACGTCGGTTATCTCGTACTCGCCTCTTGCAGAAGGAGCAATATTTTTTGCAATTGCTACCACTTCATTGTCGTAAAAATATAAACCCGGCACCGCATAATTCGATTTTGGCTGTGCTGGTTTCTCTTCTATGGAAAGGGCGTTAAAATCTGCGTCAAACTCAACCACACCATACCTTTCAGGGTCTGTAACCTCGTAAGCAAAAATGGCGGCACCATCTACATTATTAAACGATTGTACCAGTTTGCTAAAGCCTGCTCCGTAAAAAATATTGTCGCCAAGTATTAATGCAACTTTATCATTCCCCACAAAAGTTTCCCCAATTACAAATGCCTGTGCAAGTCCATTTGGCACAGCCTGCACAGCGTAAGAAAAACTGCAGCCAACATCACTGCCATCGCCCAGCAGGCGTTTGAACTGCGATGAATCTTCGGGCGTAGTAATGATCAATATTTCTTTGATACCTGCCAGCATCAAAACCGACAAGGGGTAGTAGATCATCGGCTTATCGTACACCGGCATTATTTGTTTGCTGATCGCTTTTGTAATGGGGTACAACCTTGTGCCCGAGCCGCCTGCAAGAATAATTCCTTTCATAAATAGTGTTTAAAGAAGGTCTTTTAAAAAAGGGTTTTGTTGGTCTTTGTCGCTCAAAATCAATTCTTCAACAGGTAATTTCCAGTCAATATTTAGAGAAGGATCGTTGTACATAATACCACCTTCTGCCTGCTTGTTGTAATAACTATCACACTTGTAAAAAAATACGGCCCTTTTGCTCAATACCAAAAAGCCATGTGCAAAACCACGAGGAATATAAAGTTGTGTATGCGAGTATTCACTTAATTCAAGCGCCACATGTTCACCAAAAGTTGCGGAATTTTTTCTTATATCCACCACCACGTCAAGCACTTTCCCCTCCAGCACACGCACCAATTTTGCCTGCGCAAATTCCCCGGTTTGAAAATGCAGGCCACGCAAAACACCCCTTGAAGAACAGGACTGATTATCCTGTACAAAATTGGTATCGAAACCTGTTTGTTTATAAAAAGTATCGCGGTTAAAACTTTCAAAAAAATATCCACGGCTGTCTTCAAAGACCGTATCGTGAATTATAAAACAACCTTGCAAAGCAGTAGCTTCAATCTTCATTTTTTATTATTTATGTACCGGGCGGCAATGCTGCTATTGGGCTTTCGTTGCGTCGCACTCTTGTACGGTAGTTTATTTTTGGGCAATGGCAATCTGCGTAACTATTAGCGGTCAGCGTATTGCTCGTCATAATACTGCTGATAATCGCCGCTGGTAACATGCTGCAGCCATTCTGTATTTTGCAGGTACCAGTCTATGGTAGCACTCAGGCCTTCTTCAAAAGTAACCGATGGCTGCCAGCCAAGTTCTGTATTAATCTTTGATGCATCAATTGCATAGCGTAGGTCGTGGCCGGGTCTGTCTGTAACATAGTTGATCAGCTGTTCGCTTTCACCGGAGGCTCTGCCCAATTTTTCATCCATCAGGCCGCACATCAGTTTTACAAGATCAATATTTTTCCATTCGTTAAAGCCGCCCACATTATAGGTTTCATTTTTTGCGCCTTTATGAAAAACAATGTCTATAGCCCTTGCATGATCTTTTACATAGAGCCAGTCCCTGGTATTTTCTCCTTTGCCATAAACGGGTAAAGGTTTTTTATTGATAATATTATTGATAAAAAGCGGAATCAGTTTCTCTGGAAAATGATTAGGGCCATAATTATTGGAGCAATTGGTAATAGAATAATTAAGCCCATAAGTTTCGCCGTAAGCTCTTACAAAATGATCGGATGATGCTTTGCTTGCTGAGTAGGGCGAATTGGGCGAATAAGCGGTAGACTCCGTAAATAAACCTTCGTTGCCCAGGGTTCCAAATACTTCATCGGTTGAAACATGATAAAATTTATGTGCGCTGTAATCGGCTTTCCAGTAATCTTTTGCGGCCTGCAAAAGGTTTACCGTGCCAATTATATTGGTATAAATAAAATCCATGGGCGAAAGAATAGACCGATCCACATGCGATTCTGCGGCAAGGTGTATAACATCCGTAATCTTGTGTTCTGCAAAAAGCTGTTTAAGCGATTCTGCTTCAAGGATATTGGCTTTCTCAAAAACATAATTTGGTTTGTGCTCTACATCCTTAAGGTTTTCCAGGTTGCCGGCATAGGTAAGCGCATCAAGGTTAACGACCTGATATTGAGGATAGCTATTTACAAAAAGCCTCACTACATGCGAGCCTATAAAACCTGCTCCACCTGTTATTAGAATATTTTTCTGCATTGTTAAGTTTAATATGGCTTACAAAGCCACAAAGATGCGAAGAGGATAAGAGAATTATGAATATTTGTTTTTATTTCCTGCACCGTTAACGATAAAGCCTTACCGGAAATAAATTGCATTTTTTTATTCTGCGAAAAAAAACAGTTATGATGAAGTTTAGCGTGTTGAATTGAATTGCTGAACTTCATTATGCTGTACAAGAGTGCGACGCAACAGCCGATGCCATGAAAATTTGCTGCCCGGCCCAAAAACCTACCCAATTTTATAGTACATCTTATACCAGTCGATAAAATTTTTTACGCCTTGGTGAAAGCTTGTGGCGGGTTTATAACCGGTATCGCGAACAAGGTCGCTCACATCTGCAAAGGTGGAGGTTACATCGCCGGGTTGCAGCGGCAGCAACTTTTTTATGGCTTCTATACCCAGTTCTTTTTCTATGGTATTAACCAAATCGAGCAGTGATACCGGGGCATTGTTACCAATATTGTATATTTTGTAAGGAGCGCTTGAGGATGAAAGGTCGGTGCCGTTGCTGTTCCATTGATGGTTGGGTTGCGGTACATGGTTCATTACCCTCACTACGCCTTCTACAATATCGTTTACATAAGTAAAGTCGCGCATGGCATTTCCGTAATTGAAGAGCTGAATGGGCTTGCCTTCGAGTATGGAGCGGGTAAAAATAAACAATGCCATATCGGGCCTGCCCCATGGGCCGTAAACCGTAAAAAACCTAAGGCCGGTTGTTGGCAAATTGAATAACTGACTATAAACATGCGCCATTAATTCGTTACTTTTTTTAGTGGCGGCATATATAGAAATAGGGTGGTCTGTGTTATGGGAAGTTGAAAACGGTATTGCTTCGTTAAGGCCATAAACGCTTGAGCTGCTGGCATATACCAGGTGTTTTATATTGTGGTACTTGCAACATTCCAACAGGCTGATAAAGGCCATAATGTTACTGCTGATATATGCATCCGGTTTTTCAATACTGTACCGTACACCAGCCTGTGCGGCTAAATTTATCACCACATCAAAGCCTTCGCTTTCAAATATCTGGTTTAATTCATTTTTATTTTCGAGGTTTAGTTGATAGAAAGTATAGTTAGGATAAAATGTACTTTTTACTGCTTTTCCGTAAATGATGTCTGTCTTGTTTATTCCTGCATTGGCAAGCCTGTCGTATTTAAGATTTACATCGTAATAATCGTTTATCACATCGATTCCTGTAACTTGATGCCCCTCGGCAATAAGGCGGTTTGCCAGGTGAAAGCCAATAAAGCCCGAAGTGCCTGTAACAAGAATATTCATGCTGATTGTTGTTTAGTTGGTGTAGCTCGTATAAAGGTTATAAATATTTTCTATTTCTTTTTCTTTGGAAAACTGTGCTGCAACAAACTGTTTTCCTTTTTCACCCATCGTTTTTCTAAGGTCGCTGTTGTGAACAAGCGAATTTATTTTTTCAGCCATTTCATGGGCATCTTTTGTTTTGCAAAGAAAGCCTGTTTCGTTGTCCATCATGGTATCGCATACGCCGCCGGTATCTATCGCTACCACTGGTTTACCGGCAAACTGGGCTTCCAGCAGGCACATTGGGGTGCCCTCGTTTAGCGAACTTAAGGCAACAATATCAACAGCGCTTAATATATCGTCTATATTTTTTTGCCATCCTGCAAATATAAAATGAACGCCTTCTTTGTACGAAAGATTTTGAAACCTCCGGTTTTTTTGCTGCAAAAATGCTTCTAATTTTTTTCTCAGGTAACCGTCTCCCACAATCAGGAAAATGAGATGGTCATTCGTCTGTAAAAGTAGTTCGGCCGCTTCCAGGAACTTGAGGTGATTTTTTACAGGTACGATGCGCCCTATAATTGCCACAACAATTTTACCGGGTGGCAACAGGCAATATTGCTGCCAAAAACTTTCAGATGCATGCACTCCTGTGCCGGAAAACTGTAAAGCGTTAAAGCCGAGGGGAATAAGCCTTGCCTTTTGCTCATTTACTATCTTGTATTTGAACACAATTTCATTAAACTGGCTCTTGCTTAAAACAATGCAGACCGTAGTAATTTTTGCCAGCATTTTTTCGACGAGAATAACTAACCTGCTTGTAAACTTTCCGTAGTAAGAATGAAAAAAATGCCCATGATAGGTATGTACAATAGCTTTTACACCCGCCAATTTAGCTGCTAGCCTGCCCAACAAACCCGATTTTGAACCATGCGTGTGTACCAGATTTGGTCTGGCAGCTTTTATAAAACGGAACAGAGCGATGAATGCTTTTAGATCAGTAGAAACGCTAAAACTTCTTTGCAGGTGGTCTATTTTTTTTACGTTTAAGCCGGGATATTTCTCCAGCAGGTACAAAGCGTCTTCTTCATCCGGTTCCTTTTTGCCATAAAGAATAGTAATATCAAAATCCTCCCGCAAATACCAGGCAAGCGAAAGTGTATCGGGAGACTGCCCGCTTATTACTAAACGATTAACTATTATTAAGACAGATGGTTTCAAACGGTGGTTAATTTAAGTTAAGCGTGGTGTAAGATTTAAAAAGCCTGTACGCTTTTGCTGAATAGAATTATAGAAGTACAAGTGAGTGACACAACGAAGTTTAATAGGAGCAATGCAGCTAAGTTCAAAATTATTTAAACCCACAATAGTAATTTTTCAACGGTAAAAATAAAGTTCTTTAGCCATTTCTAAAGATTTGAAATTGCTGTACACCTGTATTTCCGGCGCAATTCGTCACAAATTAATGTGAATTGATTTTTATACCAGCTAATCGTTTCATGGCATCATCGTTGCGTCGCAATCACTTCATCTTTCTTTTAATAATTGGGCTTCAGCATCCTAATTTAAAGGGCCGGTGTTGGCAAATATTGTCATTTTATTTTGTTCTCTGCAATAAGGCTGCGGTACAGGTTAGCCGTATCGTCAATAAGCCTGTGGTACGAGTATTTGCGAAGGATAAACGTTTTAATACTTTCGCTGTTGCCTGATAATTTTGCCGGATTGTTACAAAAAAAAGCGAGATGCTCTGTAAATTTTGCTGTATCATTTACCGCAACCGTAAAGGGTTGATTTTCGGGAGCCAGGCAATCTGTTAGCCCGCCCACATTGGTGGCAACAATAGACCTGCCTGCCGCCTGCGCCTCGATCAACGATACAGGAGTTCCTTCGTTTAGCGAAGTGAGGGTAATAATATCGAGACCGTTAACTACAATATCTATGTCTTTGCGCCAGGAAGTAAAAATGAGTTGTGCGTTTGAATCATGAATAGGTGATTCTGCCACCAAAATATTTTTTGACGCGGCATAAGCCATCATTTCTGTTTTCAATTCTCCATCGCCCACCACAAATGCTTTAAAATTTTGAACGCCCGATTTCACTAAAGCAGCAATTGCATCGATAAACATTGCATGGTTTTTTACAGGGCAAACCCTGCCGATAATGCCTATGGCAACGGTAGCATCGTCAAGCAAAAATTCCTGCCTGAAAGTTTTGCGTTTATTTCCGGTTGGGTCATTAAACTTTTCCAGTTCAAACCCAAGCGGTATAACTTTAACCTTATCTGAACCGGCTATTTTATAGGTGTTTACAAGATCTTCTTTCTGTTTATCGCTTATGGCTATAATAGCAGTACTTTTTCTTGCGATGCTTCGTTCAATTTGTATAAAGAAATTGGTAACGGCTTTATTAAAATAAGAATGAAAAATGTGCCCGTGAAAAGTGTGAACTACCACCGGTACTTTTTCGTGCAAAGCTGCAAGACGCCCAACAGTACCGGGTTTGGCTGCGTGTGTGTGTACGATGTCTGGTTTAAATTCCCGGATTATTTTTCTAATGCTGCGGTACGCCTGAAAATCTTTTACCGGGTTTATGGCTCTTTGCATAGAGGCAACATGCAGCGGTAATTCATTCAGTTGGTATAGCAGAAAATCTGCCTCAGTTTCACCGGCGTCAAGCGCACCTGTGATAAGCTTTGTTTCAAAATCTGCTCCAATGTATTTTGTAAGATAAAATACATTGTACGATGGACCACCAATAATAAACCGGTTAAAAATTCTTAATACTTTTATCATTATGCTAAGTGTTCCATTTTTTATTCCATGAATGCAGCACGTAGAGAAACCATATTAAATGATGGTTCTCATCTTTACCTGCAAAAATATATTCCTGTGTAATTTTTCTTAATGTGGCCTGGTTTAAACGAAAACATTCTGCAAAAATATTGTCATTGGCCATTTCTTTCAAATCGCCGGCAAAATGTTGGCGCAGCCATTTATTTACCGGAAGTGCAAAGCCCTGTTTGGGCCTGTTATAAAGCGGCTCAGGCAAATATTTATTAAGTATAGATCGTAAAACCCATTTAGTTTGCCCGTTGCGTATTTTATATTCATCTGGTACGCCCAACATTAGCTCAATAACCCTGTGGTCGAGCAATGGCTCTCTAGCTTCCAAAGCGGAGTGCATGGATGCCCTGTCTACTTTTGTTAAGATGTCGCCCTCCAGATATGCATTTATATCGCACAAAGTAAATGTTGAGTAAATATGGCTGGCGCTGTGTTGTATGGTTGCTGCATCCTTAAAATAAACTGCATCGTTTTGTACACCCAATGCGGATAACACCTCTTTTTTTGCGAAAGCAGATGCTACAGATAAAAAATCAACTTCATTGTTTGCAGTAACAGCCTCTGCAAATTTATTTATTCTTGAGTCAATATATTTTACAGGTGTGCCTATTGCTTTATTGATGCCCGAAATGGAATTGCGCAACAATGAGTGTTGTAAAGCGCTGGCTGTAAAGTCGCGGAGCGACTGTGGTATCTTTTTTAACTGGTTAAACTTTTCCTTTGCGTATAAATATTTTACATAGCCTGTAAACACTTCATCTCCGCCATCTGCTGATAAGGCTACTTTCACGGATTTTCTTGCAACCTGAGATACCAGGAATGCTGGTATACAGGAGCTATCGCCAAAAGGTTCATCAAAGTGTTCCGGCACTAACCTTACACCTGCTAAAAAATCATTTTCAGTACAAATGTATTCGGTGTGATCTGTGCCTAAATGTTCGGCAACTTTTTTTGCATGAACTGATTCATCAAAATTTTTGTCTTCAAAACCAATGGTAAAGGTTTGCAGTTTTGCCGCAGAACTGTTTTGCAAAAGTGCCGTTACAAGGCTTGAATCTATGCCGCCGCTTAAAAACATCCCTACCGGAACATCGGCAACCATACGCAGTTTACAGGCATCAGTAAGCAACGCTTCACATTCATTTAAAAATTCTTTCTCATCCTTAACGGCTCTGGCAGTGCCAGTATTAAATTTATCAACAGCGTTCCAGTAACGAATTTTTTCTTTGGTGCCGGTGTTGTCAATAATCATCCAGTGCCCTGGCTGCAGCTTTTCCACCTCATTAAAGATTGAAGCGGGAGACGGTATATACCCATAACGGAGATAATAGGCTGTGCTGTTATGATTAATGGTTCCTTTAAAATCGGGGTGTTTAATGATGCTTCTTAGTTCAGAAGCAAAAGCAATAAATCCGGCATGCTCATAAAAATAGAGGGGTTTTACGCCCACCCGGTCCCTACAGAGGTATAACTTTTTGTTGGTGCTGTTCCAAATGGCAAAAGCAAACATGCCAATAAATTTATTGACGCAGTTGGTACCCCACTCATGAAAGGCCTTTAATAAAACTTCCGTGTCAGAGTGGCCATTAAATTCGTAACCTTTTGCAAGCAGTTCATTTCTTACTTCATTGTAATTGTACAGCTCGCCGTTAAACAATATAGTATAGCCATTCCAGTGCATGGGCTGGTGCCCCGCAGCGGAGAGATCAATTATCGAAAGTCTTCTGAATGCCAGGTAAATGCCATTCTCAATATCAGTATAAACACCGGAATCATCAGGCCCTCCATGCTCAAGCAGGTGACCCATTTGTGTTATTACCGAATCGTCGTAACGCTTTTCACCCAAAGACCAGAAACCAGCAATTCTGCACATCTTTAATTTTTTTGTCTTACTTAAAGCAGGTACACTTTTTATAAATCTTTCATAATATCATCGCTCTGTCTGCAACACTTTCACTCTTTAATACCAGCTTATGTTTTTCATGGCATATTCCTTGCGCCCCAATCGATGCCTGAACTGCGTTCACGCAGGCAGGCGTTCTTCTGCAGATTAATAATTTACCTTATAATCAGCATTCCAAAACAGTAAGCAGCAATCATAAAATCTTGGCAAAGAAAGCTAACCCTATTTTAGTTGCTCAAATATTTTTATCAATTCTTTATTATTTGCCTCAACTGAATAAAATTCCTTCACAATTTGCCTGTTCAAGGCGCCAACTGTATTACTATAATAAACTTTTTTTGCGTAAACTTCTTCAAGCGCCGCTATCCAGTCTTCAGCAGATGTGGCATGCAGGTTTAGTCCCGAGCGGTTAATTTTTACGTTCGCTACAAGCGGCGTAGATACGGTAGGTAACCCGCAGGCCATATATTGTATCAGTTTAAAACCGCATTTGCCATTGTTAAATATATCGTTGGTAAGCGGCATTATGCCCACATCAAATGTTTTAAGAAGTGGTATTTCGGTTGCTTCGCTCCAGCCGTATAGTGTATGGTTAACGCCCTGCAACTCCTGCGAAATAAACTTATCAAACCCTATCAGTACCAGCTCCACTGCAAATTTTTTTTGAAGCTCTTTTAAAGCCGGGATTAAAAAAAGAAGGTTTGGGCTTGTGGTTTTTGAACCGATCCATCCAATTCGAAAATTATTATTTGTTTTTTCGGAAATAGCTGTCGTTTCTGCTTCGTTATAGCGGTCGTAATCTACACTGGTAGGAATTTCAACTATGCGCCGCGCATATTTTTGCAGTACTTCTGTAAGGTAGGGGCTGCCTGTAATAACATATTCAGCATGATGAACGAGCCGGTAAATTTTGGTGCCAAGCAATTTTCTGATTACAGCGTTCGGGCTTTTATCGTAGTTGTGAAAAACCGCATCATCGTAATCAAGAATAATATTTTTTTTGTTTTTCAGCAGCAGGTTTTCGATGAAAAATGGGGTGAAGGGGAATAGTTCGTATTCAATGAATATTATATCGTAATGTTTTAAAAAAAGCACCTGAAAAAACCTTCTTATGTAAGCATACAAAAAAGTAAGCATGGGCTTTTTACCTTTTTCGTATAAAGATTTTAAGTAAGATGCCGGAAAGAGCGGGTAATATTCAATTTCGTAACCTGCTTGTTCAAAGCAGCTTTTATATTGATAGCTTCTGTAGCGGCTGCTTGGCCCGGCCGCGGTATGTTTGGTAAAGAAGGCTATCTTTTTTTTCATGGTGGTTAATCAACATTCATTTTTATTCCCGGCAATGTCGGTCTCATTTTTTTGATACCGGCATTTATTTTTCATGGCATCGTTCCTTGCGTCGCAATCCGTTCATCGGCATCTCATTGGGCGACCCTGATGCGCCAACAAAAGCAGAAGGGCAATAAACTGCCGGCATTCCCGGTGTAAGCAGTTGCGCAAAAATAGTAAACCTCTTTGCATCTGCCCAGTAGTATTACCGAACGCACAAGTGAGTGACACAACGGAAGCTTAATAGCAGCATTATAGCTTAGTACAAAAAAAAATTAAAAGCCTAACTGCTGAAGAATAGTTTAAAAATAATTGCGGGTATGGTAATGAGGAGGGTAACCAGAAAAATACCGCGTGCTGCTTTATCTTTTCCTGCATTAACTGCCCAGGTAAAAACGGCGGCATTTACAAAAAGTGCGAAACTGATGGCGGCGGTAAGCAGGGTTTTATTGTTTATAAGTACCTGCAAAAAATCGGGCAACGGGGTAGAACCTGCTTTCCAGAAATAAAATATTAATATACCCAGCACCGGTGAAATAATGCCCAAAATAAGCCCGGTAATAAAACGGTTTAGTTTCAATGGAGTTTGATTAATGTTTTTTCTAATTTTTCTTTCAGGGCATAATGTGTAAGATCGAACTGAACCGGTACTACGCTTACATAATTATTTTTGAGCGCCCAAACATCGGTATCTTTTCCTTTATCGAAGTTTACAAAATCGCCGGTAAGCCAGTAGTATTTTTTGCCGTGTGGGTCGTTGCGTTCGTCGAACTTTTCTTCGTATTTGGCATAGGCCTGGCGGCATACTTTTATACCTTGTAACAGGCTTTCGTCAACGGCGGGTATGTTTACATTAAGGCAAAGATGTTTGTCGTAATTTTTCTTCAATAAATGTTCTACCAGTATGGCTGCATATTTTTTTGCGCCACCGAAATCGGCTTCAATACTATAATCGAGCAGGCTGAAACCCACGCTGGGTATGCTTTCTATAGATGCTTCCAGTGCGGCGCTCATGGTGCCGCTATAGATTACGTTTATGCTGTGGTTGGCGCCATGGTTTACACCGCTGAGGCAAATATCGGGCTTACGGCGCAGCACTTTATCTACGGCAAGTTTTACACAATCAACCGGAGTGCCGCTGCATTGGTATGCTTCAATACCTTCAAATAAATGAACTGCATGCATGCGCAAAGGATGGCCGATAGTAATGGCATGGCCCATGCCACTTTGGGGTTTGTCGGGTGCCACCACCACCACTTTGCCCAAATGTTTTACAGCTTCTACCAGTGCTTTAATACCGGGGGAAGATACTCCGTCGTCGTTTGTAATTAGTATAACCGGCTTTTCTTTGGTTTTTGTTTTAGACATGGCTGCAAGTTAGCAGATTTTAGATTTTTGCTTTTGATAATTGTGATAATATCAATGATCGAGCAGCGCGGAAAGGTGCACCAATTCGCTTTTTTTATAAAGCATTTCGGGAGTGTCAAAACATAGGGAAACCTGCTCAATCAACAGTTGAATGATCCTTAATTTAGACAGCGGTTTAAAATAAAATGGTGTTACCGGTACGGAGATTCTTTTAAAATAATTATCTATATCGCTATGGGTAAAAGGCTGGCCCGTGGCGGCATCTACATAAAAGTGAATGTTTTTACGGTGGTCGCTGCTGTAAACCGAGGGGTCGCAATCGGTATCAAAAAAAGCGAGTATAAACTGCTTCGGTATATTAATGGCCCTCACCTGAAGGTCGAGCAGCTCTGCAAGCACCATATAAAGAATGCCATTTGAAAACGAGTTGCCTTTTTTGGTTTGTATTACCTTGTTCAGGAAAAAAATATCGGGGTTTGTATAAGCCGTTTCGGTGCCTTTAAGGTTGCAGTAATTGTAAAGTATACTGGTTATAACATTAGCCTGCTCCATCGGTGTAAGAAAACTGTTCAGCTCGAGCCAGATCGTTCTCCTTACCTTTTCTATCTCCTGCAGTACCGGCGTGGTGTACAGATCTGGGTATTGAAACTTGGCCACCAGCAAAGCGCCAATTAAAAGATCGTGGTAAGCACCGTCGCGCCATTCAGTAAAATCGGTTATAAGGTCGGTGTAGTGCAGCCGGTGTATCAGCATTTCTATACGCTCCTGCACATCATCGCTGGGCGTGTTCTCCCAAAGATCTTCCAGGTTGGGTATAATGCTGCGACCATAATGGACAATCCTTTCCGAAACGTTCGAAAACACTTCTTCGTCTGGATCGTCTATCAAAGTAAATAAGGCAGATATTTCCCTGTTTTGGTCCATAAATTTTCTACACTGTAAACTAAATGAAGTTTGAGAAATTTTCAAAGGCATATTTATTCAGATGTGTGGATTACCCAAGCCTTCGCCCGTAATGTGAACAAGTTTACTAATAGTAATACAGCTTAATGCATGATTTTAAACAGCCTTTTTTTGGCCCGGCATTGGTACAGCTATCAAGCTTTACTTGCGTCGCACTCTTATACAGTTGGAAATATATTGAGCTTTTAACGGTGCGTAGATGGAGGCGAAATCATGGTGGTCGGCAACCAATATCCGCGAAGGGGGGTTCGTTGTTATTGTAGCTCGTTAGTGTTCTTATTACTTTTTAGAATTAATTTCCAATTGTACTTAGTTTCTGACTCACTTACTTTTAAAAAATTGTTCTTTTTCAGAATTGTATGAGAAGCAATATTGTCTTTGTCGGTAGATGCTATTATTGAAAATACTTTAGGCTGAGATTTTGCCCACTTAATTATTCCACCAACAGCTTCTGTCATAAACCCTTTTTTCTGAAATTCGTCATAAGTGCCATAACCGATTTCAATTTCTCCGCTTGAATTGGGTTCACCTACAATGCAAATGTCGCCAACCATTTTGTTAGCTTCTTTTGAAATTGCAGTCCAAAGAGTTGAGTACAGATAGTCATTAGTCTTGTCTGCTACGTTTGGTAAAATCGTTTCTTCTAAGGCCTCTTTAAGTTCAGGTGAAATAGTCCTTGATGTTTCGTTTAGCTTTAATTCAATTTCCAAAGAATTGTCTGCCTTAATATATTTAACGAGTTGGTCGTATGTTAATGGCATTAAAATAAGCCGTTCCGTTTCTATCATTTTTTGTGATCGATTTTAAGATGAGTGTAGCTTTACAATGTCGATTCAATTTGTAAATTAGCAAAAGGTTTAAAGATGTGTAACTTTCATTAATTCAATTGTTGATTTTGCTAATATTGGCTGCTTTACGAACGTCATTCGCTTCAATCTTCGCTGCTATAAAAGCCCAATAAAATTCCCTAACGTACAAGAGTGCGACGCAAGAAAAGCATCATAGAGTTGCTTCTGCCTGGCCCAAAAAAATATCCGCCTATTTTAGCAGGCATTTATAAAAATTTATTGAACCAATATTTATTTCTTCTTTGGTGCCGCTTTCTTCGCCGCCACTTTTTTTGGTGCTGCAGTTTTCTTCGCGGCTTTCTTTACAAACGCATCGGGCATTTGTGTTTCTATCATTTTTTTTATGGCATCAATGGGAATTACAGCAAGGTCTTCGGCAGTATATTTTTCATTCTCTGCTTTGCGGCCTGTTATTTTAAGCATCTGTTTGCCGAAGCGTATGAACGGGCCCCAGCGGCCATTCTCAAGAGAAATTTTTTCTTCGGGCCATTGCTGTATATAACGGTTGCTTTCTTTTTCGAGTTTCTTTTCGATTAGCTCTTCGCAATCTTTTTGTGTGAGCGTGTCAAAATTATAAGCACGTGGAATATTGATAAAAAGATTGTCCCATTTAATGAACGGACCAAACCTTCCTTTACCTTTTGTTACGGGTTTGCCTTCCACCGTTGCAATGGGTGCATCTGCCGTTTGTTTGCTGTTAATTAACTCAATGGCACGGTCCATATCAACCTCTAAAGGTTCTTCGCCCCGCGGTAACGAAATAAATTCTTCACCCCATTTTACATACGGCCCAAACCTGCCGGCATTTACCGAAACTTCTTTTCCTTCGTGCTCGCCAAGTGTAAGTGGCAGTTTAAAAAGTTCCATCGCATCTTCCATGCTGATGGTTTCTATACTCTGCGTAGATTTTAATTTTGCAAAGCGTGGTTTTTCTTCATCGCCTGCATCGCCTATTTGAATCATTGGTCCGTAGCGGCCCATGCGTGCAATAATTTTTTTACCGGTAGCTTCGTCTATGCCAAGCTCTCTTTCACCCTTTGCCCGCTCGGCGGTTTCCATAGTGTTATCAATGTCTTTCTTGAATGGTTTATAAAAGCCATCCACCATTTTTGTCCATAGTTGTTTACCATCTGCAATTTCATCGAACTCGCCTTCGATCTTTGCAGTAAAACCATAATCCATTACATCATTAAAATGTTGGTTTAAAAAATCGGTAACCACCAAACCAAGATCGGTTGGAAACAG
>JBBRDW010000025.1:0-44677 GCA_038203525.1 Chitinophagales bacterium | reverse complement strand
TGCGACGTTGTGTCCTGGTAAGCTGTTGTTTAGATGATAGGGTTTCTTATACAAGAGAATGAGCTATCGGTAGAGTTGGTCTTACAAATCTATCAAACCACGCTAAGGTGCTTTACTCTAAGGGGCGAGGTGCTGAACGTTAGCGGTTAGTTACGTGTAACCGAGTTGAACGCAATTGAACCTTTGATGAGATATCGAAAACTTGAAAGTTTACATCGAAAGCAACATTCCGTCGCATGTTGTGAAAGAGTAGAGCGGATATAAACTGATACTGGCTGTATGGTGTACGGTATAGAGAAGGCAAGAAGCGTACACAGGCTAAACAATGGAACAGGAGAACCTGATAATACCAAGGGGAACGAATAGGTAAAAGCGACCGCAGACAGGATTGAAGACGTACGAAAGGGAAGCGGGTGAAAAGATACAAACAGCACAAATTGTAAGGTCAAAAGTAGCGGATTAACGCTGCATCCAGAGATAACAAAGATTGTCAAGTGTCAGAAATGGGGGAGTGATGATGAATATCCAAACAAAAGTTTTGATTTTTTAGGATACCGTTTTAAACCACGCAAAGCAAGTACAAAAGATGGACGGGTAATAGGAACGTTTTCACCGGGTATCAGCAGCAAAGCAGTAAAGAGGATACAGACATGGCTAAGAGAAAACAAAGTGTTTAAAGACACCAGTAAAACACACATGGAAATAAGCCAATGTATCAGGCAGCGATCCAGAGGATGGATAAACTACTATGGTAAGTTCCGGCCATTGGAATTGAGTAAAGTGTTTAGCCCCATCAATAGGCAAATAGAAAAATGGTATGCCAAGCAGCACAAAAGCGGGTACATAGAAGCAAATGCACAAGTACACAAATCACTGTACATCACAGATGCCTGTTCAAACACTGGTATTGGGGGCAAACATCTTTCTAAACTAAAAAGACCGGTAAGAGCCGTATAACAGGAGACTATCACGTACGGTTCTGTGAGAGGGTGAGGTTGTAATACCTTGCCCTACTCGGCCAAGGAAGCTGCCATGAGAAGATTGGCTGGGAGCATATCTTTCTAACCCCTATCAATAATTCCCTTTCTCTCTTTTGGCGCTTCGGCTTTAACCTCACTTCGCCTACCTTTGCCACGCAAATAAATTTTTATGCGTAAACTTTCTGTTGTAATAACGGTAATGAACGAGGAGGATAATATATATCCGCTGGTTGATGCCATACGCAATGCGCTGCGGGGAATAGATTACGAAGTGGTGTTTGTTGACGATGGTTCAAGTGATGCCACACGCAAAAAAATAAAAGAACTGATAGATGATCGTATTGTGCTGGTAGAACTTCGCAAGAATTATGGTCAAAGTACGGCAATGGCTGCTGGTATTGATTACAGTACCGGTAAATATATTGCCTTGCTGGATGGGGATCTTCAGAACGACCCGACCGATATTCCGTTTATGCTGGACAAGCTGATAGCGGAAGACTGGGATGTGGTTGCAGGTAACCGGAAGAACAGGAAAGACGGAATGTTTCTAAGAAAGATTCCGAGTAAAATAGCCAATGCCCTTATACGCAGCATGACCAAAGTTTACATTCAGGATTATGGGTGCACACTTAAGATTTTTAAACATGAAATTGCAGAGGATCTTGGCCTTTACGGCGAGCTGCACCGTTTTATTCCGGTACTGGCAAGTATGCAGGGTGCAAGAATTGTGCAGGTTGATGTAAAGCACCATCCCCGGCAGTTTGGTGTTTCCAAATATGGGCTGGGCCGCACTTTCCGGGTAATGAGTGACCTGGTTACGATGGTTTTTTTTCGCCGCTACAGCCAGAAGCCAATGCATCTTTTTGGAACGCTTGGTTTTATAAGTTTGTTCCTGGGGGTGCTTATAAATATTTACATGCTCATTTTAAAAATAATGGGCGAAGATATTTGGGGTAAACCCCTGCTGCTGCTGGGCATGATACTTTTACTGGGGGGCATACAACTTATAACCATTGGTATTTTAGCTGAAGTAAGTATGCGCACTTATTACGAATCGGGTAATAAAAAAACCTACCAGGTTAGAAACCTCTGGAATGAAAAAAACGGCAAGTCTCCTGACGCCAGAGAAAAATTTGAAGAAACGGTAAATGAGCAAGTGTAATGCCTGCAGCAAAAAAAATTCCCTCCTTTGTTAAGTTAATGCTGAAGTTGATTATTACCGGGCTGTGCCTGTGGTATGTAAGCAACAAAATAGAATGGAGCCAAAGCTGGGCAACTATTAAACGAAGTGATTTGTTCTGGCTTGCAGTTGCAACAGTTTTTTTTACTGCATCAAAAGTAGTTTCATCGTTCCGGCTCAATGTTTATTTCAATAACATCAGCCTTGGGCTTTCTGAAAGATCAAACCTTAAACTTTACTGGCTGGGTATGTTTTATAATTTGTTTCTGCCGGGGGGTATTGGTGGTGATGCTTACAAAATTATATTACTGAATAAAAAATACAGCCAGCCTGCAAAACTGCTGACTGCTGCAGTATTGCTTGACCGTATAAGCGGGGTAGTGGGTCTGGGAATACTGGCCGGTATTTATTATTATTTTGTGTATGCCGGAGCAAATTATTCTTTACTGTTGATAATTGCAATAGTTCCGGCATTGGCGGCTTATTACTTTCTTATAAAACAGTTCTTCCCCTCGTTTATAAAGGGGTTCCTTCCCACTTTGTGGATGGGGCTTGCAGTGCAGGGGCTACAGGTTTTTTGCGCATACAGTATAATGAAGGCACTTCATTTGCAGGCAAACAACACCGAGTATATTCTTTTATTTCTGCTTTCTTCTATTGTGGCTATTTTACCTTTTACCATTGGCGGTCTTGGCGCAAGAGAACTTATATTTCTGTGGGGCAGTACGCAATTTTTACTAAATAAAGAGGAGAGTGTTTCTATTAGCCTGCTGTTCTATCTTATTACCGTTCTTGTCTCGATGATTGGTGCTTACTGGGTTTACCGTACACCGCTAAAGGGAAATAGTAAAATAACTTTGGAGGCGTAGATGCATTACCAGCGTTTTAAACTTAGTAAACAGCAAGCTCAATAGTAGTAAAACTGATGAACGGATTGCGACGCAACGAAGATCCTATGAAATGTAGTAGCTGGTATCATAAAAAAATTACGAACTAAACGATTGAACGGTATAAAAGGACTTTTGCATTTGCATAAAAAGGGGATCTAAAATTTCTGAAAAAGTAGTTTTTTAAATTACAGATGCCCCTTTTTATTGATACAATTTCATGCGTTCTGTCCGGTGAAAAGTAATGCCGTAAAAGGCTTTCGGCGGAGTAATAGTGGCTTCAAATATTACATTTTTAGAAGTATAATCTAACTCTACCACTTTGCCGTACGCAACAGAATTATTACTGATAACACCCGATGAAAATATTACATGGTTATTATCCGGATAAAAATCAACATCGGAGCAGATGGGTGAGAATGTCTCCAAGTAACGTTCTTTGCCGTATTGCCATATTTGTTTAATGGTTTTATTGGCTTTATTTATTTCATATTCTACAGCCCGGCTGTATTGCGGGGAGTTACCAAAATTCCTGTTGCCGGTACCATTATCGAAAAGCATGATGTGCCCGTTGGGCATTATTAGTGGTGCATGCTGGTACCAGTTCCATTCAAAATCCGGACTATTGGTATCGCCATTTAAAACGGAAGCATCTGTTATTGGCTGATTGTTATTATCGAGCGGCTGTAGTAAGACATTATTAAGATCTACGCCATTGCCTGCTGTACCCCAGCCTTTATGGCAGCCAGCTATCCATACCACATTATTATTATAATCGAGTTTTACGATCCCTTGTGTTCGTCCTGAAATAATAATCGTATTATCGGTTGAATCGTACAATACCGCATTTACATGCAGCCAGTCCACGGTATTGTCATTAAGAGTTTGGCGGCTATACTGAAGGCTGTGTGTTAGGTCCCAAACATTAATAATTTGTTTCGTGTTTCGGTCAATTTCAATAATGTGGTCTTCTACAGTAGGGCTGCCCTGTTTGCTTACGGTAACTAAAAAGTTGCCGTTGGGTTTTTCCTGTACATTGTGGTGAAAACCGTAGCCGGGCATTTCCCAGGTATTTACCACCTTTCCTAAAAAATCCATCTCATATATTTTGTTCGTGTTGCCATCGCCAAAATAAAGGTTACCATTTTTCAGCCTTTCCATGCCATCATCATAAAACAAGTTGAACAGGGTGGTGGTTTTACTGAAATCTGCATACCACCTTATATCGCCGTAGGAGTCAAACATACACGGCGTTTGTGGTGTAGCGTTAATTGCATATCCAAAATAACTTACAAAGGTCATTCCCTCCTGCATCAGGGAAGTGTTTTTGGTATTGATGGTAACTGCAGGTAAACCAGCCACCAAAGGCAAAGTTTTAATCATAACCGTTTTCTTCTCCAGTTCTTTACCAGCGGCATCTTTTAAAGTTAGCTCAACGGTATTATCAAAATCAGCATACAAGCCAAGTACCGGAATTATGTGCAGTGTATTCATATCCTCGAACTGAAAATCTACATCGGAATCGGCACCGTGTTTTCCCACCACGCGAATATAAACCTTACACGAGGCTGTTGTTTGCAATGCAATGTAGGCTGTTAGCGGAGCGGTAAGATTTGGATTAATAGTTACCGTTGCACTTGTTATAATACTAACCTGCACCGGCGTAGGATCGGGTTTTGTTACATCTTTACTTTTACAGCCAGCGAATAATACAACAAGGTAGAACCATGCAATCGTTGATAACAGCTTCATGAATTTTGTTTCTGGTTTTTTGAATTTGCAAAATGCTCGTTATTGTTACACGGCACAATCGTGATTCAAACGAATTCTTTGTATAAATATTTTCATTTGTAAAAAACTAAACTAATCATTAATACCAAAAGACCATCGTTATATAAAAGAAATATAGTTTTTAAAAGCCTTTCTGGAAAACCCTTTATGAATCTCATTAGTGTTTTGTAATTTTTTGAACCAAGCAATAGAATATAAATAGTACATCGTTGCGTCGCACTCTTGTACAGTTTAAATGATGGCGGCAAATTGCTGCCACATTGTACAGCCGTACAAGTGAGTGACACAACGAAGCTACATAGTAGTATTAAAGCCTGGCAAAAAAATATAGCAAACGATTGGCAGCATTTAAAGAGAAACGGAACTGCAGAATAAAAACGTTCAACCGTTAATAAATTATTCCAAAAATTATTTTGGTTTATTTTATAAACTACTCTATGTTTGTGTTTCGAAAGTCAATTTATGAAAAAAATGTTACTGCTGATTTTACTTGCAACAAGTGTTATTGCAGGTTCTGCACAAATAAAAATAAGTGGAAATGTAAAAGACAACAGGGGCAGGCCTTTGCCAGGAGCGGCTATTTCAATAAAAGATTCTTACGATGGAAGTGTAGCCGATTCGGCTGGTAACTTTTCTTTTACCACTACAGAAAAAGGCGAATTTATTATAAACATTACCAATGTTGGTTATAAACCCTTCGTGCAAAATTATACACTCGGCGCAGTGCCAATTGTTATTAATGTAGAACTGAAGGAACTGCTGGATGAATTAAAAGCCGTAACCGTAACCGCAGGGTCATTTGCGGCAGGCGACAGTAAGCGGGCCGCAACTGTGTTAAGCTCACTGGATGTTGTAACGGTTGGGGGAGGTAATGCTGATATTACCTCAGCAGTAAAAACATTACCCGGCGCACAGCAGGTTGGCGAGCAGGAGGGTTTGTTCGTTCGCGGAGGTGCGGGCTACGAAACCAAGCAGTTTATTGACGGTACGCTCGTAAACAACCCTTACGGTACCAGTGTTCCGGATATTGCCACCAGAGGCCGCTTTCAGCCTTTTCTATTTAAAGGAACAGTTTTCAGCACCGGCGGTTACTCTGCATTGTACGGGCAGGCTTTGTCTTCTGCATTAATACTGGAATCGATTGACCTGCCTGAGAAAACCGCCATCAACGCATCCATTTCCCCGATAATTGTTGGCGCAGGTATACAGGAACTTTCGAAGAATAAAAAATCATCTTGGGGCGTAAACTATAATTACGTAAACCTTATTGCTTATTTCAATATTGTAAAGCAAACACCCGATTATTTTAAAATGCCCGTCTTTCACAATGCTGATGCAAACTTTCGTTTTAAAACCAAAAGCGGCGGCATGGTAAAATATTACACCACATTCGCAACCAACGACCTTGGGTTACGGAGGCCTGATATTGACAGCGCTGATTTAAAAGATGCCTTCGGTCTGCACAATATTAACTGGTACAACAATCTTAGCTGGAAAGACAATCTTGGCCATGGCTGGAAAATGAACCTC
This sequence comes from Chitinophagales bacterium, assembly GCA_038203525.1. Classification (GTDB taxonomy): domain Bacteria; phylum Bacteroidota; class Bacteroidia; order Chitinophagales; family Chitinophagaceae; genus Limnovirga. Next base: position 38,309 of record JBBRDW010000025.1, on the reverse strand, counting down.
GGCTTAAGTTACAGCAACAACAAAGATGATATTAACCAGCAGTTGCAGAATCAGAATAACACGCAGGTTTTTATTACAGATAAACCCTGGGGCTACAGCAAAAACTTTGCGATAGCAAGCCGCCAGGAATTATCTCAGGTTCGCGCTGTTTTCGAGAAAAAATTATTTGGCATAAGCACCATGCGGTTTGGCGGCGAATATATGTACGCGGTTAACAACAACAATTTCAATGATACAATCTATCAACTTAAAGACAATTACCAGGCTTTGTTTGCAGAAACAGACATTTATATAACCAACCAGCTTGCAGCAAAAATTGGCGGCCGTTTCGAACATTCTTCTATCATAAATAAAACCAACCTGGCGCCGCGTTTATCACTTGCTTATAAGGTTGGAAAAGGTGCACAGGTTTCGGCAGCATATGGTGTGTTTTATCAAAAGCCCGAGAATACACAACTTATCTATACAACCAACCTTGGTTATACAAAAGCCACGCATTATATCATCAACTATCAAAAAACCGTTACCGACAGAATTTTCCGGGTAGAAGCATTCTACAAAAAATATGATGACCTTATTAAAACAACACCGGTGAACTACTATTATTCCTATTACAGCAACACAGGAACTGGTTATGCCAAAGGACTTGAGTTTTTTTGGAGAGATAAAAAAAGCATCAAAAACTTTGATTACTGGGTTAGTTATTCTTACCTCGATACCAAACGCAATTACCTCAATTTTCCAGGAGAACTTACACCAAACTTTGCGGCAACACATACGGCATCCCTGGTAATGAAACGCTTTTATACCAGCATAAAAACAGGCTTCAATTTTACTTATAGTTATGCAACCGGAAGGCCTTATTATAACTTTGTATATAACGGAGCAGGCAACAAATATAACATAGCAGACCAGGGTAAAACAAAAGATTTTCAAAACCTTGGTTTTAGCATGAACTACGTGCCTAGTGTTGGTAAAGCAAATGCCAAAACATTCTGGGTGCTTGTTGCAAGCGTAACCAATGTACTTGGCTACAATGCAGTGTACGGCTACAATTATTCGTACAATGGATTAACCAAACAGCCCATAGAACCGCCGGCAAAAAGATTTTATTTTATAGGCGTATTCTTAAGCTGGGGTGTTGACAGAACGCAGGACGCAATTAATGGAAACCTGTAAGTTTAGAAGTTGAAAAGCGAAAAATATTTTGGACCGGGTTAACGAATAAGAATGAAGCTTTTCTTCCCGCCTGGGCGGGACTCTTGTACAGTTAAAACAAAATTCGGCATTGATGAGTAGTGAAATTACAGCATGATTTTACGAGACAAATTCATTATTACTCTTTGGCTTTTTGCCTTGCTGCCGCCCGCTTCGAACGTACAAGAGTGCGACGCAACCAAAGCCTCACAAAGAACAAATGCCTGGTAATTTTTTTTTAATATAAAACACAAACAATAATTAAATAAAACACAACACAAAATGAAACGATTACTTTTTACAACAGCTATTTTTTGTACGCTTGCCGTATCTGCTCAAAGCGAAAAATATAACGATGCCATGCAAAAAACGTTAGGCATGATGGGCAGCGCAAAAACATCTGCAGATTATATAGCAGCATCTGCAGCATTCGAAAGAATTGGCGATGCAGAGAAAACGCAATGGGCTCCATACTATTATGCGGGGCTTTCGTTAACAACCCTCGGGTGGAGCGACCAGTCTATTGACAAAGATGCCAATGCAGAAAAGGTAAAATCATTCTGCGATAAAGCTGAAGCTGTGGCGCCGGACAATACTGCCAAATCTGAAATTGAAAGTTTGCGCAATATGGCCGCTACACAAGAGATGTTGGTAGACCCGCAATCACGCTGGCAAACGAGCGGCATGGAAGCTGGCGCTGCACTACAAAAGGGTATGGCACTCGACGCAAACAACCCAAGGTTATATTATTTACAGGGTATGAGTTTATTTGGCACTCCTGAACAATTTGGCGGCGGCAAAGACAAAGCAAAACCAATGTTTGAAAAAGCACTTGAACTTTATAAAACAGCACAGCCAAAACCGATGTATCCAAACTGGGGCAAAGAACAAGCAGAGGCGCAACTGGCACTTTGCAATTAATTTACTTAATCAAAAGACGATGCAGCAGCTGTTTAATGTACTTATTGTTTTGCATATTGCTGGTGGTACGCTTGGTTTAATATGCGGCACTATTGCGGCCGCAGTTATTAAAGGCAGGAAAGCCCATTTGCAAAATGGAAAAATATTTTTTGTGAGTATGTTAACGGCTGCTGTTTCGGCTTTGATCATGAGTAATTTGCCGGGTCATGAAAACATTTTTCTTTTTGCAGTTGGAGGTTTTACTTTCTATATGGTAACAACCGGTTACCGCATTGTTTGGGTAAAACGTAATAATGCAAAACGCTCCAAATCCTTTACAGGAGTTGATTATGGGCTGTTTGCTTTTGGCGTATGTTTTAGCCTGTTTCTATTATTCATGTCTGTAAAAGGTGCTGTTGAGGGTAATTTGTTTTCACTCGTACCTGGTGTGTTTGGATTGGTATGTTTAAACTTTGCAAGAATGGATTACAAATTGTTCTCTGGTAAAGAAACAATAAAACAATTTTGGATTACCAGCCATATAACAAGAATGATGGGGGCCTTAATTGCATCTTACACGGCTTTTCTGGTAGTAAATGTACAGATCAATATGCAATGGATTTTATGGCTGCTGCCTTCTGTGGCAGGAGGCATATTGATTGGTAAATTTCTTAAAAAATTTGCGCCCGGGAAAAGTGCAAAGTCTGTGCAGAATATTTCGGGTTAAAATAGTGCGGCCCCAAACATTAAGATCAAATTTGAATTATGGAAAATGAAAATGATTTTTCGCCAAAGGAAAGCTTAAAGCTTATCCAATCGATGATTGAAACTACTAAACATTCCATTGGTGACAAAAGTCATTTTTTTTTACTTTGGGGATGGGCCGTAATGATTGGCTGCCTGCTTCAATATTACCTTAAAGTAATATTGGATTACCCCAATCATTTTTATGCGTGGTTTATTACCCCTGTTGCTTTGGTTGTGCATTTTTATTTCGTGTCCAGAGATCACAAAACAGAGCAGGTAAAGACATTTATAAATGATGCTAATAAATATTTGTGGACAGCTATTGGGTTTTCTTTCTTAATACTGAGTTTAATATTTATTAAAATGGGATGGCAGTATTGCTACCCTTTTTATATTTTATTATATGGCATTGGAACTTATGTTTCGGGATCATTAATACAATTCCGGCCATTAATTATAGGAGGTATTGTTTGTTTTCCTTTAGCCGCAATCACTGCATACTTCAGCTTTGATGCACAAATAATTTTGCTTGCTCTGGCTATTTTAATAAGCTATATCATTCCCGGTCATTTATTAAGAATGCAACAATATAGAAAACTACAATAATATGGCTGAAGAAAAGCAATTAACCGAACAGGAAAGCCTGCAGTTAATACAGCAAATGATCAACAAAGCAAAAGGCTCTTATTACGATACAGGCATCGGCCCCATTTTGTGGGGCGGCGTTATTACCTTTTGCTCCCTGGTAACTTTTTTACAGGTTCAATTTAATTTTGATCTTCCTTTCGATATCTGGCTGTTAACCCTTATCGCTATTATTCCACAGGTTTTTATCTCTATCCGCGAAGGCAGAATACGTAAAGTTTTAAAATACGAAGAAGTAGCCCTCAGTTATATCTGGACCTGTTTTGGTATTTCAATTTTTCTGCTCATCAATATAAATGCGGCAATTGTAGCACATCTAAATCCTATTTTCCAGGATTACAATAAGCTTAAAGGCCCGCACGAAATTACATTCAACTATGCTAGTTATTCCACCTCCTTGTTTTTAATGTTGTACGGGATGCCATCTATTTTAACCGGCGGCATAACAAAGTTTAAACCCATGTTGTATGGCGGTATTTTGTGCTGGATCTGTTGCATCATCAGCGTTTATACCAGTATAAAAACAGATCTGCTTCTAATGGCATTATCTTCAGTGGCTATGTGGCTTATCCCTGGTATTATTCTAAGGAGAAAGTATTTAAAAGGAGTGGATGTTTAAAGAATTAGATCCCATATTACATTCGCAGCTACGGCTTGCAGTAATGAGTTTGCTCATTAGTGTAAAGCAGGCTGATTTTATTTTTATAAAAGAAAAAACAAATGCCACCGCCGGCAATCTCAGCGTGCAGGTTCAAACACTAAAAGAAGCCGGCTATATCGATGTTATAAAAGAATTTAAAAATAACTACCCCCACACCACCTGCAAAATAACCAAAAGTGGTATTCAGGCATTTGAAGATTATGTAAAAGCCCTGCAGCAATATTTACAGGTAAAACAGCCATAGGTTTATTTTTTGGGCCTGGCATTTATTTTTCTGTTAAGCTTTTGTTGCGTCGCACTCTTGTACCTCAAATCAATATTCAGCACTGCAAAAAGGCGCTGCTGATGCTTAACCCTCTTGTGCAATGAGAAGATGCCAAAAGCCCAATCCTTTGTAACGGAACCCCACAGCTGCGCAGCGTTACAACCGATGAACGGATTGCGACGCAACATAGATGCTATGAAAATATTAGCTGGTATTACGCTCTGTATTTGTATTAAAAAAGCCCGCAATAAATGCGGACTCTTAAAAAATTTAATACCTGTTACTTTATACTTACAACTTATTACCTATTACTTTTTACCCTGATTTTTATCTTTCAATTGCTGCACTTTTTTCTGCGTTTCCATTACCTGCACATATTTCTCCTGAAACTTGCTCACCTTTTTTGGGGCTTTACGTTTTGCATCCATTTGTGCTAGTATTTTATCGTGGTCAATAATATACGTTTGAATGGTGAACTGAATACCAAGCGTAATGATATTTGAAACGGTGTAGTACCATGTTAATGCAGAAGGGAGTTTGTTAAACACAAACAACAAAACAAACGGAAAGATATACGGCATATACTTCATAGCCGGATTATCCTGCGTTGGCGTCATGCTCATGTTGTAAATAGAAATTACGAAACTGGTTGCTACTGCGGTTAAAGTAAAGAAACTGATATGATCGCCAAAACCCGGAATGGTAAATGGCAAATGTGCCAGCACATCGTAAGAAGAAAGGTCTTTTACCCACAGAAAACTTTGCCCCCGCAAACTTATATTAGAACTGAAAAAACTATACAACGCAAAGAAAATAGGTATCTGCAGCAACGAAGGCATACAACCACCCAGCGGGTTTACACCAGCCTCGCGAAAGAGTTTCATTTGCTCCATTGCAAAACCCTGCTGGTCTGCGCCAAACTTCTTTTTCAAAGTATCCAGTTCGGGTTTTAGCACACGCATTTTGGCGCCGCTTAAATAGCTCTTATAAGTTAGCGGAGAAGTTACACCACGTATTAGCAGTGTAAGCAAGGCAATTACCCAGCCATAGCTGTTTATAAAGCTTGCAAAGAAATTAAAAGCCGGCATTACTGCCCAGCGGTTAATGTATTTTACAAATGCAAAAATACCGCTGCCCAGATTTACAAGGTTTTCCATACCATTGTTGTAATCCTTTAGGGTATAATATTCATTGGGTCCATAATACAACTGCATTGGTACAGTTGTAGTGGCTGCGCCGGGTAACTGTATTTTCATACTTGCAGATGCGTTGTAAAGCTGGGTAACCGTATCTGGCAGCACGGTCATCTGTGCGGTACCGCTGGCAAACTTATTCTTAGAAACAATGGAAGTATTAAAGAATTGCTGCTTAAAGCCAAACCAGTCAACCGGTTTTTCGAGTGTAACATTGGCACCTGCTGCGGCACTGCTGTAATCAAATCCGTCGGCTCCATAATAGTAAGCCAGGAGCGATTGCTGTGTTTCGTATAAATGCGAAACCTGCTGCTGGTGCATTTCTATATTCCAGTGAAGGTTTAATGCATTGGCGGTAAGGAGCCTGTCTGCACCATTCAAAACAATGTTCCAGTCAATCATATAATTGCCGGAGCGTATAATATATTGGTGCATTATACTTTCGCCGCCTGCATTGTTCAGCGTATAAGCGATCGTTTGTGTGCTGTCGCCGTTTTTTGTAATCTGTGCGTCTCCAAAAAACAAAGTAGATGTCTCTGCACTTTGGTTAGGTGCCGTGTTAATGGTATAACCCAACTTATCGTCTTTGGCACCGGAGAGCATTACTGGCATGCTGTCGAGCCCCATATATTTTTTTAACAGAACGCTTTTTAAAATACCGCCCTTGTTGCTGAAAGTAGCTTTAATAAGATCATTTTCCACTACTGTCAATGTCTCGGTACCGTTGGCAGCCTGAACAAAATTACCCGCTGCAGAAATTTTTGAAACAGAGTCCCTGTGCAGCGAATCGGAATAAGCGGCGGCTTTATCGGCTGGTTTTATTTTGGCATCATTGGCCTTTTGGGTAGAGTCTGCAATATGTTTTTGATAGTCTGCAATTACCTGCTGCTGTTTATTGGTGTACCAGAAAAACATAAAAAATAATATTGCCAGCAGCACCATACCAATCACCGTGGTTCTATCCATGTTCATAAGTAAATCGTAAAATTTGAGCGGCAAAGGTAGGGATTGGATCGAGATTGCCGTTTTAAGATTTACGATAAAGTACCAATGGAAAAAAGCCCTTAATGCTGGTAATTATTTCATATTTAACCTCTTCAGGCTTAGCTGGTTGCCTCATTTTTTTTAGCCCGGTAGCTGACATACATGGTGTCTTAACTTACAGCTTGCCCCGCCTTGGCGGTGGTCGCATGCTTGTAATGCATATTTTTGACCGGCAGCCAAGCCTTGCCACCTACCTGTTTTTTCGGATTTTTGTATCCATAAATTTGGCGGAAAATAGCCAACCCCTTTTTAATTGCCGGCCTGCCGAAACCCTGTGCTACATGAGATTTTCAGAAACATTTCACAATATTATTTTCGGGTGGAACACTAACAGTCCTTATTCCTTCGTTCCTTTACAGTCTCCCGCTTTAACCACCATTTTAATAATCTTATTTCAAGTTTAATCCAACTGCTATGCAACAGCAAGAGCAACCGCTTTCCCAAAGGGAAAGTTATCAGCCGTCCGGCTTTACTAAATTCCTATTGTGGTTGTCTACTGCAGAACAGGAATTAATTGCCGGCTGCACAATAGACCGCAACCGCTACGCTATTACCGGCATGACGGTACTTGGCACCTGGCTTTTTGCTACGCTGGCATGGAGCTATTTTTTTAGTACAGTAGTTAGCAATGTGTTTTTTGCAGTGATGCTGGGCGTTTTTATGGGGGGTATTATTTTAAGCATCGACAGGGCATTGATAAAAGGTATTAATGCCCAAAATAAAAGAAAAGCCGGACCATTGCTCATTCGTGGTGCACTGGCATTAACCATTGGTACATTTATGGCACAACCGGCATTACTGTATTTGTTCGACAAAGAAATACATGTTCAGATTTCACTGGATAATGAGCAGAAGAAACGAGATAAAAAACAACAGCAGGATTCGCTTTATGCAATACAAAAAAATGACCTGCAGCAGCAAAAAAATTTATTACAGTTTCAGCTTGATAGCAAGTATATCGAAGTTGCCCAGGCCCGTAATAATTTTATTGCAGAAACAGACGGTACTGGTGGCAGCGGCAAAATTGGTTTAAAAGATATTGCTAAAGCTAAACAGAATGAGTATGAAAAGCTCGATGGCGAATACAGCCGGCTAAATACGGCTACGCTACCCAAAATTCAATCCATTGACAGCGGGCTGGTGGCAATAGAAACAGCCAAACAAAAAGAACTTCAGGCGTTTAACTCATTGCTGAATGATGGTTTTCTTACACGGGTAGAGGCGCTGCACAATCTTATAGAAAGCAATAGTGCCGCGCAATTCCGGTATTATTTGCTAATAATAATTCTGGTTTTAATAGAACTGATGCCGGTAATTGCCAAAACACTGTTACCCAATGGTAGCTACGATGAAAAAGTGCTACTAAGGGAAGAAATGGAAAAAGCAATTGCCAACAGCAATACGGCAAAAGAACGATCTCTTAAAGAGCTATATAATCAAATTGCTTTTGAACAGGACAGTGATTTTATAAAACTGTTTTTCGATGAGGCAAAGGAAGAACGCAACCAGAAAATGGTTGCAAAACTGCAACGCTGGAAAAAGGATGAAGCGCAGGGTTTTGACAGTGTTTGGAGTGACCTGAAAAAAGATTTTCTAAGCAAACAGGAAAATTAGTCTTGCCGTAATAAAATATTCCTGGGGGGCTGCAAATTTATAAAGGCTTCTTCGCGCTGCTCAATAATGTTTTGCTGTACACGAGTGCGACGCAACAGACGATGCCATGAAAATATTTGCCGGGCTCCAAAAAAAATATCTACAATGCCAGCCATGTATTAAATGTTTTAGTTAATAAAATACGTAATACATTGCCAGGAAGTTAATACTGTAAAGATCTTCACAAAAAGAAAGACGCATATGCATAACCGTTATTCTGCTACCATTACTTGTTGTATAATTTTAGTTGCTTCGGCCTGTGGACAGAAAGAAAAGCCCAAAATGGATTTTGAAAAATATGCCCCAATTTCTACACTTAAGGTTCCGCAGCATATTACCACGCATGCAAAGTTTCCTTTTATAGATGTTCACAATCATCAGTGGGATGTGCCATCGCAGGATATTAATGAGCTATACAAAGAAATGGACAGCCTTAACCTTAAAGTAATGGTGAACTTAAGTGGTAAAGCCTATAAAAGAACGCCGGGCAAAGTAAATGGTGATTTTGATGTAAACGACCACAGTTATTTAGTGCGCTCAATTGATAGGGTTAGTGAAACAGGAACCAGACGCCTTATTTTTTTTACCAATCTTTCTTTTGTAGGTTTTGGCGATGCTAACTGGACAGATAAAACGGTAAAAGAACTGGTAAGCGATGTAAAAGCCGGCGCTGTAGGTTTAAAAATTTATAAGGACCTTGGCATGGATTTTAAAGATGAGAAGGGTGCATTGATACATATTGACGATCCACGTTTGGATGCTGTTTGGGATAAATGCGGCGAACTAAATATTCCGGTGCTTATTCATTCAGCCGATCCAAAATCTTTTTGGGATCCGGAAGATGAGCACAATGAACGCTGGCTGGAGATTGCCACACACCCTGACCGAAAACGTGATAAAAACGGGCCTTCGTGGCAGGATTTGATAACTGAACAGCACCATATTTTTAAAAAACACCCCAACACAAAATTTATTGCGGCACACTTTGGCTGGTATGCAAATGACCTTACCACACTTGGTAAAATGCTCGATGAAATGCCCAATGTTTATACCGAATTTGGTGCCGTAATAGCGGAGATTGGCCGCCAGCCAAAGGCCGCCAAAGCATTTTTTGAAAAATACCAGGACCGCATTCTATTTGGTAAAGACAGCTGGGTACCCACCGAATACGCTACCTATTTCAGGGTGCTGGAAACAGACGATGAATACTTTCCGTACCACAAAAAATACCACGCATTCTGGAGCATGTACGGCATGGGCCTGCCAGACGAAATACTTAAAAAAATTTACTACAAGAACGCCCTCAATGTTATTCCGGGGCTGGATAAGACGATGTTCCCCGACTAATTTTTTTGGGCCGTAACTGCATTGCTACTATTGGTCTTTCGTTGCGTCGCACTCTTGTGCTTTACATCTATATTCGGCAATGGTGCAGCACCCCGAACATATTCTAAAACGCTATACGGCAAAAAGTAAGAAACCCAGATCGTTTAAAAAGCGAAAGTTTTGCCGGAAGAGAATACCTTTTGCAGGGTATGCCTGCGTTTGGCTTATTTCTTTATTTTTAACCATCTAACTTTTCAATTGATACTGATGCTTAAAAAGTATTTTGGCAATCCTTCCTTTCTGTGTCTGCTGGCAGGTAACCTTTATTGTATCTGGTATTATCAAACTCATCAGGAAGGGTTTGTTACGATTGTTTGGATATACTGGATGCAAAGTATTATCATTGGCTTATTCAATTTTCTGGATCTACTTACCATAAGAAATTATGGTGCTGGAAGTTTTAAATTGAATGATGCCCCAGTAACAGAAAAAAATAAAGGGTGCACAGCCTGGTTCTTTTTGGTGCATTATGGGTTTTTTCATTTGGGGTATTGTATATTTCTGTTGATAGATTTTGGTGTTACCACTGTTGACAAAAATGTTCTGATGATTGGTGTTGCAGCTTTTTTATTCGAATCGCTACTGGGTTTTATAAGGCAGAAACAATTGGAAAGAGAAGTAGAATTTAATATCGGCAGCATGTTTTTTATGCCTTATCTGCGCATAATACCTATGCATTTGATGATACTTATACCAAAGTTTACAGGAATAAAACCTTCACTTATTTTCCTGGTTTTAAAAATGATTGCAGATATTTTGTCGTATATGCTTTACCATACCATGTCTTCAAAAACTTTAAAAGCTGGAAAGAGGTAAGTGCAGTTATTTGCTGTTCTGCAGTTCTATTCTTTTTGAGGTTTTCTTTGTTTCGCAGGCTTGTAGTCTGTTATACATGATGCTGACAAACGAAATAATATTATTGCCATGCGGCATTGTGGGTGGAAGAATACCATTTCAATTCAATAATATCAGAAGGTATAGGCTTACTGTTCCAATGCTGATGCACCGCAAGCGCAGCACCTAAAGAAGAAGCTTGTGCTACCGTAGCTGCATATATTTTAATGTCAGTAAAGGCTTCAGCAAGCAGGCGCATAAAAATTTCATTTTTGCTAAAGCCGCCGTCAACAAAAATTTTCTTAACAATGGTTTCCTTAAGCACCAGCTTTGTACTCTTTACCTGCTGCGCTATTAAGTCTGCCATCAACTGGTGGTAGGCATATTCATAATTTGTAAATGAACGCAAGTCCCTTTCTGCAAATGCTGATTGATGCTGCATCGCCCTGTTATCATCATGAGTTTGTTGATTTTTGGCTGGTTTTAATTCTTTTAAAACGGTTGTGTCGTAAATAACAGTTGTATAATAGTTTTCCGCTTTATTGAAATGAGCTGCTAATTTTTTTGTTTGCAGTTCATGTTCGTAACCGGCAAACAATCGGGAAGCTTTTACCGGCTTACCTTTATAAGAAAGATAACATAAACAATCCTGCTTCAATTCTTCATGAGTTAACGGTGAATGATTGAACGGATTCAAACTAATGCACCATGTTCCGGTTGACATTAAAACAAATGGTTCTTGAAATGCAGCAAAATAGGGAATCAGTGCTGCGGAGCTGTCGTGTAAACCTGCACCAACAGGAATTATATCATTTATATAACCTGCCGGTACTTCACAATTCAATAACGGCGGTAATTTAGGCAGAACACTTTCCTGCTTTACCCAATGGTGATATTTATTGTTTTGAAAATTCCAAAGATTAGTATGGCATCCGATACTCGTAATATCAGTATACACTTTTGATGTAAGGATAAAGCTGAGATATTGGGGCAAATGCAAAGCAATTTTTATTTGGGAAAACGCATCAGGCTTTTCATATTTCAACCGGTACAACTGCATGCCCGAATTTAGATTACCCAATACCGGTGAAGCTGTTTGCATTGCTAATAGACTTTCACCACCGTAAGTATTATAGAATTTTTGTTGTAGCTGTGGCAAATAAGGTTTGAGGTAATTATACAATGGAAGAAAAACTTGTAAGTCTTTGTCAAGATAAACAAAACTTGCACCATAAGCAGAAAAGTTTATGGCTTTAATTTCAAACCTTTTATCGTTGGTTAGCACCTCAAATGAATTCTTTGTCCATTGCGTTAATGCATCAATGTCTTCACAGGCAAACCCATCTTCATCTGTTGTCTCTATAAACTGTTTACTTTCTTCATAAACAACCTTATACTGTTCATCAAACAATAATAGTTTCTTATTGGTTTTACCAACATCAAAAATTAATATTACGGGAACAGCTTTCATTAAAGGCCTGTTGCAATTGTTTTTAATCCTCTTTTTTTAATTAATCCTTCCCTTATTTTTTCACTTCTATACATTGCCAAAGGGTTCAATGCTGCGCCACTTCTTAGCCTGGCCTCTGCAACTAACGCCCTAGTATCAGTGCGGAATGCCTGTTGCAATATTTCCTGGGCAGTTACTACATCATTATTATTTTGCGCATCTAATAATTTTTTTCTATCAACCAATAAGGCCTGCGCATAAGCAATCATAATAGCTTCTACAGATTGCAGCAGATCTTCCAACGGATCTTTTACGTTATGACTTGCATCAATCATCCATCCCAGGTCAGTTGCATGGTTCATACCATTTGCATCCATGCCTTCTATGAGTTCATTAAAAATTAGAAACAACTGATAAGGCTTAATACTGCCAACGGTTAGATCGTCATCGCCATACTTACTGTCGTTAAAATGAAAGCCGCCCAGCTTACCTTCCATTAAAAGCAATGCAACAATTTGCTCAATATTTGCATTGGGTAAATGATGACCAAGGTCTACCAATGTGTATGCTTTTTTTCCCAGCTTACTTGTATACAACAATGATTGTCCCCAATCTCCAACAGTGGTTGAATAAAAGTTGGGTTCATAAGCTTTGTACTCTACAAACATTTTCCATTTTTCAGGCAATGCAGCATATATTTCCTGCAAACCTTCCAGCGTATTTTGAAATGCATTTCTGAAGTTTAACTGGCCGGGAAAACAACTGCCATCGCTTAGCCAAACAGTTAGTGATTCAGAACCTAACTCCACACCATATTTTATTACTTCAATATTGTGTTCGATTGCCTGCCTGCGAATAGCTTTATTCACATTTTGTAGTGAACCAAACTTATAGCTCAGTTGCTGGTTCGGCTGATCCTGGAATGTGTTGGAGTTCATGGCATCGAACTTTAATCCATGCTGCGTAGCAAGTGATTTTATATGCGATGCGTTTTCCGGAATATCCCATGGAATATGCAAAGAGATTGCTCCACTTGATTTATTGAGTGCGTGCAGCAAACCAATGTCTTCAATCTTCTCTTCAAGGTTACGTGGTTCACCGCCGCCACCAAATCTTCCAAAGCGTGTGCCGCCAGTGCCCAGTGCCCAGCTTGGGATTGCAACCTGGAAGTCTATTAATTTTTTAAGCAATGCATCAACATTTTTTACGTCTGCAGCAATAAAATCAAACTTGCGCTGCTGCTCTTTAAGTGAACCTTGATTATATTCTTTAAGTATATTTTTTGCGATTTGCATAGCAATTTTTTATGGTAAATAAAACACTTCTTTTAAACTGTTATTAACCGGCGAATTATCTTCATTGGTTTCCATAATATCTTTCATATATGCCCACCATTTTTTCATCACAGGTTCATTGGGCAGATCATTTAGTTTGGTTGCATCTTCTATTGTAAGATAGGCAAACAAATCGTTTGTTTTTTCGTCTAAAAAAATGGAATAATCTTTTATGCCTGCCTGTTTAAGCAGCGATGCTAACTCTGGCCACAATGCTTCATGCCTGCTTTTGTATTCTGCCTCGCAACCTTTAAAGAGTTTCATTTTAAATGCTACACGTTGCATATTGTTAGAAAATTTTTAGGTAACAAACATTTTATACTTTACTCATCTTCCGTTGTGTCACTCACTTGTACTTTCGGAATAGGTTGGATCTTTTTTAACCACAGAGATGCACGCAGTTATTTCACAGAGTTGCACAGAGAAAACTTCGAGTAACTCTGAGCGCATTTACTCTGTGTAACTCTGCGGTTAAATATACGCTTCAATAAAAGCTGAATAATATTATACAGCACAAGAGTGCGACGCAAGGAACGATAAGCAAAGAACTAATGCCTGGCCCATAAAACGCACGCCTTACAATTCACTACTCACTTGCTTATCTCAAAAACGCCGCAGCTACACCACCATCTACATTCAATGCGTTGCCGGTAGATTTATTCAATAAGCCGCCAACAAAAGCATAACAAGCGTTGGCAATATCATCGGGCAAAATAGTTTCGTTGAGCAAAGTGCGCTTTGCATAATATGCCGGCAACTCTGCAACGGTTATGCCATAAGCTTTTGCACGGCCTTCGGCCCAGCCACCGGCCCAGATATTGCTATCAGCAATTACCGCATCCGGGTTCACTGTGTTTACGCGAATTTGATCTGCGCCAAGTTCTGCGGCAAGCAAACGTGAAAGGTGTGCCTGCGCTGCTTTTGCTGAACCATAACCCGCATTATTAGGACCGGCAACTACTGAATTTTTTGACACGATATTTACGATATCACCGCCAAAACCCTGCTTACGCATAACTTCCACACCAAGCTTTGAAACAAGGAACTGGCCTTTTACTAAAATATTATAAAGTTTATCCCAATCTTCTATGGAATGATCGGTGATGGATTTTGAAATGCTGATGCCTGCATTGTTGACAATAATATCAACTCCACCAAAAGCGAGGGCCGCTGCGGCATAAGCTTTTTCAATGGTTGCATTATCCGTAACATCAAGCAAAGTTGATGCAGCAGTATCGCGGCCAAACTCTTTTTGAAATTCCTGCATAGCGCCCTGCATGCGTTCTTCATTAATATCGTTGATGATAACGCATGCGCCCTCTGCTGCAAACTTTTTTGCAATGGCTTTTCCAATGCCGCCTGCACTCCCTGTTATTAATGCGATGCGGCCGCTTAATGATTTTGGTTTGGGCATACGTTGCAGCTTGGCTTCTTCAAGCAACCAGTATTCAATGTTGAATGCTTCCTGTCTTGGCAATGATGTATATTCACTAACCGCTTCTGCGCCACGCATTACATTGATGGCGTTGATATAAAATTCGGAAGCAACTCTTGTGGTTTGTTTATCTTTTGCAAAAGAGAACATACCAACACCGGGATATAAAATAATTACCGGGTTTGCATCACGTATGGCAGGACTGTTCGGATGTTTACAGGTATTGTAATACGCTGCATACATTTTTCTATACGCTTCAAATAATGGTGTAATTTTTTCTTTTATTGCTGCAGTATTTGTTAGGTCTTCATCTGTAGAAAGATTCAATACCAGCGGGGAAATTTTTGTTCGTAAAAAATGATCAGGGCAGCTTGTACCAAGCGGTGCTAAACGATCCAAATCATTTGAATTGATGAACTGTAAAACCCTGTCATCATCTGTAAAATGACCGATAGCCCCCCTGCCGCCCAACGGGGAGTTCCTGGTAACATCACTATTAGAACAGAACCCTCTTAATATGGGCATTAATGTTGCTGCTTTTTGTAAGCGGTCTTCTTTAGGTAAAGATTCAATTTTTTGTCCGCCGAATATGGGACCTTTCTTGCCATAATTTTCTGCTAAATATTGTGCGCAAATTTCAACTACTTCGAGTGTGTTGATATAGCTTTCATAAGCTGTCTCGCCCCATGTAAATAAACCATGCGAGCCAAGCATGATGCCACGAATGCCGGGGTTTTCATCAAGGCATTGCTTCAACATCAGACCTAGTTCGAAGCCCGGTTTTTGCCAATTTACCCAGCCAATCTTTCCACCAAATAATTCCTGTGTAATTTTCTTACCATCTTTGGCTGCAGCAATTGCGATAGCTGCATCGGGATGCAAATGATCTATATGTTTGAATGGCAGAAATCCATGCAGCGCTGTATCGATAGAGGGTGCTTTCGATGCAAGATCATAAATGCAATGATTGAACAACTCTACCATTTCATCTTCAAACTCGAGGCCGCGATAAATGGTTTTCAAATTGAGCAGTCTGTCCATATACAAAGCTGCAAGTCCATTACGTTTCATGGTGCCGAGATCGCCGCCGCTGCCTTTCACCCACATCACTTCTGTTTGGTTTCCCGTCAATGGATGTTTGGCCATTGCTTTGCAGGATGTATTGCCGCCGCCGTAATTTGTTAAGCGCAAATCCGCTCCAAGTAAATTGGAACGATAGACTAATAATGCCACTTCATCGCCTGCGAGTTCTGCTGCTTTGGCTTCGTCCCAGAGGTAGCTTACGTGTTTGAAATTTGTGGTTGCTATGCTCATAATTATTGCTTTAAGCTATTAGCCTTTAGCTTTATTTAATGTATTTATAAATCGATGTATTATTTTTATTTCTTCTTCAAACAATAATTCTATTTCGATAAAGCTTTCAATTTTAGCCCAATTCACTTCTTTCGCTATTACAAGATAAGTCTGAACCTCAAAAGCAGAACCTAATGCGATCTGGAGAAATCTCGCATAATCTTTATCGCTATTCCTGCTGCTACCTTCTGCAATATTCGCAGCTATTGAAAATGCTGCTCTTGTTATTTGTGCAATAATTCCATACTTTTCTTAAGAAGGAAATTCTTTTGTAATAATATAAACTTTCTTGACAATTTCAATACCTTTTTGCCATATTATAAGTTCCTTATATTTCTTCATGTTAAATGCTTTTTTAAAGCTAAGGGCTACCAGCTAATAGCTCATATCTTATAATAAGTACAAGAGTGCGACGCAACGGATGCATCATATTTATTCTATTGCCTGGCTCAAAAAATTCACAATTCATCATTCACCTATTTTATGGAATTACCATAACCCACCAATAATACCGAAAGTATGATGATTATAATACCGGCAAGGATTGTTGCAGTTGTTTTTTTGTTCACGCCTTTCCATTCTTTCAACACCAAACCCCACATGTTGGCGGTTAGTATAATGAATGCCATGTGCAGTATCCAGGAGCTGGCACCATTGCCCAGCTTACTTTCACCCATACCATAGAAAAAGAATTGCAAGAACCAGGTGGTACCTGCCAGTGCTGAAAAAATATAATTCTTTAACAGCGGTGTTTGCTTGTTGGTGTAATCACCGAATGTTTTATTGCGCGCATTTAAGATCATGCACCAGATAAAATTGGTGGTTAGCCCGCCCCATAAAACCACTACATACGTAACATTATTCTGGTATAAAAAATTGCCTTCATTTGGATTGACGGCTTTCCATATTTGATTGGCAAGCTCGGCCATTGGCTTTCCTGCTTCAAGTCCAAAATTGAAGCAGGCACTTAAAACCCCTGACACAATCGAAACAAACATACCCAGTGCAAATTGATATTCAGTCTTTGTTTCGGTGCCATTAGTATCAATATTACCTGCGCCACATAACTGACTTTCTTTCATTGTACCTGCCTTACCGCAGATGATAATACCAACCACGCACAACGCAAGACCTGCCAGAACAGTGAGGCCCCAATGAGAACCAATCAGCATGCTAAAAGTGTCTTTACCTTCTTTGGGAAATAGGTCGTAATAAATAGAAGGAATAATAGCACCAAACACCATGCATAAACCTAGAATAATACTGCTGCCTAACGAAACGCCAAGATAACGGACACCGAGGCCATACGTTAGCCCACCAATACCCCAAAGCACACCAAATAAATACGTGATACCAAGTGTTGAAGCACCTGCACCTTTAATGATATCCATAAAACCGGGGATGGTAAGATATGCGGCAAGCGGTGGCACAATAAACCAGGAGAAAATGCCGCCAATAATCCAGAAGCTTTCCCAGTGCCAGCCCTTTACTTTCTTGTAGGGCATGTAAAAACTACCTGAAGCAAAACCGCCTATGAAATGAAAAATAACTCCGAATATAACCTGCATGTTCTGTTGGTTTTCTAAGTGACGTTAACAATCTGTATAAAAGTATATTGAGATAAAGTGCTAACTGTCATGGACTGTAATGAAGATAAAGATTTGTTTTTTTGTGAGCCCGGCTTTCAACTATTAATTGAACTTTGGTTGCGTCGCACTCTTCAGGGTTCTGAGCTATGTGAAGCAAGTATGTAACATGCTCAAATATTTGTTTCAGTACAAGAGTGCGACGCAACATAAGCTGCACAAGGGTTTGCAGCCAGGTTCAAAAAATTATTTTAACTTACTCATCTGATCGTTATAATATTTTACTTCCTGCAAAACGGAAGAAACATTTCCACCGGGTTCTATGGAATCGCGTTCTATATAAATGTGACCGGCAAAATTTTGCTTCTTAAGCTCTGCAAATATTTCGGGGAACTTAACAATGCCGGTACCAACAACTACATCTTTTAATGTGGGATCGTTGTAGGCGGCAATGTCTTTTAAGTGAACGCCTATGATGTGGCCGCTTAATTTTTTAACTGCATCGAGCGGGTCTACGCCACTCTTTGGCCAATGCCCCAGATCTGCACATACTCCAAAATTTGGATGGCCGTTAAGCGCCATTAGTGTTGTATCGGTGTTCCAGTAATGGCTGAAGCCTTTCCAGTGTTCGTGGATGGCGACTTTAATACCATAAACGCCGGCAAGACTGTCGATACTGTCCCACATATCAAGGGGAGGTTCTGTGGTTACAAACTGTACACCAAATAGTTTTGCGATATCGAATTGTTTTTTCCAGGAATCAATGGTTGAATCGCCTACAACGTACACTGACTCTACTTTTAAACCTTTCTGTTCTATCAGTGCTTTTAATTTATTTAAGCCTGCAATGGAAAGTTTTCCGATCACTGTGTCTTTAAATTCGGGGCCTGCACTGTGAAAGGTATTGGGCTCAATATAAATGATCCCTGCGCTGTCCGTTTTATCTAGAGAGGCCGGGAAATCTACATCGTGAAATGTCCAGAGTGCCACGCCAAATTTCCAGTCTTTTACAGGATCAACCGAACTGGTTGCTGTTGAATCACCGGCACCGGTTGAATTTTGCGTTCCATTATTGCAGGCAGCAAATAATACTGCAGAAAGCAGCAGCAGATTGATCGCTTTTTTCATTGTTTTACTTTTTTGAACGTTGAAGTTCTGTCTTTATCATCAATATTTTGTAAGCTGTTTTTATTTGATGACTTACAATCCATTAACCAAGCAAGACGGATCTAACTCCACGGCTCAAACTGAATTCAGTAAAAAATAATCATTACAGTATTTAATATACTTTTATCGCATTAAACTTGGCTCAAATGAAAAAATGGCTGCTTGTTATGCTGATTTGCTTTTTAAATGCACCATTTCTTTTTGCACAAAATCTGCCGCTTACTGTTAATGACAGGCTAAGTATAGGCAGTTTTTATAGTGATAAAAGCCAGCTTCTTATACACTACGATGTTGTAAGAGTTAACTCTGCAGATAAAAGTGCGTTAATGGAGAATGTAAAAAATGGGCGGGTGCTAGATTTACCGATTTTAATAAAGTTCTAGTAAGTGAAACAGATGATCAGCTGGTACTAAATTATGTGGAAAGTTCTTATTACACAAAATTCTTCGCGTCGAAAGTATTTTTTGATTGGTATATTAAACTGGTGATACAATTTAAAGATGGTAAATTTAAACTGTCTTATTACGATGACGGTAATGTGTATCAGTCGCCCGAAAAATATACTATGCCGCTAAGTGCAAGAAGCAAACATTTTATTGACCATTTCAAAGAAAAGGACGGGGCTACCCTAGCGGCAAAGCAAAATAGGGACGGCATGATTGCTCTTTATGAAAGTATTTTAAATACAACTACTTCAGCCAAAACATTGCTGGAAAAAAAGGCGCAGAAAAAGGATGACTTTTAACGGTGCACCCAGGCGCGCCATTAACTGCAAATTTACAGACATAAAAAAACCACCTTATTAAGGTGGTTGTGTGCCCAGAACAGGAATCGAACCTGCACTACCTTGCGATAACCAGATTTTGAGTCTAGCGCGTCTACCAATTCCGCCATCTGGGCTTTTAGCCGCTCTTTTACTGGGCTGCAATATTACTGCGCTAATTTATACCTGCCAAAATACGGTTCAGGTATTTTTTCTTGTAGTAATATTCTTTCACCTGCAGCAATTCTTTTTCGGCAGAAACACCGTCTTTATAATTTTCAATAATTTCTTTAACAGGTTCATAAATTTCATTTTGTGTAGCAGCAAGCCGGTTGCTTATCTGCTCAATTTTTTCTTTATTTTCTTCCAGTTTTGCATCCATCAGTTCTTCATTATAATCCATCATTTCCATCAAAAAATCTGGAGGTAATTCAAATTTTTCTTCC
This sequence comes from Chitinophagales bacterium, assembly GCA_038203525.1. Classification (GTDB taxonomy): domain Bacteria; phylum Bacteroidota; class Bacteroidia; order Chitinophagales; family Chitinophagaceae; genus Limnovirga. The sequence continues at coordinate 18,250 of JBBRDW010000025.1, read as the reverse complement.
TCCTTCACCAGGCCCTTTTGCTGAAGCACATACTTAATGGTTTCATCATTGTTTTGAAATATTTTAAATGCCTTGTTTATGGCGGATGATATTTCAAGCACAGTATCCCGCTCCCCGCTGTCTGCCTGCACAAAAAAATCGGGATGATATTTTTTCTGCAATTCAAAATACTGTTTAGCCAGGCCGCTTTTGTCAACTTTTAATGCAACGGGTATATTGAATAATTCGAAGTAGTTCATTTAATAATTAGCTGGTAAATGTAAATTAGTTTTTTGGTAGCCCGGCTTCACCGCCAAGATTTAACTTTACTTGCGTCGCACTCTTGTACGCCTGGTATATGAATGAACAGTGAACATAGTATAATGAACAATAGAAAGATTCAGAACTCTTTGCCTATCGCCTCTTTGCCTTGTTGCCTTTTTTTCAACAGTACAAGAGTGCGACGCAACGGAACTCAAATTAATAATCCATAGCCCGGTACATATTAATTCGTTTTACTTTGCACTTCAAATTTAACCAAATGATTGCCATTGGACTTATTAAAGAAGGAAAAATACCGCACGATAACCGTGTTGCGCTTACGCCGGCGCAATGCAAATGGATACTTAAAAACAGCAGCGATATTACCATTTTTGCAGAACCTTCTGCCAGCCGTTGTTTCAGCGATGCGGAATACCGGCAGGTGGGTGTTATTCTGCAGGAAGACCTGAGTAACTGCGATCTCTTATTTGGCATTAAGGAAGTGCCATTGCCAATGCTTATACCTGGCAAAACCTACCTGTTTTTTTCGCATACCAAAAAGAAACAGCCCTACAACCAAAAGCTGATGCATGCGATGATGGATAAAAATATCACGATGATAGACTATGAATGCCTGGAACATGAAGATGGCCAGCGTATAATTGGTTTTGGATTTTTCGCCGGCGTGGTTGGCGCCCATAACGGTATGATGGCTTATGGCAAAAGAACAGGTGCCTTTAACCTTGGCCGCGTTTATAAAAACCGAGATTACCGCCAACTGATACATACTTATTTTGGATTAAAATTGCCCAATATTAAAATTGCAATAACGGGAAGCGGCCGCGTGGCACATGGTATTCTCGATGTAATGAACCTGATGGGTATAACCGAAGTGGAGCCAGACGAATATCTTGAAAGAAAATTCAGCTACCCGGTTTATGTGCAGTTAAAAGGCCGCGATCTTTATACCCACAAAGAACTTAAAACCTATAAACGTGAACATTTTCATGAGCACCCTGATGAATACCGCAGCCGTTTTCTACCCTACACCCGGTGTACTGACGTATTAATGAATGGTATTTATTGGGATGTAGACATGCCTCGGTTGTTTGAAAAGGAGGACATTGGAGAAAGGTTTACCATTAACACTATTGCAGATATTACCGATGATGCGAATGGTTCGGTACCCATTAATCTTGGCGACAATACAATAGAAGAGCCTGTTTACGGTGTTAACAAAAAAACCTTTGAAAAAACGGAAGCATACCTGCATGAAAGTATTGATATTATGGCCGTTGGCAACCTGCCTAACGAGTTACCACGCGATGCAAGTCGTTATTTTGGTGAGCAGTTAATAAAGCATATTCTTAGCGACCTGGTAAATGACGGCAGCCAGATGATTAATAAAGCAACCATATTAAAGGATGGTAAACTAACACCTGCTTTTGAGTATCTGGGTGACTACGCCCGGCATTAAAAAATTATGTTGTTTTGTTTTATTTGTTTCAGCAGACGGATTAAGGTATTTTACAAACATTATTCATTTTCTATGAGAAAAATATATTTGATCATTACGTCAGTAACGTTGCTTGCAGCTTGTGATAAAGAGATAGCTAAAAACAAAATAGCGGCTGATAATTCTTCAGCCCAGAAAGCCGGGTTAACGACCACAGCTGTTACTACCACAGAAGCTACTTATTTTGACAGTGTTTTTACACGCTACGGTGGTGGGTGGACGGGTGGCGACGCGGCAGTGTCCTATAAGTTACCCGATGGTCGTGTTTTATGGCTCTTTGGTGACTCCTTCCTGGATACAGTTTACCCAAACAGAACAAGGCCACGTGTTTCTTTTATTCACAACACGATGGTTACTACCGATGCAGTGGGCGGCAATTTTAAAACCTACTATGGTGGCACGCAACAAAGCCCGTTACCTTATTTTAAAACAACCAGCAAACAGTATTACTGGCCTGCTATGGCTTTTATGGATGAAGCAAAAACAAAAGTTTATGTGTTTATGGATAAAGTGAAAACACTAACCGGCGGCACAGGCGGTTTTGAGGTAACCGGGGTAGATGTTGGCATCTTAAATTATCCAGATCTCACCATTCAAAAAATAGTAAAATTCAGTACGGGATATGTGATAAACTGGGCTGGTGCATCGCTTGAAGATGAGGATGGTTATATTTATATCTATGGTCCTGAAAGTACCACGTACAATAAATATATTCACGTAGCCCGAACGCCTAAAAATAATCCTTTAAGCAGCGTTACCTACTATAACGGTACAAATTGGGTTGGGGATTCATCCAAAAGTGTAAGATTACAGGATGGCGTTTCAGAATCCTTTTCAGTATTTAAAAACGAGGGTAAATATTACTTGCTTTCGCAGGGTAATTTATTAAGTAAGGATATTTATTTGTGGGATATGCAAAGCCCCTCAGGCCCGTTTACAAATAAGCGTTTTGTATTTACCACACCGGCCAAGATTGGTACTACAAACATTGTAACTTACAATGCGACAGCCCATCCAGAATTCAATCAAAACAATCAGTTATTGGTAGGTTATTGTACCAACAGCTTGAAGTCTGCCGGCTTATATAACAATGCCGATAGCTACCGCCCTTATTTTGTTTGGGCAAGCAACTGGCAATAACCGTTTGTTTGAAAAATGTAATACACTAAAGATTCAGATAGTAATCTTTCAGCAGTGTTGTAAACTCAGCAGAATAAATATTGTTTACGTTTTTGATGGCAATTTCTTTTTCGGATGCGGTAATTTTCTGCCTGCAGAAAAGTAACATACTCCTGAAATAATTATGAGTTGGCGTTTGCTTTACCAATACTTTTTCTTTTAGGTATAATTTTCTTTCAGCAGCAAGTAACTCAAAAAAAACAGTGCGGTGGTAAGGCAGTAAAACTGCAAAATTTCCATCCTTACACAGCCTTGCATCAATTATTGACAATAATTCTTCAAGTGTTAACGCCCCATCATGGAGGGCTATGTTTCGTTTGTCGTCGTTACTTTTTAAATCGTTTTCAAAAAATGGGGGATTGCAAATGATAAGGTTATAATGTTGATTGGTTGATCGGTTGAAATGTTGAATGGAAGTATGATAAACGGTTAAATGCTCTTTCCATGGAGAAGCTTCAAAGTTAGCTGCGGCCTGTATTGCAGCCGGCTCATCTATTTCTGCCGCATCAATTTTTGACCCTTTAATTTTTTGTGCAATCATCAGCGAAAGCAGCCCTGTTCCGGTTCCAATATCTAAAACTCGTAAATCTTTAGCTTCTAAGTTGTTGTTTTTTTCTGCCAGCCAGGCACCAAATAAACAGGTATCAGTGCATACTTTCATGGCACAGTATTCCTGTTGAACCGTAAATTTTTTAAACATGAAATAATTGTTGGGCATTATTTTTCCAGTTCTGCTAAAAGGTTTTTAATATCAAGCCTTTCCGAAACCATTCGTAAATTACCGCCCTCATTGAATGGCCATTGATCCTGGGGTTTATCCCAATAAAGTTCTACGCCATTGCCATCCGGGTCATTTAAATAAACGGCTTCAGATACCCCATGATCTGAAGCACCCGTTAAAGAATAATTTGCATTTATCAACCTTTTTACAATTGCAGCCAAATCTTTTCTTACCGCATACAAAATAGCTGTATGATAAAGGCCCGGCGCATTAACCGGCGCAGGCCCCGCACCTTTGCTGTGCCAGGTGTTTAACCCAATGTGGTGGTGGTATCCGCCGGCAGAAACAAATACAGCTTCGTTGCCATAACGCTGCATAATTTCAAAACCAAGCAGGCCCTGGTAAAATGCCAGCGCCTTATCAATATCAGCTACTTTCAAATGTACATGCCCTATGCGCGTACCCGCCGGGACTGTATATGCCATAGCAAAATTTTAAGATTGTTCGTATGGTAAAGAAATAATTTTTATACCTGTTATCTTCTCATTGCATTTTCCCTGCCTGCGTGGTGCAGTCTGGCAGGGTTGCATCGCAATCCGTTCTTCTTTTCATCCAGTATTTGGCAGTAGTGTTTTGTAACTGGATAAAGTTGTTTTTACACGCAAATTAGAAATTTAGAAAACAAATGCCCGTAGCATAATACTTAACGCTTGCCGCTGAAAGTTACAACCGTACAAGACTCCCGCTATCGCGGGCAGAAAAGCATCGTAGATAAACTACTGCCAGGCTAATAAAATTATTCTAGCTCTTCGGTATCGAACCTGTTTACGCTTTGTATTCCGTTGAGTTGTTTAAGACGCAATACCAGTTCGTCTAGCTCTTCTTTATCGTGCACGAATACTTTTATGGTGCCTTCAAAAATACCTTCGCCGCTTTCTATGGTAAGTGCCGAAATATTCACTTTCATTTCGCCGCTTATTACGTTGGTGATTTTATTTATTACACCCACATCGTCCATACCAATAATTTTTAAACCGGTAAGAAAAGATATTTCCTTGTTTTTTGCCCATTTTGTTTTTACTACGCGGTGACCATAATTGGCCATCATTTGTGCAGCATTGGGGCAGTTGGTGCGGTGAATGGTAAGGCCCTTGCCAGTGGTTACAAACCCAAATACTGCATCGCCGGGAATGGGGTTGCAGCACTTGGCCAGATTGTACATGATTTTGTCGCTGCTTTCTCCAAAAATGATTAGTTCAGAGTCTTTTTTTGCCGCTGCATTTTTATGCTCTGTTTCGTGTTTTAATTCAGTTACAGGTTTTACGGGTTTAGGTGCCTCCAGTTTGTCGCCCAGTATATTAAAATCTTTTAGCTCTTTAAGATCGGTTTGCTTAACCGCAACATTATAAAACAAATCTAACTGCGAAAGCACTTTGTAAAAACTTACCAGCTCATCAATGTTGTGCTGGTTAAAGGCGGCGCCCATGCCTTCCAGCTTTTTCTGCACAATATATTTACCATCATCGGCTATGCGGCGCTTTTCTTCTTTAAGTGCATCTTTAATCTTGCTTTTTGCCTTGGCTGTAATTACATAGTTAAGCCAGTCTTCGGTTGGTTTTTGCTTATTACTGGTAATAATTTCAATCTGGTCTCCACTGCGTAATTTATGGCTAATGGGTACCAGCTTATGGTTTACTTTGGCACCAATACATTTACTTCCCACGGCTGAGTGAATGGAGAAGGCAAAGTCAAGTGCGGTTGAACCGGTGGGCAACATTTTTACATCTCCTTTTGGGGTGTACACATAAATCTCTTCGGCAAGAAAACTGGTTTTAAAATCCTGCAGAAAATCTACGCTGTCTGTGTCCTGGCTGCTGATCACTTCGCGTATCTGTCCGAACCATTTATCAAACCGGTCTTCATCATTGCTGCCTTCTTTGTATTTATAATGTGCGGCAAGGCCTTTCTCCGCAATTTCGTTCATTCGTTTGGTACGTATCTGCACTTCTACCCAGCGGCCCTGGGGGCCCATTACTGTTGTATGCAAAGCCTCATATCCATTACTTTTGGGGTTACTCAACCAGTCGCGCAAACGTTCCGGGGAGGGAGTGTATTCATCGGTTATCATGGAGTAAACTTTCCAGCAATCTTCCTTTTCTTTTTCGGGGGGAGAATTAAGGATTACCCTTATTGCAAAAAGATCGTACACTTCATCAAATGCAACAGCTTTCTTTTTTATTTTATTCCAGATAGAGTGAATACTTTTTGGCCGCCCATAAATTTCAAAATTAAAACTGCTGGCTTCAAGATTTTCTTTTAGTGGTTTTATAAATTCATTAATGTACCGGCTCCGCTCCCTTTTTGTTTCAGCAAGTTTTTTCGCTATGTCTCTGTAAGCCTCGGGCTCCATGTATTTCATGGCGAGGTCTTCCAGTTCTGTTTTTATATTGTAAAGGCCCATGCGGTGTGCAAGCGGTGCATAAACCCATACGGTTTCGCTGGATATCTTCAATTGCTTTTCCCGCTTCATATAATCCATGGTGCGCATGTTATGCAGGCGGTCGGCCAGCTTAATCAATATTACCCGCGGATCGTCGGTAAGGGTTAGTAATATCTTTTTAAAATTTTCTGCCTGCTGACTGGTATTGGTATCTATTACTGAAGAAATCTTGGTAAGCCCATCTACTATTCTGGCTATTTCGGTACCAAATTCACGTTCAATATCTTCCAGCGTAACATCGGTGTCTTCCACCGTATCGTGAAGCAGTGCACATATGGTAGACCGTACCCCAAGGCCAATTTCTTCCACGCAAATACTGGCCACGGCAAGCGGGTGAAGAATATACGGCTCGCCACTTTTACGACGCATGGTTTTATGCGCTTCTACCGACATTTCAAAAGCAGTGCGCACCAGTTCTTTATCGCCTCTTTTAAGTTTATCGCGCAGGCCCCGCAGCAGAATACGGTACTGCCGCAGTATTTCCTTACGTTCCTGGTCTTCGGTTAGGGTGTATTTTGGTAAAATATTTTCTGTAACGGTTATTTGCTCCTGATCCATATTTACGAATTTACATAAAAGCAAACGAATTTGTATTTACTGTGCATTAGTATGCAGCAGCTTTTAGAAAATGTTTGCAAAAAGATTTTTGGGCGGGCTTTTAGTTTTTCATGGCATCGCCGCTTGCGTCGCACTCTTGTACGTTCTGTCCACCGCTGACTGACATCCGATTTCTACTTGCAGTGTGGTCGGTCGATTATGGATGGTTGACCAATGAACCGAACGTACAAGTGAGTGACACAACCAAAGCTTAATAGTTATTCAAATGCCGGTAACATAAATATTAAAAAAACATTGTTCAAGATTTTGACCTGGGCACTATAAATAAAACCAAATAATAATCATAATTTAACTGCAGTAAAAAAATACTATCCAATGACGAAACGTTATGCCCACCTTGTTGGCAGCATGCCATATGAAAATGAAGAGATTGCAATGACAAATGCACTAAGCGCACTGGGCGGGCATTTACATTCGTTGCCAGATGGAGAAGTGGGAGAGAAATCGTCACAATATCCGACGGGTTGCAGATCTGCATGGACGCAGATAATTATGGACAGTATGGAGGCAGATACTAACAACTGGAAAGTAAAAAGAAGGGCTATAAGAAACAGTATGGGCGTGCCTGCCCATTACACAAAGGCAAGCGTGCTTAGCCCGAAAACATCGCCAAAAGAAATTGAACAACACCTCAACTTTAAATGGCTCGATTATTTTAAAAGTAGCTATCCGCTTTATAAAAAGCTGAAGAAGGAAAGCGGCCTGCAGCACCTTAAATTTCAGGTGGGTTTGCTAACTGGGTTAGGTATTACGATGGTGGTGCTTGGGCCTGTAAACGGATTACGTTATGCGCAGGCATTTAACAGGCGCATGGCCTGGGAAGCCAATGAAATTGCGAAAATAGCAGACCCCGACGACCTGGTCTTTCAGATAGAAGTACCCATAGAGGTTATTATGTTTCATATGATGCCTCCTTTAATTTCAAACATTGTGTTTGGGTCAATTACGGGGTTGATAAAATTGCTCAATCCAAACATCCCGATTGGTATTCATCTTTGCCTGGGAGATCTGAACAACGAATCGCTGGCTAAAATTAAAACATTGAAACTGCTGGTAAAATTTGCAAATAAACTTGTAGAAAGAATGCCGGAAAACCATAAGCTCGATTTTATGCATTTTCCGCTGGCAGAAGGCAATGTTCCACCCACGGTGCGAGCTTCATTCTATCAGGAATTAAAGAAAGTAAAACTGCAGCAACACACCAGGTTTATTGCGGGTTTTGTTCATGAAAAACTATCGCTGGATGATCATATTAATCTCCTGAAAAATATTGAGGAAATACGTGGAGAAAAAATTGAAATAGCCTGTTCCTGCGGAATGGGGAGGCGAACATCAGATACCGCCGACCAGCTTTTAAAAATAAAAAAAGAGTTGGTTGAAATGGAATAAACAAATGTTTTTTTGTTCAAATATTATGGGCCATGCTGCAGATACTTTGGTCATCGTACTTTGCGTCGAACGCTTGCTCTGCAGGTTTTTATGGGCTGAAAGGCTGCAATAAAAATGCTTGATTTATTTAGCTTAATAAAGCAGCGAACATACAAGTTAGTGAACAACCCTTTGAGCGGGGAATACTACAACCAAAACTCAATAACAGCACATGAGTTTTTGACAAAAATGTATTCTATTTCATTAGAATTATTTTGCTGTTGCCGTTGTAAATTTTTTTAAGTGTTTCATCTGATAGTGCGATGCCATACAAGGGCCAGTGATAATCGAAAAGATCCCGGTCGTAAAAATGGTCATCGGCTGATTCCAGAATGCGAAAAGTGCTGTGGTACATGCTTTTTGCAGTTCCCATATCTGTTCCATATACAATTCTTCCGGCATATTTTTCCATGAATGTTTTGGCAAAACGTGGAATGGGTGCAATCTCACCATAACGTGCGGCTATATCTGCATAGAGGTTTGGATAGGTATCGAACAGCCTGCCCAGCACATTGAGGTTGCTGCAGCTATTAGCGAGGTGACAGGCAATAAACGTGGTTTTTGGATTATCTCTTACTGCGTGCTCCAGGGTAGCAATCAGCTGGTCGTGGTCGAGAATTCCTTTTTTAGTCATGTCTACTTTCCAGGTGCCGGCATTCATTAAACCATCATTTCTGGCATCGGCGGGTAAATACATCCACGCATCTTCTGCCACATGAACACTTATGGGCATGTGCAGTGCTGCGCACTTTTCGAGCAGCGGTTTCATACGGGCATCATCAATATGCAAACCCCAGCCGGCAGTGGGTTTAGAGTAAAATTCTCCCAGGCCTTTATCGCCCAGTTCTCCAACGCCTCTTGCGCCTTTTTTGTAGCAACGTTCCAGCTCTGCAAGAGCGTGTTGCTGCCAGCCGGTTTGTTCGTAACCGGTGTAATCAAAACCGCACCATATCTCAAACCTGTCTTTATAACGTGCATATTTTTCAACCACCGAATCAAATGCGGTACCTGTTGAATAAGAAAGAATTATTGTTTTTGAAATACCCGCTTCATCCATCGTTTTTACCCAGTCATCTACCCCGGCGTCATCTTTTGGATAATTATGAGAATGAAAATCAACCACCGGATATTTTGCCTTTTCAATTTTTGATTGCGGAATATCATATATAGAAACCGGATGAAAATCTTTTAGCTTAAGGTCATTTATATCCTGGCAAAATGCTGATGCCATCAGCATTTGACTGATTAGCAATAATAGAACAGGAACAAAATATTTTTGCATGGTAGTAAATTATTTAAAAATGAAAATTAAAGCTAATGAAATAAAACAAACTTATTTCAGGCTTTGTACAACTGCTGTTTTAAGGACAACCAATTGAATATACTATTGAAAAAATTATAGTTAATGCGAAGAAATTTTTTTAGCCCGGCTGCATTAAAACTATTGGGCTTTACTTGCGTCGCACTCTTGTACGTTCGGATATTTTATTGAGCTTTTATAATACCGATGATCGAAGCGGTTCAATGTTGGTCAGGCTATAAAAAATTGGCATAACAAAATCTGAGCAACAAGTTCACGGGTTTGCATGTTCACCAGGTATCTGCTTATTTGCATTTTAAAACGCGTGAACTTTGGCACTGCTGAACTGATGAAACTTATTCAACAGTACAAGAGTGCGACGCAACGATGTTGAGCAGCGTTACCTTAAGCCGGGCCCCAAAAATGTATTGCCTGATAACCTGCAGGCCGTAAAAAAATTAAGCCAGTGCATTGTATAAAACCTCTACCGTATGCAGTGCTTTTTTACCGGTTCCATCCTTTATCTGGTGGCGGCAACTGGTGCCGGGTGCCGCGATAATTACTTCGTCAGTTACTTTGCGTACGGCGGGCAACAATACGAGTTCGCCTATCTGCATAGAAAGATCGTAATGCTCCTTCTCGAAACCAAAGGAACCCGCCATTCCACAGCAGCCGGAGGGAATGGTTTCTACCGAATAATTTTGAGGAAAGGATAATATTTTTACGGAAGGCGCCACAGAAGACAATGCTTTTTGCTGGCAATGCCCATGCAGGACGATGCTCTTTTTTTCTTTGGTAAACTGCTCTTTGGTGATGTTGCCTTTGTCAATTTCAGCAGCAATAAACTCGTCTATGAGAAAAATATTTTTGGAAAGCTTTTTTGCAAGCTCTAATTGTTCATCATCTGCAAGATCTATATATTCATCTCTAAAAGTTAGAATAGCCGAAGGTTCAATTCCAATCAATGGATTGGTTTCATTTATCAAAGGGCTAAGCAATGCTATATTTTTATTGATGATCTTCTTTGCATCTCTTATCAGGCCTTTTGAAAGCCAGGTTCTGCCGCTTTCCAAATGCCAGGGTATTATTACTTCGTACCCTAGTTTTTCCAATAATAAAATAGCCTTGATTCCAATTTCGGTATCGTTGTAGTTGGTAAATTCATCGCAGAACAAATACAGTTTTCTTTTGCCTGAATCAAGATCACCCATGCCCAGTTCTTTGCTCTTGTAGTCTTTAAACCACCTGCGCAATGTGGTTTTATACAGGGTAGGCATTGTGCGCTTTGCTGCAAAACCGGAGAGCCATTTTATAAAATTACCAGTAACTCTGTTGGTAACTATAAAATTATAAGTATTGGGCAATAATGCGCCAAGCCTTGCGGCATTATCAAAATTTGCAATGAGCTTTGAACGGAATGGCACCCCATTGGCATCGTAATACTGCTGCATAAATTCTGCTTTCAATTTTGCAACATCTACATTGGAGGGGCATTCCGTTTTACAGCCTTTGCAGCTTAAGCAAAGGTCCATCACCTCATAAATTTCTTTATGGTCGAACCGGTTTAGTTTATCAGAATTGGTGAGGAACTCACGCAAAATATTTGCCCTTGCTCTTGTAGTATCTTTCTCATTGCGGGTAGCCATAAAAGAGGGACACATGGTACCGCCGGAAAGCTGGGTTTTGCGGCAATCGCCGGAACCATTACACTGTTCTGCATGCTGCAGAATATCCTGGTTATTAAACCGGAAAATGGTTTTGAATGCAGGTGTTTTTTGCCCCGGGGTATAACGCAGCATCGTGTTCATGGAAGGCGTATCCACAATCTTGTTGGGGTTAAAAATATTCTCCGGATCCCAGGTGCGTTTTAGTTCTTTTAATAATGTGTAATTTTTTTCACCCACCATTTGTTTAATAAACTCGCCGCGCAATCTTCCATCACCATGTTCGCCGCTTAAAGAGCCGTTGTATTTTTTTACCAGCGTGGCAATCTCTTCTGCAATAGTGCGGAAAAGTGCATTCCCTTCTTTGGTTTTTAAATTAATGATTGGCCTTAAATGTATTTCACCAGAACCTGCATGTGCGTAGTGAACCGAAAATAAATTATGCTTTTTTAATATCTCATTAAAGTCACGTATATAAGCTGGAAGGTCGTTTACATCTACAGCAGTGTCCTCAATTACAGGTACGGCTTTCGCATCGCCGGGCAGGTTGCTGAGCAGGCCCAGACCGGCTTTACGCAATGTCCATATTTTTTTGGTGTCGTCGCCAAAGAGCAAAGGAAAATGATAACCCAAACCTGCAGCACGCATATTTGCTTCTACCTCTCTGGCAATTTCAACAATCTCCTCACGATTCGTTCTTGCAAATTCAATCACTAAAATTGCACCGGGATCGCCCTGCACAAAGAAGCGGTTTTTCATTTGCTCCTTATTTTCTTTGGTACACTCCAGAATGTAATGATCAATCAGCTCACTTGCGCTGGGCTTATATTTCAATGCGATAAGATTAGCCCGCAGCGATTCATCAATACTGTTGAAATGTACACAGAGTAAACCAATTTCTTTTGGTGGAAGCGGAACAACATTTAGTTTTATCTCGGTAATAAAAGCCAGCGTTCCTTCCGAACCGGCAATGAGTTGACAAAAATTAAAATCTTCTGCACCGGCAGTAAACGGAGCAGATTCCAGCAGCACATCAACCGCATAGCCGGTATTCCTGCGCTCTACAGATTGTTTGGGAAATTCTTTGCGAATCTCAACCTGGTTTTCGTAGTTGCTTAATAAACTTCTTACTTTTTTATAGATCGCTGCTTCAAGGTTTTCTCCTTCGCATTTCGCATGAAAATCGTCGATACTTAATGTTTTAAATTCCGCTTCGCTTCCATCGCTCAACAAGGCTTTTACTTCCAGCAAATGCTCCCGTACACTCCTGTAAACAACCGAATTAGCACCGCAGGAATTATTGCCCACCATGCCGCCAATCATTGCCCGGTTTGCTGTAGAGGTCTCCGGACCAAAAAACAATCCGTGCGGTTTAAGAAACATGTTCAGCTCGTCGCGTATAACCCCTGGCTGAACACGCACCCAATGCTCCCTTGCATTGAGTTCAATTATTTTTGTAAAATTTTTTGAAACATCAACAATAATTCCATCGCCCACAACCTGGCCGGCAAGCGATGTGCCCGCGGTACGCGGAATTAGCGAGGTTTTTTCGGCGCGTGCAAAAGCAATTAATTTTTTTAGGTCGACCTCCGATTTGGGAATAGCAACAGCAAGTGGCATTTCCCTGTAGGCGGATGCATCTGTTGCATACAAAGTGCGCATGGTGGTATCATCATACAATTCGCCTTCCAGTTCTTTTGCCAGTTGATTCAGCCGCTGCTTCATTTCAGATTTTATATTTTAACGTGGCTGCAAAATTAGTCAGTTTAATTGTCTGAACGGGTATTAGAAAGGATTAATAGAATTTTGACGAAATCTAACCAAAATGCCTCCCTTATTTTTATAAATTCGATGGATACCAGCAAATATTTTCATGGCATCTTCGTTGCGTCGCAATCCTTTCATCTTAGGTACTGCTATCTGGCTTTGGCCTTCCTGTTCTCAGAACGCTTTTATTCGCGGTAATGTTTAACCTTTTGCGCACTACATTTGTTTAATATCAAAGCGTGAAGAATGGAAAATAAAATTGTTGTGGCTATTACAGGTGCCAGCGGCTCAGTTTACGCCCGGCTGATTATTGAGAAATTGCTAACACTCAAACACCAGTGGCAGGAGCTAAGCGTAGTTATGAGCAACAATGCAAAAGAGATATGGCACTCAGAATTGGGTAACGAAGATTACAAAAATTACCCTGTTAATTATTTTGACAAATACGATTTTTCTGCACCATTTGCATCCGGGTCTGCCCGGTATAACACCATGATTGTTGCTCCCTGCAGTATGGGCACCCTTGGCAGAATTGCCAACGGCATTAGCGACGATCTGGTAACCCGTGCTGCAGATGTGGTTTTAAAAGAACGAAGAAAACTGATCTTGATGGTAAGGGATACACCGTATAACCTGATTCATATAAAAAATATGGAAACGGTAACATTGGCCGGTGGCGTTATTTGCCCGGCTACCCCTTCTTTTTACAGCAACCCTAAAACTGTTGAAGATGTTGCAATGACTGTTGTTGACAGGGTTTTGGACCTGGCTGGTTTGCAAATAGCTACTTACCGCTGGGGTAAATAATATTTTGGAAACAATGTAAGTACGGGTATAGTGCAGCTTTCGGCAAAAGCTGAATTTAAAATCCGTAAGTACAAGTGTGCGACGCAACCGGGCTCAATTGTAGCAATGATGCCCGGCTCAAAAAAAATCCCCCAAAATTTTTGAAAGCCAGGAGCTTTCTTTTTCTAAAGGAAATAAATGCTCCATTTCTCCTGATGAAATTCACAAACTTTCCATTTCGTTTCGTACCCTGCCCATAATTTCTTTACTTTTGCAAATTGCCCTTGTTTGAACAGGTAAAGGCTTTGGGTACCGGCAAATTACCGAAGCAACAACGAAAACCTAAAAATTACAAACTGATCAATGGCTTTACCGCATCTGGTTAAACACATCTACAATAACGGCACTGACGAAGTGATTCGCCGTGGAAAGAAAATTTATGCGTCTGGCTACGTAGAGTTGATTGAGTTTGATGATCTGCTTACGTCGGTTATTTTTAGGGTAAGGGACGACGCATACGCTACCTATTATAAAGTTTACATTAGTAAATTTAAAGATCCAAAAACCATATCTGTGCGCTGCGGTTGTCCCTACAACCTCGGCGAAATTTGCAGGCACGAAGCCGCATCGCTTTTTCAGCTGCAGGAGATGCTCGATAAAAATTTACTGGGCACCAAAGAACTACAGTACGACCAACGGCATACGGTTGTAAAAATGAAGCAGCTGGAATTAAAACTCATCAGGATGCTTTCTGCAGAACAATCTTATGATGAAGCAGAGATTTATCTGCGTACCGGAAAAGCCACCATACTGGAGGCTAAAGATGAAAAAGTGGTGGCAGATCTTGAACACAATGGTGGCGTATTTAGGATAGTGATACAGAAAAACGAAGAAAGAAATTTTGATACCAGCTGCCTCTGCAGTACCGATACTACCCATCCGCTTTGCGTGCACAAAACAATATTATTGCTGCAGCTGTTGCAGAAATACGGTGCCAATTATTTTGATACGATCCGTAACCTGGATAAAGAAAAAAACAAGCTGCTGGCATTGTATGGTTATACCCTGGAAGATGATATAAAAGGAAAGTTTGATTTTACGGTGAAGGATGGCAAGCCATTTATGCGGGTGCTGGATACTACAATAAAGCGTGTAGTGGCATCTGCAGCGCCTCCGCCAAAATACAGACCGGCATTCGAAGAAAGTGTTGTGATTACTGAAGAGCAGGGATCAGCAATAATTAAACCTGCTTTAAAACTTGGTATTGTTATCAGTTATAATGCGCAGCAATATCCCTACATACAAACAGACGCAGTGCAGGGCGAAGTAAATGATGAAGTAAATGCATTTATTGGAAGAACGGAAAAGCTGGACCTTACAAAATTTATCAATACCGAAGTGTTTGATGAAAACGATAAGATGCTCGTTCAGCAATTGCGTAAACTGTTACCCGGCGAAGTAAGCCGTTACCTTAACCGTAACTCACCATTTAGTGGAATATGGGAAAATATTGTGCAGCAGCACGATGACGAGTTGCCCGAAGAAACAAGGCATCTTATAACAGAATACCTGCAGCCCAAGTATAAAAAGCTTTTTGCAGATACAACCGAAAGCAATTTTGTTTTTTTTCTGCCTGCCCACAAAACCTTTCAGACCGTTAATCTGGAAGCCGTAAAATGCTCGGCTTCTTTTCTATCGCCTGAATTTAATGTGAAGTTTACGGATGATGCCTATGAAGTTACCTGCTACGTAAAACTCTCCGAAGGGAATTACAGTGTAGCTGATAATGAAATTGTTTCTTCGTTCCTTTATAAATTTCATGATACACTGTACCAGTGGCAAAAGCCGGAAGACGTTTTACTTATTGAAAAATTTCTGCCCAACGGTAAGCTTGTTATTACCAAAGAAGACTGGGCAAAACAACTGGTGAGTTTTATATTGCCGCTATCGAAAGACTATAATGTGCACTTTGCAAATGTGCAGCGCGAAGAAATAAAAGATGCTAAACCGGAGATTAAAATATTTTTGCGGGAACGCGGTGACTACCTTTTATTCCAGCCCCTGTTTACCTATAATGGTTACGATGTAAAGCCGGGCGATAAAGACAAAATCATCCTCCCTGTTTTGAATAAGCTACTCATTATTCACCGGAACATGCAGGTAGAAAAAGAATTTGTAGAAAAAATAGCCAACCTTCATTCGCAATTTATTCGTCCCGAAGAAGGGAATACGCTTGCTTTAAAAGGCACGGATGTGCTTAAAAACAATTGGTTTTTTCTTTTTAGCGATGCTGTAAAAGAAATGGAAGTGCCAGTTTTTGGGTTTGAAGCATTAAAAAATTTCCGGTTCAATACTGCGCGGCCTACTACCAAAATACGCATCAGCAGCAATACAGACTGGTTCGATGCAAAGATTGATATCAACTTTGGCGATCAGAAAGTAACGGTCGCCGATATTAAAAAAGCACTCCTCAACAAACAGCAATATGTTGCCCTGCAGGATGGAACACTGGGTATTTTACCCGACGAATGGATAAAGAAATATTCCCTCCTGTTCAGGGTAGGCGAGGGAAAAACTGCCGACATAAAACTGAGCAAATATCATTTCAGCGTAATTGAAGAACTCTACGATCAGCGCGATGAAGAGGAGTTGTTTGTGCAGCTCGAAGAAAAATATGATAAGCTGCGTTACAATCATTCCATAGAAGCGATAGAAGTGCCGGAACATTTGTGGCAGGTACTGCGTCCCTATCAAACTTCCGGTTTCCAGTGGCTTAACTATTTAAACGAAGTGCATTGGGGCGGCATACTTGCAGATGATATGGGTTTGGGCAAAACCATACAGGCGCTTTCTTTCATGCACCATCTTCGTCAAAAGAATGGCGTGCTTAAAGCTATGGTCGTTTGCCCCACCACGCTAATGTACAACTGGGAAAATGAGATCAAAAAATTTACGCCCACACTTACTTATTATATTCATCATGGTGGCACACGTAACCACGAAACACTGGTTGATAAAAAAATTGATATCATAATTACCACTTACGGCACACTCCGTAGCGATATAAAACAGTTTGTAGATATTCCCTTTGATTATGTGGTGCTCGACGAAAGCCAGGCCATAAAAAACCCGGCCAGTAAAGTTACCAAAGCAGCCTCGCTGCTTAAAGCTAAAAGCAGGCTTTGTCTAAGCGGTACGCCTTTACAAAACAATACGTTTGACATTTATGCCCAAATGAATTTTCTCAACCCCGGCATGCTGGGCAGCATGGAGTTTTTTAAACAGGAGTTCTCCATACCCATCGATAAATTTGGCGAGAAGGAACAGAAAGCACACCTGCGCAAACTGCTCTACCCGTTTATTCTGCGGCGCACAAAAGAACAGGTTGCCAAAGACCTTCCGGAAAAACTAGAGATGATTCTCTTTTGCGAAATGGGCAAAGAGCAACGCGATATTTACGATGCCTACCGCAACGATTACCGCGATAAAATACTAGGCGTGGTAGAAGAACAGGGCGTACAAAAATCGCAGCTCACCATTTTACAGGGGTTAATGAAACTGCGGCAGATATGCGATAGTCCGGCCATTATGAAAGGCGACGAAAAATTCCCCAATGCCTCCGTCAAACTCGAAGAGATTGGCCGCGAAATAAGTGAAAACATCAGCAACCATAAAGCGCTGGTATTCTCACAGTTCCTCGGCATGCTCGCCCTTATAAAAGCAAGGCTCGATGAGCTGGGTGTTGATTACGAATATTTCGATGGCAGCACTTCTGCGCCAGACAGGGAAAAAGCTATTCAGCGTTTTCAAAACGATGAAAACTGCCGGGTGTTTTTAATCTCTTTAAAAGCAGGTGGCGTGGGTATTAATTTAACCGCAGCAGATTATGTATATATCGTAGATCCCTGGTGGAACCCCGCCGTAGAGCAGCAGGCCATAGACCGTACACACCGCATTGGCCAAACAAAAAACATATTCGCCTACCGCATGATTTGCAAAGACACGGTAGAAGATAAAATTCTAAAACTGCAGGAAAAGAAACGCCTGCTCGCCGCCGATCTTATTACCGACGACAGCGGTTTTGTAAAAAGCCTCACCAAAGAAGACATCGAGTATTTATTCAGTTAAAATTTTTTTGTGCCCGGCAAAAGTTTTCATGGCATCGCCTGTTGTGTCACTCACTTGTACGTTCCAACCAATGCTCAGCTTTTATCGAAGCAAAGATTAAAGCGAATGGGGGTGAAGGGTTTTATATTTACTTTCTGCAATACAAACATTATGCGTCACTATAAACAGTAACCTGATCACATGAAAGTTTGCATCACTTTGCCTACCCAACCTCCCGCTATTTTTAGCACATAGCAAGGCACACAAACCCCGACACAAAACCTTGCAAAGAGCTAAAAATGCCAACGCACATCCCGTCCGCCCCAGCGGACGAATATTTATAATCATTTGTTCGACAATTCAACAATATATCTTTAATCAGCACCCAAGCTCACCCACCACCCCAAAACAATACAGTTGACAA
>JBBRDW010000024.1:0-45279 GCA_038203525.1 Chitinophagales bacterium | reverse complement strand
GCTTCAATCTTCGCTTCGATAAAAGCTCAATAGATAATCCAACAGTACAAGAGTGCGACGCAACGATGCTTCATCATGGCTATACTGTTTGGTACATAAAATAAAAACCCCGCTCTTACGAACGGGGCTGTATTTTAAAGTCTCTCTTTAGGGAGATTTAGATGGTTTTATTTCGAGAACCGTAACCAATCAAGTAAGCATAAACCTTCACCAACGATATCGCCATCTTTTTTGTACACAAAGTAAAGATCATGCTTGCCGCCGGGATCGGTGATGGTTGCAGTTGCCTGTTTGAATTTATTCCAGTCACCCGATGGCAGGTAATTGAGCGTGCTGACAACCGCGCCTTTTGTTGAATCAATATGTATTTCAAGGGTTGCTGCATTGTCTTTGGCGGCATAGTTATAAGTAACCTGTTTAATGTCTTTGAGATCAATGCCCTTCAGCACGAAATAAGATTTGCTCTTCGGCACACCCAGCTTATTATCGTAACGTTCTATGCCGCTGATGATATCTGCATCTGCTGCCTGTATCATGGGCTGGCGTAACACCAATTGCTGCATGCCGGTTAATGGAACAACACCGTTGCCGTTATCAGTGTAAGCGGCAGACAACACATAAGTGCCGGGCTGTTTACCTGCGGGAGGCTTGATGGCAACGGTTCCTTTTGGGGGCAGACTGTCCATCGTTTTTTGATCGGTAAGCGAAAGAATATATTTCACAATAGTAGATGCCTGTTCTTTACTCAACTGCGGATGCGCCGTCATGTAATGCGTAGTGCCCCAAACACCTGCGCCACCAATAATAATTTTATTGGCGAGTTTTGAAATTACATCGGGTTTGGCTTCGTAACGTTTGGCTACATCTAAGAAAGCCGGACCTAACACATATTTATCCACCTGGTGGCAGGCTTTGCAGTCGGCTCCCTGTATCATATCTTTTGCTGGAGTTACCCATACGCCTTGCCCGTTTACTGTTTTAAATATGCCTGCTTCTTTTGGAATGTACTCCAGTTTTACATTTATTGTCTGCGCATCAATAGTTGCATCTTCATTGTCTTTTACATCAACTGAATAATCGAGTGAAGCTGCGTCAAAATAAAATGAACTGTTACCTGACGTATTGATGCTTACCTGCGGCAAAGTATTGCCTGCTTTAATTTCCAGCGTATCGGTTGAACTTAAGCCCGCAGGGTCGGTTACTCTTAAGCTTACTTTAAAAACGCCTTTATTATTGAAAGTATATTCAGGGTTTGGTTCTGTTGAACCCACTTTTTCTCCTTCAAATGTCCATTCATATTTTAGCTGATCGTCTTCATCATTGTCAAAACTTTTATCGCCCTTGAAGCTTACTTTCAATGGTGACAATCCGATGGAATCATTTGCGGTGATCTTTGCAACAGGTGCACGGTTACCATCATTGTAATCAATTCTTACCAGCCTTGCATCATCATTATCTGCCCCGTAAACTGTGCCGTATTCCAATAAATACATAACGCCATCGGATGTGATGTCCATGTCTACCGGTCTTCTGAAATCACCGGTTAAAGGCATGAATGCTTCCATGCGTGTATAGTTTTCGTTTTCATCAAAACGCAAAGCAAATACCCAGTTGCGCATCCAGTCGAAAACAAATAAAGTATTATCGTAGTATGCAGGGATGCTGTTCTTTTTTGCGAGGGTTTTATTGTAATGGTAATAAGCACCCGCCATGGCGCAGCGGCCGCCTTCACCAAGATCTGGAAACTCTTTTGACAAACCATAAGGATACCATACCATCGGCTTTGTTGGCGAAGGAAGTTTTTTCATCCCTGTATTGTTTGGGGAATTGTTTGCGGGGTTGTTCACATCAAAAAGATCCCCTACCTGTTTGGTTGCAAAATCAGAATCGTGATAAGCTTTGCTGTCTCCCACAAAATATGGCCAGCCATAATAGGCCGGTTTCTTTGCTTGGTTAAACTCATCATAACCTCTTGGCCCGTGGCGTGCATCTTCGCCTGCATCCGGGCCAACTTCGCCCCAATACACAGTGGAAGTTTCCTGGTTTACAGCAATGCGGTAAGGGTTCCTGCAACCCATGGTATATATCTCAGGTTTTGTATCAGCGGTGCCCTTTGCAAACATGTTTCCATCGGGTATGGTGTAGCTGCCATCAGCTTCGGGATGAATGCGCAATACTTTTCCACGCAGGTCATTGGTGTTGCCTGCAGACCGCTGCGCATCAAATGTTTTTCTACCGGCTCTTTCATCGATAGGTGCATAGCCATCCGATTCAAATGGTACCGTGTTATCACCAGTTGAAATAAAAAGGTTTTTGTTTTTATCCCATGCCAGCGAGCCACCTGTGTGTGCACTAACTTCACCATCAATAGGCACCTGTATAATTACTTTTTCTGAAGTGAGATCAATTGAATCATCAGTGATCATTTTAAACCTTGAAATATTCTGATGATAATTCTTGTCAACAGGCGTGTAAAAGAAATAAATGAATTTGTTCGTTGCAAAATCAGGATCAATGGTTAAGCCGATTAAACCATTTCCCGAAACCTCTTTGGTATCTAATAATACAGGAAATTTATAAACGAGTTTAGTGGTATTAGCCACAGAATTATAAGCATAAAAATTTCCGGTGCGCTCTATTATGTAAACGGTTTTATTGGGTGCAACTGCTATTTCCATGGGCTCGTTCAGATCATTGGTAAGCACCACTTTTGTAAACCTGTTTTCTTCAGGAGCCTTTACAGCATAGGCTTTGGAGTAATCGAGCTTTGCAGTATCTGCGCCCATTGCATATTTAATTCCACCCGCTAAATGCTGCAGAAACAAAGGTTCACTATAGCTTTCTGTTGTATGTCCGCCACCTGTATAGAATGCCCTGCCACCATCATAATCATGATACCATGCAATAGGATGATTGTTTCCGTTTTCGCCACCTTCATAACTGTCTTCATCCAGCTTTGCAATTACATTCAGGTCTGCATTGATGTTTTTATAATTGTACCATTCGTCTGTGCGCTCCCATTTTTCAGGTATGCCTTTCATGGCCTCATTGGCCGTGTCGGTAACAACCACTGTTGCCTTTCTAACATTTGGATTTCCGGGGTGACTTTTAAAATAAGCACCCACCAGTTTATTATACCATGCCCAGTTATATTCGGCATCTGCTGCGGCATGAATGCCCATAAAACCACCACCCGCTTCTATGTATCTTTGAAAAGCTACCTGTTCATCGGAATTAAGAATATTGCCCGTTGTACTCAGGAAAATAACAGCTTTATACTTTTTTAAATTATCATCGTTGAACACACTGGAGCTTGAGTCAACATCTATACTAAAATTATTTTCTTTACCAATCTTTTCTATTGCTGCAATACCAGCAGGAATAGACTCGTGGTGATACCCTTTTGTTTTTACAAAAAGCAACACCCTGGAAGTGTTGGAATCAGTTTTGCAACCGTTAAAAAATAAAACAACGGAAAGCAGGCAAATGCAACAGGCAATCTTTCGCATGGCGATTTATTTAAGGAGTTAAATATTCAGCCCGAAAGATATATAAAATGTTTGGATGACACTTATAGATTTACAGAACTTCTTAAACAGCCTTTTTTTGGATCGGGCTGTAGAATTACTATTAGGCTTTACTTGCGTCGCACTCTTGTACAGAACAACAGAATGCAGCTTTTACCGCATCGTAGATATGCATTGGTGAGCAAGGTTTCACAATGCTCAATGATGCACAGAATGTATAAAAGTCCGCCTCAGGTGGAACCGGGTATAATAGCAGTAATACAATTTGGCTCAAAAAAAACACCAGCAAAACAGTATCTTTTGGATAACATTAAAATGCAAATTTTGATTTAGAATCGTAAAATCAATTTTGCATTTTTTATTCTGCTTATAAAAATTCACAACACTAATTTTGAAACATCATTAAAAATTAAAAAAATGAACAATCAAATTTATCCCTGCTTATGGTTTGATGGACAAGCGAAAGAAGCTGCTGACTTTTATTGCTCGATTTTTGAAGACGCAAAAATTGCTTCAGAAAATCCATTGGTTGTAATCTTTAACCTGAGGGGAACAAAATTTATGGCCTTAAACGGTGGGCCTAAATACAAATTTACGCCTGCTACATCTTTTGTAATTGAATGCGAAACACAGGCCGAAATAGATCACTTTTGGGAAAAACTGGGCGATGGCGGCAGGTACGACCGGTGTGGCTGGCTCGCCGATAAATTTGGAGTCTCCTGGCAAATAGTGCCTGTGATTTTAGGCAAGCTGATGGCCGACCCTAAAAGAGCGCCAAGGGTTATTGAAGCCTTTATGAAAATGACAAAATTTGATATACAGCAATTAGAAAACGCTTAGGCAAAATTTATTTACTAAAAAGAAACTCAACATGAAAAAAGAAGCGTTATTCCAGATGCTCCCCAGGGCACCTGGAATTTAAAATATAAACCCTTCTGCAAAGAGAATTCAACGCCATCTATCTAATCGTAATGCTTTATAAAAGACAGTGTTATTTTCCAGCTCTTGTTGAAGTTGCAACCATCAATCTACGCTTAAATAAAAGCCCAATTAAATATTCAACCGTACAAGAGTGCGACGCAAGGAACGATCAATAGTATTACTTAAGCTGGGTACATAAAAAATATACCTGCTATCTTTTTTCTACTGCCTTAACGATAATAAATAAGTGCTTACATCCGCAATATTTTGTTCGGTAAGATTTGTGTTTGCAGGCTCGGGCATCAGGCTTTTTTGCTGTTTCTCTTTTGAGCTGATATCTTTTTGCGCTATAGTATGCTTGTTCCCGGAAACATCTTTTAGCGCCACCGTTTCCTTGTTTTCGGAAATAAGAAAACCGAAAATACTCTCTCCATCTTTTGTGTTTACAAGCCAGGGTTCATAACCAAAAACAATGGCAGCGCTTGGGTTAATAATCGCATCGAGCAACGAAACTTTATCAAACTTTTTTCCAATCGCAGTAAGCTCTGGGCCAATGCTGTTGCCCGTGTTACCAACCTTGTGACAGGTAGAACAGTTGCTTGCAAAAATCAATTTACCCGCTGCCGCATCGCCAGGCATTTTTGCAATGGCATCAATGGAAAACTGTTTATCGCTGCCGGTTCTTTTAATATATTTTCCCGCCTGTATGCGCACCGAAAGATCGGGGTTGTTGAAAATATTCGCTTCCATAACGGGCAATAATTTTGCAGGTATTTTATTTTCTGCAAGCAAGCCGATCAGCATTTGTCCGCCCACTGAATCTTTCGCCATATCTGTTGTTTGCCCGGTACGTTCATCAAGCGATTGTTTTTCATCGAGCATAATTTGCCGCTTCACTTTCATCTTCGCAACAGTTCTTTCATACGCTGTATTCAGATTTATTTTCGACCAGTCAATAAGCGCATACCAGTCGTTGCTCTGCCGAAAAGAGAGCCAATATAAAGCCTGTTCTTTTACATCGGGCAAAGAAGAGTTTGCTAAACCAATCATTGCATGTACGGCATTTTTATCATTGATAAATGCAAGCGCAGTCAACATTCTTTTTCTTTCAGTAGGTGTAATGGTTGAATCTGCTGCACGCATTGCAATATCCTGCAACGAAATTACAGGATGAAGCCGCCATGCAAAGTCAGCCATTTGTTTATTCCACTGCAAAGGATTTTGTTGAGCTGGTGTAAGCAGGTGTTGCTTTAATGTATCGTACCATTGTGCAGCATTTGCATCCATTGAAGCACTAAGTGTTTCAAGATACCACCGGTCTTCACCATCATATTGTTCGGCAAGTGTAAGCAGTATTTCTTTTTTATCGTTGAATGGAAAATCTCTTAATGCAATCGCTATTTCCCTTCTTACAAATGGGGAAGGATCTTTAGAGAGTTGCACCGCATAAGGCAATATATCTGGCACTATTTGCCGCAATGCCCTGAATGCAGTTGCCCTTAATTGTTCATCATTGCTTTGTAATATTTTTTCTGTTTCTTTTTTTCCTTCATCACCCAATTGTGATAGCAACCAAACAGCCCTTGCTTGCACAAAACCATTGTCATCATTTAATAATGTTTTTACTTTTTCAATTACAGCAGCACCTTGTTGTTTCAGTTTTTCGAATGCACTGTTACGCACATTGACAGCCGGATTTTTCAATGCATCAATTTGTCCTTCCACCGTGCTAAGATCAAGCTTAGGATTGATTAATTTTTTATTGCGTGGCGCAATACGGTAAATCCTTCCGTAGCCAAGACTGTCTTTCATCTGGTGCCCGCCCACAACAGGATCGTACCAGTCAGAGACATATATAGCCCCATCAATACCAACGGTAACATCACTTGGGCGAAACCATTTTTCTTTTTGAATATTTTGTGCCGTATCATTCCAAACATAACCTTCATTATCTGTAGAAAGTGATGTAATAAAATTGGTACGTTTACCAAGATCAAATCCAGAATTTTTCAACACCGGCTGATAACTGAAAATTACATTTCTGCCTGCGTCTGCACTAAACAACATTCCTTTATAATTTTTACCAAGGGCATCTGTTTCATAACGAACAATTCCTGTTGGTGCACCTGCACCAGAGCGGTCGCCGGCAGGCATTACACCCGGATCATCCTGGTGCCAGTGTGCAGCGAATATATCCTGGTCAGGGCGTTGATCTGCCTGCCAGTAGCGTGTGCCATCTGTACTAAAATAACCTGCATTACCACCTTCCATTAACCATGTTGTGCGGCAGGTTACCACCTGATCATCATTATCATTTTGCCAAAGGTTTCCATACGAATCAGGTATTCCTTCATACGAATTTCTGAAATTATGCCCCATCACTTTTAAGCCTGTTCCATCAGGGTTTACACGCAAGGCCAAACCACCCACCCACACTTTGCCATCATCGCTTTTCATGTTGCCCTGGTTGGTTGTATTGTAAGGCGATCCGCCGGAATAAATACTGCCTGCACGCAGCGTCCAGCCTGATTTATCCGTAACGATATGCGGGCCTGCATTACCAGTATTGAAATACCATTTTCCATCAGGGCCTGCATACACTGCATGCAATGAATGGTCGTGATCTTTGCCGCCAAAACCCGTAAGCAGTATTTCTTTTTTATCGGGTTTATCATCACCGTTTTCATCGGTATAAACAATCAGGTTTGGCGAGCAGGAAACAATTATTTTATTTCCGATTACTGCAATTCCAACAGGAGAAATTAAATCTCTATCCTGCACAAAAACTTTTGATATATCTGCTTTTCCATCCTGGTTGGTGTCTTCTAAAATCATCACACGGTCGCCTTGCGGAAAGTGTAAAAATTTTGTGGAGTCGTTATTGTAATTACGGTAGTCAACTGCTTCTGTTACCCATATTCTTCCCTTGCTGTCAACATCCATATTGGTGGGATTATACAGCATAGGTGATTCTGCCCATAGTGTTGCTTCAAGATCATCAGGCAGGTATAAACCAGTTTCATTTTTTTCAATTACAGATGGGTTATTACATTGAATGGAGCACAAAATGCTAAATGAAAATACAGTAAATAATAGGGGAGTAATTTTCATATATTGGCTTTCTTATTAAATATTTTTGAGAAATGATTTTTTAAAAACTGAAGGTTCTGTTTATAGCTTTCAATGATATCATCTGTATCGTGTTTCGCCCACTCAATCTGCATCCATCCGTCACCATAATAACCAGAATCATTTACTGCATTGCTGATGCTCTCCCAGTCAAGTGTGCCTTTGCCAAGAAGGAAACCGTTTTCTTTCATGTGCAGTTCGCAAATCATTTCTTTACCAAGTTGCTTAAATTCTTTTACTGTATCAAAACCTGCATCGGCGGTGTTGCGGAAATCATAATATACTTTTATACTTGAAGAACCTACCTGCTGAATAATATCCAAATGTTCTGCCGCATTCAAATACGATTCAATGCCCAATGTTACTCCAAGTTTTTCTGCTTTTGGTGCCACTTTTTTTAAACGGTTTATCACTTCTTTTTTCCCTGCATCATCTCCACGTAAATCATTCTTAGAAAAAAAAGCAAGCAGTATAACTTTCACCTCCAGGTTATAAGCAACATCAACTGCATCCCAAACCCATTCCTCTGTTCGCGGATCAGATTTGTAAGGAACATTATTCAATTCCCCCATTGCCAGGCTTGAAATTTTTATACCCGTTTGTTTGGATGTTTCAAGATAAAGTTGTTGCAGTTCTTTTTGCCGCAGGTGCATATTATCTTTTTCAGAACCCATGTTTACCATGATCCCATCAAGGCCAATTTGCTTTGCAATTTCAAACGCCGCAATATCGCTGCTTTTGCCAATGCTCCAGTCGCATGCACCAATATGAAATTTATTTTTTGTATTTGTTATCCGGGCAATGCCTTGCATAGATGTTCCTGCAAATGCAGATAACCATAAAGCCTCTTTCAACAATTTACGGCGTGTAAGCATGCGTTTTTATTTGACCCTTAAATGTATTACATTTTCTATGCAATTAAATTAGCATAGAAAATACTGTTGTCCCGGCTTTTGAAATGATGGCATCGTCTCTTGCGTCGCACTCTTGTACTTTCGGACCAATATTGAACTGTTGCTTGCAATCACCTAAGAACTGTAAGACTATTGTTGCCCTGCTCAATAAATATTCATCAGTACAAGAGTGCGACGCAACAAAAGCCCAATTAGTAATTATATGCCGGGCACAAAAAAAGAAACTACAAAAATTGTAACGTTGAAAAATTGTCCATCCTTTTGCGGCTTTTTTCCATGCCTTTTCGTAAAATGTATGCGCATCTTTGTATTGTTTTTAAGAACGTACCGATTGGCGTAGCAGGCATAACAGCTACTTTAAATTCATAATTTAGTAGCTGTTGCATCGCAAGAAAGGAACCTGCCGAAAACGAACCGGATTAGTTGATTTTATTGTATCATCATCACCATTTAAAAATATAATTATGGAACAAAGACTGCCGCTGCCGCCGTTTACAGAAGGTACAGCAAAACAAAAAATTCAAATGGCCGAAGATGCCTGGAACAGTAAAGACCCGGAAATGGTTTCCAAAGCATACACTATTAACAGCGAGTGGAGAAACCGTGACCTGTTTATTAATGGCAGAGACGAAATTGTTGCGTTTCTTAAAGCTAAATGGGCAAAGGAAATTAACTACAGGCTTAAGAAAGAATACTGGGCCCATAGCGGTAACAGAATTGCTGTTCGCTTTGAGTATGAATATCAAAATTTACAGGGCCAATGGTTCAGGGCCTATGGCAACGAAAACTGGGAGTTTGATGAAAATGGTTTAATGGCAAAACGTTATGCAAGCATAAACGACCTTGCTATTCAGGAACAAGACAGAAAGTTTAAATAACATCTGCTTAAACAATAAAACAATGGCAAAGAATTTTGCAGAAATAGCATTTGGCGATGCAGTAAAAGAAATGCAGGTAAAACTGGGCAGCAGGGCAAGTTATGCAAGAATGGAACAGGATACCTACCGCGATGGGCTCACCGAAAATGAAGTGGATTTTATTGCACAGCGCGATAGTTTTTATATGGCAACCAATGGCGAAAATGGTTTTCCATACATTCAGCACAGGGGTGGCCCCAAAGGCTTTTTAAAAGTGCTGGATGCAAAACGAATTGGCTTTATCGATTTTAGGGGTAACATGCAGTACATATCGGTTGGTAATATTGCCACCAACAATAACGTGGCGCTGATATTGGTTGATTACCCCGCAAAAGCAAGATTAAAAATATATGCCAAAGCAGAAATTGTTGAACTAAAGGATAATGAAAAACTGTTAAAGGAGCTTGATCTGCAGGAATATAAATTTCGCCCTGAGCGCATGATGATACTGCATGTAGAAGCTTACGACTGGAATTGCCCGCAGCATATTACACCACGCTATACTGTTGAAGAAATTGAAGATGCGTTTACACCGCAGCGGGAACTCATAACCAGTCTGCATGCAGAAATAAAATCCCTAAAAGCACGGTTGAAAGAAACTGAAAATACAGGATAATTTTGGACCGGGCGGCAGTAGCATCTGCGGCTTAGGTTGCAGGCTGCGCAGCATGAAGAAGGACTTGCACTCTTTTACGTAAGCATGCAAATGAGCAAAATAAATACACCGATTCGGGTGGTGCTTAAATAACCTTCTTCTAAAAATAACCTGCTCAGCATCGGTTCCTCCAAATAAAAGTGTCCGGCGGTTTAATCAAATGACAGACAGTCCAGAATGGTTTCCAATCCAATTTTTCTAAACTCCTTATC
Organism: Chitinophagales bacterium; assembly: GCA_038203525.1. Classification (GTDB taxonomy): domain Bacteria; phylum Bacteroidota; class Bacteroidia; order Chitinophagales; family Chitinophagaceae; genus Limnovirga. Next base: position 35,004 of record JBBRDW010000024.1, on the reverse strand, counting down.
ACCATCTTTTCTAATTTCCTCTTCTGTTCTCAGCGTTCCGTTTCCAATACCCGAACCCGGGAAGATAAAGTAGATAATACCATCTTTTGCACCACCATTTCTGGGGCTTTTGTTGATGCCCAGTTTATCTGCAAGATAAATAGACCCCTCGCCTAATTTGCCGGCAGGGCCACCATCAGCAAAAATGGCGTAAGTACCTTTTTTGTTTTTTGTATTGTACACATAAGCCATATCGCCAATTTTAATATGACCAAGCACCTGCACTTTTGCCGGTAAAGCAATAAACGGTATCTCTTCTGAATTACAATATTTTAGGGGGTTACTGTTAGGTAACGATTTATTGACCATGGTGGTAGGGGATACATAACATCCCGGGTATGGATCCCAGTTTTTCTGGATTACCGGGTGTCCTTCGTCATCAGTAACAACCCCGTACCAATTGCCCGGCCTTCCTGCATTGGCAGTATAATCAAGCCCTTTGTTGCCGGGGCAGTAAGCATGTGGCGAACCATCTGCATCAATTGCCATTTTAGCTTTAAAGACAATTGCCGCACCATTGTTTAGATTCCATACTTTAAAGTTTTCAATAGTTACAAGCAGTATTTTTTCACAGCCGTTTTTAACTGCTGTTGTAATGGTATCGGCAAGTATGGCTGCGGTATCCATTGCTATTGTATCCGGTGAAATATTGCTGGTTTTAACCGCACTTTGTTCTTGTAGATCGGGTAAAGGCTTGTTGTTGCAGGACACAAAGGTTAATAAAACCGCCAGTGTGATTAAAATAAAACGAGCACCAGATTGAATTGTTTTCATTATTCAATTGTTATAAGTATTAAAATTATTTTACAGAGAACATCCTAAAATAATTCAATTTCGTTGACCAAGAGGGAGGGTAAAAAAGCTGGTTTATATAAACCGCTTAATTTTTGTGAAATTAATGATTCTTCTATTCACAAAACCAAGGTATTCATAAATTTTAATGGCCCTTTCATTACCTGCCCCCGTGTGCAGAAAAGTGGTAATGCCCTGCGCAAAATTTTTATTGACAACCTCCGTAACCAGTTGCTGGGCGTATCTACGACCGGTAAATGCTGGATCTGTTACCACGGCACTTATTTCTGTTAGGCCCGGCAGCTTTATTCTTTCGCCTGCCATTGCTACTAATTTGTTGTTTTGTCTTATGCCGTAGTAATCGCCCATCTGCCTTGTACCTGGCTTGTAATAGCCGGGAAGTACCCGGTTAACCAGTGCATACATTTGTTCCTCATCAGCTTCGTCCAGGGGTTCTAAAGGGGCGCCTGCCGCCACGGCTGGTATTGGTTTAATGCAGATCATTTGCACACAACGTATTATCTTTTCAACCAAATAATTGGCGGGAAGTGCAGGAAGTAGGCCAATGATAAAAAAGGACTCTTCGGGTTCCATCAGGTTATCTAGCCCGGCAAGTGCATCCTCAATGTTATGATTAAAAGCCGCAAATGCAACTACATTTTTGCGGTAACATTTCAATGTGTTATTGCCAACAGCAACACGACTTTGTGTTTCCTGTAATGCGAACCAAGCGGGGTTATCTAATTTGTGGTAAAGATCATTCATCAATCATTGCATCTAAAGAAAAAATAATTTTTATTACCAGTTAAAAATAATGAAGTTCTTTCTAATACACTTGGCTGTCAGAAGTCTTGTTAACCGGGATCTTTGCATTTTTCTGGTTTTTAATGCCTCATATAGTTGGGAACGTACAAGAGTGCGACGCAACGATGCATCATCTTAGCTTCAAAAGCCTGGTTCATAAAATTTCTTTCTCGACCTTACATTGATTTGGCAATTGTCTGCGGGTTATTTTAACGCAATTGAAAAGCTAATGCGGAGGATTGAAGATTTATTTTGCGGAACCTGCTGCAAAACGAATCTGATGTTAAAATTGCCAAACCCAAAGCGATTGACAATGAATTTGGTTATGATAAACTATTATCACTGTTGTGATGCTGACGATTTACCGTGCAAATAGCATCAATCGTATAGAATCGTTTTTATCAATGCCCTTAAGTTCAATGGCATTGATTTTCGTCTGGTAAGCATGACTATTACCGAGCGCAGGAAATGGTTTTATTAACTTGTTTTGACGGTTAATGAAAAGTGTCTGCAGCAGCTTTTATCATTTTACCTAATTCTGGTTTCAGCCGCCGGTTTCCTTTTTAGAAATAGCCTGCCTAAAATTAGAAATGAGATTATTTCTGCAATAATTATTAGGAGGTAGTGAAGGGAACCAGTTTCATAATCCGTGGAAAGCCAAAAATAACAAACGGCTGAAATGGCGCCTATTACTCCCGCAGCTGCAATACCCCACTTAAAACCTTCCATTATTAAATATGCTTTGTGGATACCGGGTGTCGACAAGGGTGAATGTGGCCTTATTTTACTAAGCAGGTAAATATTCTCAATAATATCGCATACCCATGGTACAATCTGCAGCCATGCTAAACCGCTGTAAACATAAATTCCGTACGTCATCATCTTACCTGATACAAGCATACACAGTAAGAATATAGCGCCATATGCTACCGGCATAAATAAAAAATCAATATATAGATGCCATCTCAAAGCCTTGATGGCCTTTACAGCTTCGGGCCTTGGAAGTTTGTACAAGCCCCGAATAACATTTGCCAACTCCTTTTGTGTGGCCGGTATTTCAAGATCCATTATGCTAAATTTCTTTTTTACTACGTCCTGTGTATAGAAATCCCTGCTAAAAAAGCCCATTATAAAGGTGGTAAAAAGCATCAGACCAAATGCAACGGCAAAGAGATTTTGGAAATTAATAAGTTGCGGCATATTAAGAATTTTTGATGTTTGTGCTTGATCGTTGCGCCTCAATCAAATTTTTCTGCATTATTTCCCGGTTGGTTTTATATTCATCCCATTTAAAACCTTTAAGAAATTGTGTAGCAGCATCTGCGCCTTTGGCAAACATGTCTATCTTGTCCTGGTCGGTTAAAAAAAAGTTGAGCCAGTTATAACCAAATAATGGAATAGTGCCGATGCCCTTTTTAAAAACTGCATTCTTCAATAAAAAATCCTTGTCGTAGTAAAACCTGATCGTGTTAAATATTCTGCCAAAATAACCTGTAATACTCCAGCTTTCTGCATGTGTATTTGCATCACCCGGCTTGCTGTCATCAAGGTCAATACCAAAAGAAGGAAGCCGCGGAACAATCACTTTTGGATTATAAAAAAGGTTGATGGGGAAATTGGATAATATACCCCCGTCAACAAAACGTGCAGCGGAAGGTGGCACTTCTATCCCGAACCGTTTTTTCCATACCGCTTTTATCGTGTCATCCTCAAATGGAATATTGTTGATAAAATAAGATTCGAAAAATACAGGGATCGACATAGAAGCCCTGATAAAGCCAGCAGGCTGAAGGTCATCAATATTTTTCCTGAAGAGATCCCACATTTCGGGAAACTGAATTTTATTCTGCGATACCAGCTCAGAAGTAATAAAGGTAACATCCCCATGAAGTCCGTTTAACTGTTCCTCATTATCAGCCCTAAGGTATAGGCCGGGTACAGGCGCAGCAGCTTTATTATTGAGATCAGTTACTGTTTTTACGCCGTTGTTCCTCAGCTGCTTTTTTATCCAGTCGTAAAAAAAATCACCAGGGTTAATGCCAAAACCAGAATTTTTAAACCGTCCTAAAAGTGTAACTATATAGATGGCCATTATGCCTGTAGCCGACAGCACCATTCCCGTTAACACAAAAGATGTCTTGGTAAGTGTAGATACCCACGGCACCGCATGCTGTAACCCCAGGAAAATAAAATCGCCAGCAAGTAAAAAAGCCATCGTAGCCAGTAAAACCTTCAAAGCTTTTTCCACCCTTTTTGCAAAATCATCATGTGTTATAAACTTACTAATCAACCACCTTGCAGCAGGATGCCCATCTACAAGGTCTATAAATTTTAATTTGCAGATGGCATCCAGCACCGGAATAGATTTTGCGTCCTGCTTTGTACCCGTAACAACCATAAGCGCTGTATTTATTGCGCCTGCACTGGTACCCGCAAGCCTTATAAAGCGAATGCCCATCTGCTCCAGTATATAGGTGTAACCAACCAGCGCAACACCCAGTACGCCGCCACCTTTCTGAACCAGGTTTACATACTGATGGCCTTCCTTATCCAGCACATCAGACACAGTGAGTGGGTTAGCTGCATTAAAAAATACTTTTAGTTCTTCCAGGCATTTCACCACCCTTTCGTCTTTTATAAAGTTATCGCTGGTTATTGGTTCTGGCATATTACTGCATTTAAGAAGTTCATATTCTGTATTGCCTGATGTGGGTAAACGTAACATGGCAAACAGGTTACTTACGCAATTTAATATTTCCTGCTATAATTACCGCTGCCTGCCAGTATTGCTTTTAAACTATTATAAGCCATTGTAACCAGCCTAGTAAAATTCCCAGTGTAGTTAACACGACAAAAAAAATAAATCATTTAATTTATGGGCCACTCAGCGGGTTATTATGGTATTGCCCTTTACAGTTTCGGCGGGACTCTTGTACAGTTGGCAACGCTATCGGCTTTTGTTTTAGCTGTAAGTTCAATTTTTTGCTTTTTAGTTAACTCCAATTTCAGTTTTCAAATGGGCTGTGGTCGTATTGAATTCAAGCAAGTGATTAAGCCATAAATATTACGAGTAAGCGAAAATGCAGAACAGGATATTGCTGAGAACAGGCAAAATCTTAACTCAATTAAACCAATGTGAAAAATGTTAGAGCATATTTGAGAAATAAATTTACCTTAGAAACAAAAAAATTAAACCGCAGAAAAATGAAACACACAAATGCAATCGGTCTGGACAGCGCGAAAGCTAAACATTTAGCTGAAAAATTGAATGAACTTCTGGCAAACTATTCTATTTTCTATCAAAACACCCGTGGCTATCATTGGAATATTAAGGGAGAAAAGTTTTTTGAACTTCATTTAAAGTTTGAAGAGTTATATAATGACTTACTTTTAAAAATAGATGATGTAGCTGAAAGAATTTTAACCCTTGGGCATACGCCTAAACATAATTTTACCGACTATCGAAGTACTTCCAAAATTAAAGAAAGCATTCAGGTAAGCGATGGAATTAAAGCTGTTAGCAACATTTTGACGTCTTTCCAAACAATTATTATTCTCCAACGGGAACTACTTTCAATATCGGCTGATGCTGGAGATGAGGGAACAAATGCATTGATGAGCGATTATATCAGGATGCAGGAAAAATTAGTTTGGATGTATTCCTCTTTTCTAAATCAGTAAACTAAAATTGAAAAGTTAGAAATTTTAAACGACATATTTAAGCATAAGACTGACAATAACAAAATGGACAGGCCATTAGTAAATACAAAATGTCTGTTGGAAAAATTTCCCGGAAAAGTTGGTTGAACTCATGCTGTAATTCCCGAATTTAAACCAGACAAAAAAGCCGCATTTGGATGGTTAAAAGTAAAGGGCCTTATTGGCGGCTTTGAAATAATGTTTAAAAATGTATGCCATTGGGGAATGGTAAATTATTGTAAGTACTATAAAATATTTCCTTGTAAATCTGATAATCGGCTGGAAGAGGAAAAGTGCTGCATACTGCCATATAGAATGGGAACTTCTACAGTAAAATCCCATGTACAGGTATAAACCAGTAAAACAAGACATAAAACCTTTCAGCAGTATTGGCGAATCATCGAATCACCTTAGGGTAGTAACCAGGAGCAGAATAATCGGCAAACAACCTGGTAAATTGCAGCCGGCAAATTTAGCGCAGAATTGTACAGCCGATGGTATCAATACAGGTTATTTATTCTGAAATGGTAAATCTGGCTGTATAAAGGTTCCGTATGTAGTTAGATTGGAAATTACAATGATGCTTTGTTAAAGTAATAATGTCTGGGTCAAAAAATTATATTGAACCCATCATTCTAATTTTTATGTTACGTTTTAGCGCCATTACACAACAAAGCCATGCGATTTGCAGTTTTATTATAGATTTGCATTTTATTTAATTCTCGGGAAATTGAGTTATTTATGAAAAAAACAATCCTGCTTGCCATTTTTTTATGCTTTACTGCAGCGTTAGTATCATCCTGCACGGTTAGTAAGGGCGGCTCCACCTGCCCATCTCATGATAAAAATTATTTCAGGAGATAGCGCTTTACCTAAAATCTCAATATGTTAAATTGGATTATTTTGGCCGATGAGGCCCAGCTCGGTGCTATTAAAGCAAAGTCTTACGATAAACCGCAAGTATTGTATAAACACAGTACGCGTTGCAGCGTTAGCAGTGTTGCACTTAGCCGGATGGAGAAGGCTAAGACCGCTATAGACGCTGATTTTTACTTGCTCGATCTTATCCGTTTCCGCAATATTTCTGATAAAATTGCGCACGATTTTAATGTTTACCATGAATCTCCGCAAGTGCTTGTAATTAAAAATGGCGAATGCACTTACGATGAAAGCCATCTTGGTATAGATATGTTTGAACTCGCTGGCCAAATTTCTGGTTAGCATTTTACGCTTACTGATAAATAAATGTATGATCATTACCGTTTTTGGTGCAACAGGGCAGGTAGGTAAACGAATTGTGCGTATGGCAATTGCACAGGGGCATTCAGTAAAAGCATTTGGAAGAAACGTAGAAAACCTTATTGATAAGGATATCAGCAACGATAAACTTGACGCAATTAAAGGGTATGTATTTGATGAAAATGACGTATTTAAAGCTGTGAGCGGAAGCGATGCAGTGCTATCCGCGCTTGGCGGTAATTTTAAAAACCTTGATAAAACAAGAAGCCTTGGCATAAAAAACATTGTTGCCCAAATGGAAAGGGCAGGAGTAAAAAGGATCGTTGCTATTGGTGGTGGCGGCACATTGAAGGATGATGAATATGAATTCAGGCAGAACCGGCCTGATTATCCAGCCGTATTTAAAGCAGTAAGTGCAGAACATCTTGAAGCCTATAATTATTTAAATTCCTCAACACTGGATTGGACATTTGTTTGCCCACCCGATATTAAAGACGAAGACGCGACAGGTAACTATATTGCCAAAGCTGACTACAAACCAGAGCCATATTTAAAGTATATCAATGCCGGCGATATAGCAGACTTTATGTTGAAAGAGTTGCAAATGAACCAGTTTTTAAGAAAGCGGGTAGGTATTTGCAGTCTGAAGTAAAGAGTACATTTTTTATTGACCCGGCATTAGTTCATAGGGGATCGCTTGTTGCGTCGCACACTTGTACTTTGGCAATTTTTTCAGCTAAAACAGCCATTTCCAAACGGAAATACTGATTTTGCAAACTGTTTCCTCCCCAAATTTTTATTAGCGTTCGTTAGTAAAATAGATTAAAATCGCCCACACATTTATGCACATCGGGCTGTAATTGTTGTACCACAAACTTATCTTCGCAAACATGATTGATCTGCGTTCTGATACCGTTACACGCCCATCTCCGGCAATGCTAAATGCCATGATGCAGGCAAAAGTTGGCGATGATGTTTTTGGCGAAGACCCCTCTATCAATGAGTTGGAAGCAAAAGCTGCTGCTATGTTTGGGATGGAGGCGGCAATCTTTTGTCCGAGTGGTACAATGACCAATCAAATCGCTATCAAATGCCATACACAACCAGGCGATGAAGTAATTTGCGATAAACTTTCTCATATCTATCAATACGAAGGCGGCGGAATTGCCTTCAATTCCGGATGCTCTGTGCGCTTGCTGCAAGGTAATAATGGACGGATAACTGCCTCCATGGTGAGTGAATCCATCAATAATAAAAACGATGTACACAAGGCATATTCATCATTGGTTTCTCTTGAAAATACAGCCAACCGTGGTGGAGGTACCTGTTACGATTTTCAGGAATTTATTGCTATTAAAAAAGTTTGCCTCGAAAATGATTTAAAACTCCATTTAGACGGGGCAAGATTGTTCAACGCAATAGTAGCTAAAGCAGAAAAGCCTGAAGACTACGGAAAAGTATTCGACAGTATTTCTGTTTGTTTAAGCAAAGGCTTAGGTGCGCCGGTTGGTAGTATGTTAATTGGTACAAAAAAATTTATTACCAAAGCAAGACGTATACGAAAAGTGTTTGGTGGCGGTATGCGTCAGGCTGGTTCATTAGCTGCCGCCTGCATTTATGCACTTGATAATAACATTACACGATTAGTGGATGATCATGAACATGCCAAACAATTAGCCAAAGCCCTGGCGGGTAAAGATTTTGGTGATAAAATAATTCCCGTTGAAACAAACATTGTAATATTTGAACCAGGGGAAAAATTTACACCAAAACAGCTGACTGGTATGTTTAAAGAAAAAGGAATTTTGGTAATGCCAATTACATCCAAGCAGGTAAGGATGGTAACGCATTTGGATGTTTCCAAAGAAATGATTGAGCAAGTTATAGCGGTTATAAAAGCATTATAATACTTTTTCACCGCCATTCGCGTCTATCTTCGCACTGATGCCAAATGAAATGCAGATGAAAGGATTGCGACGCAAGGAACGATGCCATAGAAAACCAAAGCTGGTATTAAAGAAAAATAACAAAGAATATAAATTATAACTAAACGCCATTTCAATGTTTCCCAAAGTTACTCCAACTACCACGCAGGCATGGCTTTTATTAAAGCGTCATTTTGAAGAAGAAATGCAGCGCACGAAAATGAAAACACTTTTTCAAAACGATGCGGAAAGATTTGGCAAATTTTCGCTGCAGTTTAATGATATACTTTTCGATTACTCAAAGAATATCATAACGCCAAAAACGCTGCAGTTACTTCAGTTGCTTGCCGAAGAGTGCAACGTAAAAGACGCCATTGAAGCCATGTTTAACGGCGAAAAAATCAATGAAACAGAAGATCGTCAGGTATTGCATACGGCACTGCGTAATATTTCAGGCAATCCTGTTTTAAGCAACGGCACAGATGTTATGCCAGAGGTGAACAGGGTACTTGAGCAGATGAAATCTTTTTGCGAGTCTATACATAGTGGTGCATGGAAGGGCTACACGGGTAAGTCTATAAAATATATTGTAAATATTGGTATTGGCGGCAGCGATCTTGGCCCGCAGATGGTTACCGAGGCTTTGAAACCTTATTGGCTGCCTGGCATTCAAACCTATTTTGTGAGTAATGTTGACGGTACTCAAATTGTTGAAACACTTAAAAAAATTACGCCGGATGAAACACTATTTCTGATAGCATCCAAAACTTTTACCACGCAGGAAACCATGACCAATGCACATACTGCCCGTGCATGGTTTTTAGAGCATGCAAAAGAGGAAGCGCATATCGCAGGCCACTTTGCGGCATTGAGTACTAACAAAAAAGCGGTAACCGCATTCGGGATAAACCCTCAAAATATGTTTGTATTTTGGGACTGGGTAGGCGGTCGCTATTCTTTATGGAGCGCAATTGGTTTATCTATTGCACTTACCCTTGGGTATGAAAATTTTGAGCAGTTATTGAAAGGTGCTTATGCCTCGGACGAACATTTTAGACAAGAAAGTTTTAGTAAAAATATTCCTGTATTGATGGCGCTTATAGGTATTTGGTACACCAATTTTTTTAATGCGCAAACAGAAGCCATTCTTCCTTACGACCAGTATATGCACCGCTTTGCTGCTTATTTTCAGCAGGGCAATATGGAAAGCAATGGAAAGAGTACTGACCGCAATGGCAATGACGTGCGTTACCAAACCGGCCCGGTTATATGGGGTGAACCTGGCACCAATGGCCAGCATGCATTTTACCAGCTCATACACCAGGGAACAGTTTTAATTCCTTGCGATTTTATTGCACCAGCCATCAGTCATAACCCTACTGGAGACCATCATGTAAAGCTGATGAGTAATTTCTTTGCACAAACAGAAGCTTTGATGACCGGCAAATCTGAAGCAGAAGTAAAAGAAGAATTAGTAAAAGCGGGCAAAACAAAAGAAGAGATTAAAAAGCTTTTACCCTTCAAAGTTTTCCAGGGAAACAGGCCAACCAATTCGTTCCTTATAAAAGAAATTACACCGGTATCGTTGGGCAGTCTAATTGCCCTTTACGAGCATAAAATATTTGTGCAGGGCGTAATCTGGAATATTTTCAGCTTCGATCAGTGGGGTGTGGAGCTTGGTAAACAACTGGCCAATAAAATTTTACCGGAGCTTGAAAATGAAACGGCGGTTGTATCGCACGATTCTTCAACAAATGGTTTGATTAATGCATTTAAAGCCTTACGCAATGCATAGTTTTCCTTAAAAGGCAAATACAATTTTTTTGAATCCGGCGATATTTCTTTGCGAAGCTTTTGTTGCGTCGCACTCTTTTACGGCACCAATACTAATCAGCTTTTTTAAATGCAGGGTATTTTTTGACGCAGGTTTAGAAAAGTGTAGAACATAATTTACATCTGCTATAAATTATTTTTTATTGGTATTGAATATAAACAGGAACAGGATATAATTTCAATATTTCAGAAGGCTGCATAATTGTCCCCGATCCTGGAGAAAGCGCATCGTTTTTATAGAACACTTTAAAACCTGCAAACTGAACAGGCTCATTTATTACAGCCAATTTGTATGAACTTATTTTTTTAGCCGCAGACCCAAAACCATCCATATTTATTACAATCTGTACTTCAGGACGTGTAATGATATTAGTGTAATTGGTAATCATACCTTTTGTAAACCGGTGAAGAACTAAAATTTTAGGTGGTAAATTATGTTCCTTGGTTATGTTCGCAAGATAGGCTGAAGCGAAATTGATATCAGCTGCATCCATTGTGCCTATAACACTGCCCGGCACTTGCCTGCCTTTCATCGAAAATTCTGGATCAATACCCAAATGAACATTTGGCATCAGCAGATATTTTTCAAGAGGTGGTATTTCCTCCTGTAAACTGCTCCACCCAACTTGTATATCCAGGAAAACGATACCATTTATTTTTTTAGCTATTTCAACCGCTTTGTCAATTTCGCTGAAAGGCATGCGCTGTCTGTATTTTGAGTTTTTTCCCGGTGAAGCCTGAGCTGTTACTGCGATATAATGTATAGCGGGAATTACTGGAGTAAGTGAATCAGCCTTCGCCCAGTTATCTGCTTCTTTTTTAAGGCGCAGTAGCATTTCATCTGTTGGTAATGCACCGAGAATGCCCATGTTTTTAGAATAAAAGTTGCCATAATACGCTATAATTCTGCTGAATGGTAAAATAGCCTGTGCTCTAGGATAAGGTGCTTTTACCGGCCATTTTGCTGAAGGGTTATTATGCACAAGGGTTAGCATCTTACTGTTGTATAGAGCCGTATCGAATAGTGTGGAATTTTTTACATTGCTGTCTATTACCGGAACACTGTCTTTAATTTGTTTTGAATGAAGGGTAATTGCGGTTGTGTTAATGTTTTTATCGTCAGCAGGTTTGCAGGCGCTGAAACAAAACGGCAAAAAAAATAATAATGCAGTTTTAGTAATGTAACTGTAATTCGATCTGGTATTCATTTTTTTGTGTGTGGACATAGTGTTACCGGTTATTTTAAAATTTTCGTTTTTCAATAAAAGTACTGGCTGATTGAAATGCTGATTAAGATTATCAACAATTGGGAAAATAATCTCTGCTATTGGTTCTGACACCAGGTAAACATTTTGTTTCACGGATATCAGGAACTGCGTCAATATCAAATGAAGGTCCAAATTCTGGCTCGAAGTGTAATAGCTTTAATTAAATTTATTCTTGCAAATTTCTCCTCTCAGCAATTGATTTTCGCTTTCGTAAAAAAGTTGAATAGCATTGCGCAAAGTGCAGGACGCTGCCTAAGGCGGAAGATACTATGGTATAAATAAATGCAGCCAGCTCAATAACATTACCCAGCAAAACCAACTAAAAAAATGGCGACGATTGCTTATTTGTTGAAAAAAATGGACCCTTTTAAACATTTTTTTACCAGCTTTCTCTCATCCATTACAACCAATGTATGGGTAGCTAACAGCCAATAAATGGGCAACTTTGCCCCGGTAGTAAAACAAATAGCTACGGAGTTTAGAGCAACGTTGTTAGTATGATTAATGCATTTTTTTGAGCCCGGCGTTTTTAATACTATTTAGCTATTCTTGCGGCTTGCCCCGTTTAAAGCGTTGGTCGCACTCTTGTAGTTTCGGAACAACAGGCAACAAAGCAACCAGTAAAGAGTAGTTCGCTGCTCATTGCTATACTTCAGTACAAGAGTGCGACGCAACGGCAGCTCAATTCCTATTCTAAAGCTGGGTAACAAATGAATATTTTACTAAATTTTTTTCTTTCCAGTTTGTGATTGGATGCATGAGAAAACTCGTAAATAATTTTTGATTGAACTCAAATTATTTATCAAACTCATGTGCTGCTGCGGTCGGAGACTAAACAAAGGAATGAAAAGATGAAAATCTTAAGTAGCTAACAATTTTGTAGATTTGATTTATTAAAATTTATATACCACAGAATACAAACACAATTAGGTTCGTGCAGAAAAAGAGCGATCAGCTTAAAAATAAAGTTGATTTTTTATGCCGGTAGATTGTTGCGATTGAATAAAATTCGCGGTGCCCTTGATGCCAATTAGAGCTAATTTTTAAGTAATATTTTAATGTGTTTTATGAAAACAAACGATTAACAAACCCCAGATACTAAACACGATGAATTACCAGGAAGCATTGAAAAAAACAGAGGATTATGTAAACCTCTATTATAGCGAACATGCCCAGGCAGATTTGTTTTACCACAATCAATCAAATATGAAAGAGTTAGTGGATAATGCAAAAAAAATGGCCTATCATTATCAGTTGGATGATCGTTTATTTTTTATTGTTTCTGCAGCCGCTTTTTTTCATGATATGGGCCACCTGATTAAAAATGAAAGTGCTTACGAATTAAAAAGCGCCGGTTTGGCTGAAACATTTTTAACCAGTATTGGTGCAGACAAAGAGGATGTTGAGGCAATAAAAAAATGTATTACGGCTACGATAATGCCGCAAAAGCCGGATACCTTATCCGAAAAAATTATTTGCGATGTGGATACCTTTTATTTTGGAAGCAGTTATTTCAAAGAGAAAACGAAAAGCCTGAAAAAGGAATCTGAGGCTGCAGGCAAAGGTAAAATAGATGGCGTTGTGTGGCGGGCAACTATCATCAGCACGCTTGAGGGCCATCAATATTATACTGACTACTGCCAGTTATTGTTAGATAAAACAAAAGCAGAAAATTTAGACGGTTTAAAAAATAGGCAGGAAGAAAAATTAAATAAAGCTAACCCCGATGACGTTTTAACCGAAACTCCTGATGAATTGAAGGCTGCTGTTTCTGTTGACGATGGTAAAGTGCCTAAAGTTAAAAAGAAAGATAAACCTGTGAGGGGCATTGAAACTATGTTCAGGATATCCTCTTCCAATAATGTGCGGGTAAGTGCGATGGCAGATAATAAAGCCCATATAATGATATCGGTTAATTCAATAATTATATCGGTTGTATTGGGGTTGGTTATTAAAAATCTTGACGAAAACCAGCAACTAATTGTACCTACCATGATGTTATTGGCTGTTAATATAAGTACCATCATTTATGCGGTTTTAGCAACAAGGCCCAAAGCAACTACGGGCGTATTTACAAAGGAGCAGGTAGAAAAAAAATCGGTAAACCTTTTATTTTATGGAAGTTTTTACAATATGAATTTTAAAGAATATGATGAGGGTATAAGGGCAATGATGTCTGACAGTGAATTTTTATATGGTAGCCTCACAAAAGATATTTTCTGGCAGGGAAAAGTGCTGGGTCGCAAATTCCGGCTTTTGCGTATATCATATACCATATTTCTGTATGGCATGATTACCGCTGTAGCAGCCTATTCTGTTGCAATTATTTTTTTCTAATGACTCTTTATTTTTATTATTTGCCGGTATTTTTTTCGGGCTATTATAAAGAATTGCTGATGTTACCAAACAACTTTAAAAGTGTAATTTCTAACATAAACGGCGGCTTAATTCTTAGATTTTTTTTCAGTTAAAACTTGTTGTTTTAAAAAATAAATTATGACGGTTCGCAATTATATTTTCTTGGCTTTTTTGTTATGTTTTTGGGGCTGCAACGGAGATGCCCAATACAGCAGCCCGGACGGATATGATTTTAATAAGCCGCAAAAATTTGAAATGAAAAACTCCTTAAACGAAATTTCCGGTATTACTTTTTTGCCTGGTAGTAATGATACCATTTATGCTATTGAAGATGAAACCGGGGAATTGTTTGCAGTACTCTTGGCTGGTAAAGAATTAAGCCGTTCAAAATTTGGCAAAAAGGGAGACTATGAAGACGTAACTGTTTTTAACACCAACACGTTCGTAGTATTAAAAAGCAACGGATCCTTATATATGTTCCCGGCTAACCAAACTGGTAAAGAAAAAATTGACAGCGTACAGGTATACGATAGTATTTTACCAATGGGCGAATACGAAGGCTTATTTGCAGACAGCAATAGAATATTGGTTTTATGCAAGAATTGCCCTGATGATAAGCAAAAAAATGAAGTGTCTGTTTTTGTGCTAAAGAAGACCCTGCATGATTCTTTAAGTGTTAGCCAGTCCTTCAAACTTAATGTATCATCCGCCCACGAAAATGGCGAAAACGAAAAGGAAAAGTTTCATCCATCGGCTATTGCTAAAAACCCCCTAACGCAGGAGTGGTACATAGTATCATCTGTAAATAAATTGCTGGTAGTAATGGATAATAAATGGAATTTCAAAAAATCTTACGCGCTTAATCCCACCTTATTTAAACAGCCCGAAGGAATAAATTTTAACACCGCCGGAGATTTATATATTTCCAATGAGGGCGGCGAAGGTGAGGCAAATATTCTTTTGTTCAGACGCCAATAAAAGTAAGCTTCCTTATTTTTTTAAAATCTAAAGCTATCCTGCAATTTTATTTTCATGCTTAACTCACATAAGACGGTGGGTTCATTTCTTTATGTACCCCGCTGCATTGCTATCATTATACATCGTTGCGTCGCACTCTTGTACAGTTTAATCTTTAGGCATCATGTTGCCGTCAGCTTTACAGTTATATAAAATGTCACGCAACGTTTACCAGGCATACAAACATTTTTCATATCACTGCTCATCAACGCAGTTTAGCCAAGCTCTGTTAATACCCACGCATCCGCTGTTCCCAGTTTTTGATCCGTACACAGTTTTATAAGAGAAAACAGCTGAAGCCTGTAAGCAGCTAACCATTTAATACTTGTTGATATAATAGCTTCCCCTAGTTCCGCTTTTTCGTTCCATGGATAAGTTACTATTTTTTGAAATAAATCTTCCTCAGTTATCTGATCAAATAAATTTTTTGTCATTTCAATCTGTTTATCCATGGTAGATAAAAATTGGTCAGGCGCCATTTCCCTTGCAGCGGCAGCCATTTTGCCAAATGCAGCACCAAAATCGCCGTCATTTCCATTCAGCCAGTAATTGGGCATGCCAGTGCCTATAAAACTTAAATACTGCAGTAATTCAAGTATACTCCTTATTCCTTCTTTGGGCCTAAAATCCATTTTGTCTTGAGGAATTTTAGTAAATAATCTTTTACAGATATTCATTTCCTTTACTATGGCATTTTGCAAATGTTCTTTGTACATAATTTTTGTTTTTTTTATTATAAATATATAGCTGCCAATGATTTTTGATGCCAACATTACAAACCTATGCATTCAATTCAATAATTCACGCTGTTCTTTCCCATAGTCTCCACTTTTATTTCACCTCCTGTGCACTTAAAAATATTATGAAATTAATTTTATTTTGCAGAACCAGCAATTCAATATTAGGCGGGATTTGCTACCTCCTGTTCAGAACTTACAAGATTGCGACCACCGCTTCCAGCGGGGCAAGCTGCAAGTAAAGCTTCATACATATTCCTCTGCCCGGCCAAAAAATTTCTATTACTGTATTTCAAAAAACGGTTATCTTGAAGCTCATTTCTTAACTGCAAAAAAATTCTAACGATGCATGAATTAAAAAATAACAGCCGCAGAAAATTTATTAAAAATACTGCACTTGCTGCAACAGGCTTTTATATAGTGCCACGCCATGTGCTGGGCCGCGGGTTTACTGCGCCCAGCGATAAACTGAATATTGCCGGCATAGGTTCGGGCGGCAAGGCCGAAGTAAACCTGCCTTATGCATGGAACAAAGGTGCAGAAAACATTGTGACGCTTTGCGATGTTGACGACCGCATGGCCGTAAAAGCAAGAGCACAATGGCCCAAAGCTCCATACTATAAAGACTACCGCGACCTGCTGGATAAAGAGCATAAAAACATTGATGCCGTAATAGTAACCACACCCGATCACATGCACGCACCCATTGCACTTGCGGCCATGCAACTGGGCAAACATGTGTATTGCGAAAAGCCTTTAACGCATGATATTTACGAAGCACGCATCCTAACAAAAGCCGCGGCAAAATATAAAGTGGTTACGCAAATGGGCAACCAGGGAAGCAGCGGCGATGATACCCGCAACATTGAAACATGGATACAATCTGGCGTTATCGGAGATGTGCACTCGGTGCATGTTTGGACCAACAGGCCCACCTGGCCGCAGGGTGTGCCTACGCCAACCGGTAAGTTTGATATTCCCAAAGAACTGAATTGGGATTTATGGCTGGGCACTGCCCCGCACCGCGATTTTAACCCGACCTATTTACCCGCTACATGGCGCGGCTGGAGCGACTTTGGCACTGGCTCTCTCGGCGATATGGGCTGCCATTTTATTGATGTGCCTTACAGGGCGTTAAAGTTGAAATATCCTGTTGCGGTATCGTGCAGCGTAGGCTCTGTGTACTCCGGGTTTTTTCAAGAGGAAGTGTATACGGACAGTTATCCCCCATCGTCTGTAACCTATATAAAATTTCCTGCAAGAGAAGGTATGCCGCCTGTTGAACTGGCCTGGTACGATGGTGGAATAAAGCCAAGAAGGCCCGATGAATTATTGCCCGACGAACCAATGGGAGAGTGGGATGGAGGCATAATATTCGAAGGAACAAAAGGTAAATTAATGGCCGGATTATTTGGACGCAACCCAACGCTATTACCTACTAACCGTATGAAAGACGCGAACCTGCCCAAGTCAAAATTTCCTTTTGTAGAGCGTGGTACCGAAGGCCATCAAACACAGTGGACAAACGCCTGCAAACAGGGTTATGGCGCCTACACCAGTTCCTCTTTCGACAAGAGCGGTCCGCTTGCCGAAACCGTACTCATGGGCAACCTTGCAGTGCGCAGTTACAATTACCAGGAGAAAAACAGCAAGGGCGAAATAACTTACCCAGGCCGCAAGCAATTATTGTGGGATGGTGAAAACCAGCGCATCACCAACTTTGAGCCGGCCAACCAGTTTGTAAAAAGAAATTACCGTGGCAGTTATAAGCTCGATTTATAGTTTACATTTTTCAGTTTTTGGTTTCCAGTTAATATTTTGTATCAGATATTAACTGGAATTTTTTTGGGCCAGGCTGAAGGAATACTGTGAAACTTTGGTTGCGTCGCACTCTTGTACTTTCGGTCGTTAATTCAACAACGTTGCAACACTAAACTATACTTATTTGCTTAAATAATTCCGATTATGGTTATTTGAGAAAAATACACATTGTCTTATTAGGTAGTTTTAACTCCGGAAGAACTTACGATTCTTAAAGCGAAGAAATGCATAGAGAAAGATGCAAAATTATTACGCCATTACCAATGCCTTTCTTTAATGCACGACCATTACCCAAAAAAAGAAGCAGCCCATATACTCCATGTCAATACTACACTTTAACCTACTGGGTATCACTATACAAGAAAGTAGGTTTGCCATCCATCGGGGTACTAAAATATAAAGGCAGCAGCCTTTCTTCGCTTGATAGCATTAAGTATCAGATTACAGACTATGTGAAAAAAGAAAATATCAGCAGTTTAACAGAATTGCAGACAATCATAGAAAAAAGGCACTGCCTTAAAGTAGAACTTAGCTGCCTAATCCGTTATTGTAAAAAAAACTTCATTTCTCTTATAAAAAAGCGGGGTTGATTCCTGGCAAAGCGCCAGTCGAAAATATTCAAAAAGACTTTATAGCTGTTTTAAATAGCCTGAACCAGGCAGCTCAGCACCACGTTGATGAGGTCTTGCTTTTTGTAGACCCCGTTCATCAGGTTCAAAATGAGGTTCAGCACACAAATTTATAACTGCAACGCAAGGCCAAAAAATGGTTGTAGCTTTAAACACAAAACATTGTAAGCATGAACAAGAGTAATGGCGGAATCCTTTATTTTCTTTTGGGCATATACACTATAATGATCAGTTGGTATTATAACCACTCCATCATATTGGTAATTGTGCATTATATCTTCTGGCCGGTATACCTGGCGTACGAACTTTTAACAGGGCAGCTTTCGCATGATATGTGGAAAACAATTCCCGAATCTTATTTTAATTAGAAGCTTCTGTAAAGAATCTTTCAATTAAAAGATTTCACTGCTTGCTGTTTGTTAAGGTAGTTGCTTAACAGGTATTAAAACCTTTTGTGTGCACACATGCTGAAGATGCGCTGCGTTAATGCAGTACAAGTGAGTGACACAACGATGCTGCCATAAAAACCGAAGCTGGTTACAAAAAAATATGCGTAGAAAATTATGAGGTAACCAGTTTCTCCAGATCCATTATTTGCTCAAACATTTTTTCGTACTGTGCATTGGCCGCATCAATTTTTTGTTTGATATTTCTGTGATCGGTTTCTATCTGGTGAAACTTGTTTTTATTCGCGTAATTAGCAGGATCGGATAACTGCAACTCAATGGCGGCTTTGCTCTTATTAAACTCATCTATCTGCTGTTCCAGTTTGGTGAACTGCTTCTGCAGCTTTTCCAGTTCCTTCTTTTCTTCACGGCCAGCGGTTGATGGTACCGGCTTTTGATTACTGGTCAATTGCTTCTTTGGCTCTTCTGTTTTCTTTTCTGTGGCAGCGTCTGCGGTTTTTTGTTTTAAGCTTTCGGCCTTTGTTTTTTCGTTACGTTCTTTCCATTCTACCCATTCTTCGTAGCCGCCTTTAAAAACTTTTATTTCGTGATCAACAATCTCCCAAATGGTATTCGCAGTTTTTGAAATAAAAAACCTGTCGTGGCTCACTAGTATCGATGTGCCTTCGTATTTATTAAGTGCCTCGGCTAGCAGTTCTACACTGTGCATGTCAAGGTGGTTGGTAGGCTCATCCAGCATTAAAAAATTTCCTTTACCGGTTATTACTTTGGCCAGTGCAACCCTTGCCTTTTCACCACCGCTCAATATCTTAATCTTCTTATCCACATCGTCGCCGCTAAACAAAAAACAGCCCATTAAGGAGCGCAGTTCCATTTCTGTTTTTCCGCTGCCGCACTCTTTCATTTCATCAAGAATATTATTGTCAACATTGAGTGCTTCCAATTGGTGCTGGGCATAAAAACTCTCGTCTACATTATGTCCCCAAATTCTTTCACCTTCAAAAGGCTCTGTTCCAGCAAACATTCTCAACAGAGTAGATTTACCCTTGCCATTCGCACCGATCAGCGCAATTTTATCGCCACGGTTTATTTCGGCTTCTGCATTTTCAACAATGGTTATGTCTCCAAATTTTTTTGTGGCTCCCTTTAACGTGGCAATTATTTTACCGGGTTGTTTATCCACTTTAAAACTGATGCGCAGGTTGGGTCTTTCAATCTCTACTTTTTCTACACGGTCAATTTTATCCAGCCTTTTCATAGCGCTTTGTGCAGCGGCAGCCTTACTGGCTTTGGCTTTGAAGCGCTCAATAAACCGCTCCTGCTGGCGTATATAATCCTGCTGGTTTTCAAAAGCACGCTGCTGCATTTCTACACGCAGCTCTTTTTCGGCTGCGTAATAGTCGTAATTACCGCTGTAAATATGCAGTTCCTGCTGGTAAACCTCCACAATTTTGTTTACCATTCGGTTAAGAAAATATTTATCGTGGCTCACAATTACCACGCTGCCTTTGTAGTGAATCAAATATTTTTCCAGCCATTCAATAGAAGGGAGATCAAGATGGTTGGTAGGTTCATCGAGCAGCAGAACATCCGGCGCCTGCAATATCATTTTAGCCAGCAATACCCGCATGCGCCAGCCACCGCTGAATTCTTTATAAGGCCTTTGCAGCGAACTGTTTTCAAAGCCAAGACCCTGAAGTACTTCTTCTGTTTTATGGTGGATATTGTAGCCGCCCAGTATCTCCAGTTCATGCAGTTTGTCGGAGTAATCGTGCAACATCGCTTCTTCCTCAGGGCTTTCGCCGGCAAATGAAGGATGCTCCATTTTTTTGCCCAGCTGTTCTATTTCTTTTTCCAGCTGCTTCACTTTTTCAAATGCACCCATCGCAACTTCCAGAATAGAGTCGTTGGTATCAAAACTTAAAAGGTCCTGATGCAGATAGCCAATGGTGGTATCGCGGCTCTTTTCAACCGAGCCGGCGCTTGGCTGATATTCGCCCACCAGCAGTTTAAGAATGGTGGATTTGCCGGTACCGTTATAGCCAATCAATCCCACGCGGTCGCCTGGAAGTATATGCCAGGTTGCATCCTGTACAATTACCCGGGCACCAAATTCGAAAGTAATATTGTTAAGTCCTATCAGCATAGTTTAAAAATTCTGCGCAAAACTAATCGAAATGACAAAAGCAGCCGCAGAAGAATTTTAGTAAGCTAAAATCCCTTTTTTTCTAACCAATTTTATGACACCATCATTTATTTTTCATGGCATCATCTGTTGCGTCGCAATCCTTTCATCGTTCGGTTATGTGGGCATCTTGTGCGGGTGGATTTTAGCGGGTATTACTACGCCACCTGAATAAATAAATTTTCAAGTCCCTAAATCTTAAAATCACTAAATCTCCCAATTGTAAATTTTACTTTGTAACTTTTGCAAAATAATTTGCTATGCCAAACAGCAGACAAAGACGTAAGCATCACCAGCAGCCGCAGCAACATCAGCATTCACCATCAGCCAAATCAAAAAAGAGAAATGCTGCAACTTTAATGGCCATTTTTATCGGCGTTTTTGGCGCCGCCATTGGCGCATTATTCGGACACATGGAAATACTGTGGGTAGCAACCGGTATTTTTATTGGCGCAACTGCTGGCTACCTAGTAGGCCGGGGCATTGACAATTCGGTCTCAAAAAATGGGTGAATATTCACGTGTTGCTTTAATAAGCTATAAGTCCGTCAATTTGATACCTGACGGTCTGAAAGTACAAGAGTGCGACGCAACAGACGATGCCATTATAAGTAGATGCAGGGCTAATAAATCAAAGAAAAAATTACTTCTGAAGGCGTTTGAAAAGATTTTTTCCACGCACTTTTTCTTCAAAGTATGGGTAGAGTATTCCGGCTAACAAAACCGGCAGCAAGACGCTGGCTGATAAGGTAAGAAATATTGACATGTTTATTGTTTTTTTGGACACTGCAGTAATATCTATAAAATGGTAGTATTATTTTTCGCTGGTTTTTTAGCGGTATTATTTTAGAAATCCTACCTACGCATTTAGTTGTTCCTGCATGCGTTTTATGCGGTCTTCCAGTTTTTCGGAAGAAAGGTTATTGCGGTTTAAGCCATCTGCAATAATGGGGAAGGAGAGTGGCGTTAGTCTTTTAGGAAACTTAATAATAATATTGCCCTGTTCAATTCTGTTAAGGGTATGGCGCAGCCTTACTTCTTCCATCTGCTGGGCCATTACTTCCTGATAGGCCTGCCTCAATAAAATATTGCTGGGGTCGTATTCGCTGAATACTTTAAACAGCAGCGATGCGGATGATTGTAAATGCCTTGCTTTTTTTTTCTCACCAGGAAAGCCCTGGAATATAAGCCCACCTATTACAGCAATATCCCTGAATTTACGCGAAGCCATCTCCACAGCATTAATACTTCGCTGCATATCTACCAGCAGGTTATCGGTTGTAAATAGTTCAGCAGCATTGGTATCGTCTACCGGTATCGGTTTATCGCTCAGCAACTCAAAGCCATAATCGTTCATAGCAATTGAAAAGGTAATTGGTATAATCTTACTAATGCGGTAAGCCAGTATTGCACTCATTGCTTCATGTATTTGCCGGCCTTCAAAAGGGTAGACCATTAAATGAAAGCCATCTTTGTCTTCCAGATGTTCGATTAGCAGTTCATCTGCCTTTGGTATATGCGACAATGCCTTCTGCAGATGAAACAGTGGCTCCAGGCTTTTAAGTTCGGGTTCATCTAGGTTATCCGTGGCAATTTTATTAAATGTTAGCCGCAGCATATTGCCAAGGTTGGCTGTAAGGCTCATTCGTCCGCCATTCCAGCTTGGCACCAATGATTTCTTAGAGTTAGATTTACGTACAAAAGCCGTCATCTCTTTTACAGCTACGAGCTCTACATTTCGGCCGGCCAGTGTAAACACATCTCCCGGCTCAAGCCGGCTGATAAAATATTCTTCTATTACACCAATATAACCTCCGGATAAAAATTTCACTTTCAGCATGGCATCACTTACAATGGTACCTATGTGCATGCGGTGGCGCATGGCAGTGCGCCTGCTGCGTATAATGAACAATCCGTTCTCAACCTCCACTTTTTTGTACTCGTCGTATTGCTCAAGCGCCTTGCCTCCTGTGGTTATATGCCTTAATACTTCTTCCCATTCAGGCTGCGTAATGTCAGCAAAACAGTAGGTAGATTTTACCTCGTCCAATATTTCCTCTTGTCTAAAACCGCCACCCACTGCGAGTGTACATAGGTATTGTATCAGTACATCAAAACAGAGCAGCAAGGGTTCGCGGCTTTCGATTACCCCTTCTTTCATGGCATGCTTTAATGCTGCTGCTTCTACCAGCTCGAGAGAGTGAGCTGGTAAAAACCATATTTTACTGGTGTCTCCGGGCTGGTGGCCGCTACGACCAGCACGCTGTAGAAAACGCGATACACCCTTGGGCGAACCCACCTGTATCACCGTATCCACCGGTCGAAAATCGACACCAAGGTCGAGGCTGGCGGTACATACGACAGCCTTTAGTTTTTGGGTGTGCAGTGCATCTTCTACCCAAAGCCGCAGTGCGTGTTCTATGCTGCCGTGATGCAATGCAATGGCGCCGGCAAACTGAGGGGCAATATCCAGCAAAACCTGATACCACCGCTCGGCCATGCCGCGGGTATTGATGAATATAAGCGTGGTATTGCTTGCCTCAATAACCGGTACAATGCGTTCTGCCAGTCTTATACCCAGGTGCCCAGACCAGGGATATTTTTCTATTTCTTCGGGTATTATTGAAAACACTTCTGTTTTTTTGAAAACCAAGGCTTTTACAATGATGCCGGCATGGTCTGCTCCCTGCTTTAACTGTTTCAGCGGTGAGAGCAGCACGTCCATTGCTTCTTCCAGGTTGCCGATGGTTGCCGAAATTCCCCAAACCTGCACGATGTTAAAGTCTTCCCCGTTCAGGAGGCCGTTTTGCGACAGGCCAATGATTCTGCTGATTGCAAGCTCCGCCTGTACGCCGCGTTTGCTGCCCAGTAGTTCGTGCCACTCGTCAACCGCAATTATTTTCAGGGTTTTAAAAAGTTGGGGATAGTCTTTTTGAGCCAGTATCAGGTGCAGACTCTCTGGTGTTATGAGTAGCACTTCGGGCATATGGCGTTTTTGCTTTTGCCTTTCGCTGGTTTGGGTATCGCCGTTTCGTATTGCTACATTCCACTGCATCCCCAGTTGTGCTATCACTTCTTCCATGGCACGGCCAATATCTTTTGCCAGTGCACGTAGCGGGGTTACCCACAGCAATTGTAAACCGTTATTTTTTTTGCTTTTATATTCTTGAGGGTGCGCATTAATAAACTGTATCAGCGTACCCATAAAAACCGAAAAGGTTTTACCACAGCCCGTTGGTGCATTCACCAGTCCGCTTTGGCCGTCAATGATATGTTGCCAGACCTCCTGCTGAAATGTAAACGGGTGCTGGTTCTTAGCTTGTAGCCATTGATTAATTATAATATACCCTTGTGTTTTTTCTAACTGCATGTAGTGATCATGAATTGCAAATATGGCATTTTAAGTGGTTGGGTGGCAAGAGGCAAGCAGGCAAAGAGGTATAGAGGCAAAAGGCAAAGGGATAACAAAGCAAATTATATTTAAACTGTGTTCGGGATAAGGGCTGCGAATCAAATCAGTAATCAGGGCCACCCATCGGGGCATGTGAGAACAATGCTGATATTTTCTACCAGAGGTTCGCCACTGCGGGGATTATGCGTTCTGAAGGGACAGGTGTTTGGTAAAGGTTTTGATGTTATTGCTGCTAAGTGCCGTAAGAGCGACCGTCTGACGCAAAAAACATCATTCCTTTTTTTTGGCTCAACATTGAATAATCAGCGTTTCTCATTCCATGTGTGTTAGGAACTATGAACCATCAACTATTAACCATCGCCTTGCCGCTCCCTGTTCCCGAAGTACAAGATTGCGACCACCGCCTTAGCGCATATGCGTCAAGCTAAGGAATACATTTATTGACGCACCAGCATTGCTACTATTGAGTTTCCGTTGCGTCGTACTCTACATGCGCAAAATAGATTACTGTGCCCAAAGGTTTCGCGTAATAAGGGAACGGGGCTATGGGATATTTAAATTGTCCAATTGTTTTGGGTTAGCGTATTACACAGGCGCATTTCATCGCAAGATTTATTAAGCTTGTCGCATTTTTAAACTGCCAACAAACCCACTCTATATTTTTGATGTCAATAAAATTAATACATCAAATAAAAAAGAAACTTTTAAAAAAGTATTTACACGGCAACAGCATTGGTTATTTTATTGCTTCTGCATTTACTATAATCAAATAGGAGGATTGGCAGATACAAAACAGCTATGCTGTTAGGTTGACCAGCGGCGATGCTTCCGGCCAATTTAAAGGACTAAAGAGAACCAGCAGCATTGACGAATCTAATTTGGCAGCATCAATGTTTATAGCATTGGTTGGAGTTGCTACTGTCAATACCGGCAAGGATATAAAAAACACAAACGCATAAAAAGTGAAAAGTGGTTTGTCGGGGTTAAGTAGTTATCAACAAATTTTACATCTACGGTAATAACCAAACTAGGAAGCTGCCTTATTGCAGGCACGGACGTTTGGATATTGTGGGGTTGTTCGGGAAAACGGGGACATCATTTTTAATTTTACTTTCTCCGTTCTTTCTTTTACAAGCATAGTGTTCCATATTGCTGTTTCGCTGCCGCTGGATATTGAGTATCCGGAACTTTTCCCCGGACTGGTAGTTACCAATGCAAATTTTTTCCTGCAATGGCCTGGTTTAGGCTTAATCCGTTATTTAGCAAGGAGCAGGGGCTTTTGTAAATTATAAGAATTAACGTTCAAAATAGTCTCATAAGCGGGCATAAAGCCGTTTAGGCCTTCTGTTTCTACAGAGGGTTTTTTTCTTTAATGTCGGTGGGCATTTGTGAATATCCACTTTTTTAAATTAACCAAATAAACCTAGCCCGTTACCTGATGAGATAATATTGCAAAGTACAAGAGTGCGACGCAACGAAGATGCTATAAAAAACAAATGCCTGGCCCATAAAATTTTTCTTCGGCATTTACTAAAACAACAATGCTTTTTTTGTCGCAACATTTTTTGCCCTCGTCTCATTTACAGCGTTTAAGCAAGAATTGGAGAATAGATTTGCGCATTAATGAAATAAGATATGAAAAGTTTAATAGTTCTTGTAACTGCGACGTTTTTTTCGGTTTGTGCATTTGCACAGTTTCCCGGAGCACCTGGTGGTGGCGCCGGTAAATCAGTTCCCAATATGGGGCATGTATTTGGCAAAATTGTAGATAGTCTGGGAAAGCCGGTAAGCGAAGTATCTGTTGTTCTGCTGCAAAATAAATTCGACTCTGTTTCGAAAAAGAAAAAAGACGTACTGCTTAAAGCGATTATAACCAAGGCCAACGGCGAGTTTAATTTTGAAGATCTGCCCGTTTTTGGCCCACTGAAAATGCAGATAAGCGCTGTTGGCTTTAAAACCATTGAGCAAACTGTTTCTTTTATGCCAAAAATGGATCCGTCAAAAAAACCTGTGGGTAGTGCTACTTCTGGAGATCCTTCAGGAGGAATGGCGGCAATGATGAGTGCCTTTGACAAAGACCTGGGTAAAATAAAACTTAGCACAGATGCAAACAATCTGGCTGCAGTAACGGTAAAATCAGTGGCTCCTTCAATGCGGCTTGATATTGATAAAAAAGTTTTTAACGTTGAAAAGAACATTGTAAGTGCGGGTGGTACTGCATTAGATGTTATGCGCAATGTTCCTTCGGTAAACGTGGATATAGACGGCAACGTATCGGTACGTAACAGCGCTCCAACCATTTTTGTAGATGGCCGTCCAACTACTCTTACGCTGGATCAAATTCCGGCTGATGCCATTGAAAGCGTTGAAGTGATTACCAATCCGTCAGCAAAGTATGATGCAAGCGGAGGCGGTGCAGGTATATTAAATATTGTGCTGAAAAAGAACCGTAAAACAGGGTATAATGGCAATCTGAGAGCAGGGGTAGATAAAAGAGGTGCATTAAACGGTGGTGGGGATTTTAGTGTGCGCCAGGGTAAATTTAATTTGTCGGCAAGCTTAATGGTAAACCAGAACAAAGGTGTTACCACTGGCACAACAGAAAGATTGAACTTACTGGACAGCCCGCAAACTTCAGTTTTTCAGGATAACTATAATAAAACAAAGGGCGGTTTTCTCTTTGGCAAAATTGGAATAGATTATTTCATTACCAATAAAACCACGTTTTCTTTATCGGGTATAAGGGTTCATGGTGAGTTTAACCCCAATGAAGTAATCGACATAACTACTGACAGCCTTTTTAACGCGGGGAAAATTTCAACCTACAGCCAGCGTACAACCACCGGGCACAGGGAATTTAACGGCCAGGGGTTGGTATTGGGGATGAAACATTTATTCGCTAAAGAAGGAGAAGAATTAACTGCCGACTTTAATTATTTTGGTGGAAAAAATTTAAACAATTCTTTATACACTACCAATTACTACGCAACTTCAACTGGTAATCTGGCAGGAACAGATTTGCAAAAAGTGCTGGGCAATGGTAATAATGACAACTATACTTTTCAAACAGATTATACAAAGCCTTTATCTTCCAAGTCTAAGCTCGAAACCGGAGTAAGGGTTGCTGTAAGCAGCAGGGTAAATAACCAGTATAATTATATTTACAGCGATACAGCAAAAAATTATATTTTAATTCCATCAGCTACCAGCAATTATGAAAATACTGATAATGTTTATGCCGCTTATGCAACTGTATCAAGTACCATAAAAGATTTTGGTTATAAAATTGGTTTGCGTGCAGAGAGTTCCAATTATAATGGAACGCTCACCAATACCGGCGATAAATTCAGCAATAAATACCCAGTTAGTTTATTTCCTTCCGTTTTTCTTAGTCAGAAATTAAAGAATAAACAGGAATTACAGATTAGCTATACACGGCGTATTAACAGGCCCAATTTTTTTCAGACGATTCCTTTCATAGATTATACAGACAAGCTTAATATCACCAAAGGTAATCCTGACCTTGTGCCGGAGTTTACCCAGTCATTTGATATGTCGTACCTCAAAACATTTAAGGGTAATAATACCATTCTGGCATCACTGTATTACAGGTATAAAACAAACTTAATTACCCGTTATCTCGATCAGCAAACCAATCCTGTTACCGGCGAAAATATCTTGGTAAATACTTACATTAATGCCAATTCAAGTTATTCTGCCGGTGCAGAATTTACGTCCACCAATTATCTTAAAAAGTGGTGGGATATTTCAACCAACATCAATATCTACAATTCAAAGATTAATACTGATAACATCGACGGAACCTCACAGGATGCACTGTGGAGTTGGTTTGGCAAGTTCAACAGTAATTTTAAACTACCCTCTAAATTTACGGTCCAGTTAACAGCCATTTATCAGAGCAAAACCAATTTACCTGTTAACACCGGCGGTGGCGGATTCGGCGGCTTTGGCCAGGCACAGAGTGCATCGCAAGGTTATATTGATGCTTTTTGGGGCATGGATTTGGCCATTAAAAGAACCTTCCTCAAAAACGATAAAGCCTCTGTTTCTTTAAGCATCAACGACATTTTTGCAACACGGTATACCAACCAGTTTTCACAGAGTGCATATTTTACCCAGAATTATAACCGCATACGCGACCCACAAATGTTCCGTCTCAATTTCTCTTACCGCTTTGGCAAAATCGATGCAACTTTATTCAAGCGTAAGAACATGAACAGCTCCGGCACGCAGGATGCAATGCAGGGAGCGCAATAAATTTTTTTTGGGCCCGGCTGAAGAATATGAATGAATCTTCTCTTGCGTCGCACTCTTGTACAGCATAACATGCATCAGCAATGTGCAGAACGTACAAGAGTGCGACGCAACCAAAGCCAAATAAAGTAACAACTGCCGGGTTCAAAAAACAGAATCTTAAAGGGTACCTAAAAATGGTTGCCCACAAATTTGTTTATAAAATATTAATCAAAAAACAAATTCATGCACAGTAGGAAAAGTCTTTATCTGCTTATTCTTTCCATCAATTTATTGGCAGTTGCAACGGCACAAACGCCACAACTTGGCAAAAACTCAATTAAAGAAGTAATTGCCGCAATGTCGCTGGAAGAAAAGGCAAAAATTCTTGTTGGCAATGGTTTTAAAATGCCTGATGCGAAGCCTCCCGGTGGCCCTGTGGTTGGTCAAAGACAGGATAAAGTTGCCGGTGCCGCAGGTACCACGTTTGCAATTGCGAGGCTTGGCATTCCGTCACTCGTATTATCAGATGGCCCTGCGGGCGTGCGTATAGATTCTATACGCAACCATGACCGTAATAAAACTTACTATGCAACTGCATGGCCGGTAGGTACCCTTCTTGCATCATCCTGGGACACTACACTTGTAAAAAAAGTAGGTGCGGCATTTGGAAGTGAAGTGCGTGAATATGGTATTGATATTTTGCTTGGGCCTGCATTGAATATTCACCGCAACCCGCTTGGTGGAAGAAATTTTGAATATTACTCTGAAGATCCTCTAGTTTCAGGAAACATAAGTGCGGCTATTGTAAACGGTATTGAAAGCAACGGTGTAGGTACTTCTATCAAACACTTTGCTGGCAACAATCAGGAAACAAACCGTAACACCGTTAACGCCATTGTAAGTGAAAGAGCGCTTAGGGAAATTTATTTGAAAGGTTTCCAGATCGCCGTAAAAAAATCGCAGCCATGGACGGTCATGAGTTCTTATAACTATCTGAACGGCATATATACATCGGAGAACTACGACCTTTTAACTACGATCCTAAGAAAGGAGTGGGGCTTTAAAGGGTTTGTAATGACGGATTGGTTTGGTGGCAAAGATGCTGTAGGACAAATAAAAGCGGGCAACAACTTACTAATGCCAGGAACTACACAGCAATCTCAGGCAATAATTGATGCTGTTAAAAATGGCTCATTAGATGAAAAAGTACTTGATGAAAATATAGCCGGCATGCTCAACATTATTATGAAGTCACCTGCTTTTAAAGGTTATAAATTTTCTAATAAACCCGACCTTAAAAAAGATGCAGGTATTTCAAGAATGGCAGCATCTGAAGGCATGGTTTTGTTAAAGAATGAAGCAAATACGCTGCCTTTGAAGAATGCAAATAAAATAGCAGTATTTGGAAATACTTCTTATGATCTTATTGCAGGCGGCACAGGAAGCGGCGATGTAAATAAGGCTTACACTGTTTCTTTTGTGCAGGGATTATTAAACGGTGGTTATGCACCTGACGGAAGCCTTGCAAATGTTTATACCGAGTATCTTAAATCTGAAAGAATCAAACATCCGAAAAAAGGATTTTTTGAAGAATTCATGCATCCAACTCCGCCCATTGCAGAGTTATTGGTGGGTAACGATGTTATTTTACAAAAAGCTGCCGATGATGATATAGCTATAATTACAATTGGCAGAAATGCGGGTGAAGGGAAAGACAGGAAAACAGAAAATGATTTTAATTTATCTGACACAGAAAAGTTTATAATCAAAAATATAACTGATGCATTTCATGCAAAAAATAAAAAAGTAATTATAGTATTAAATATTGGTGGCGTTATTGAAACCACAACCTGGAATGCAGCGCCGGATGCAATCTTACTCGCATGGCAACCCGGTATGGAAGGTGGCAATGCAATTACAGATGTGCTAAGCGGCAAGGTAAACCCGTCAGGTAAACTTGCAACAACATTTCCTGCCGGGTATCAGGATGTGCCTTCTGCTAAAAATTTTCCTGGCAAAGAATTTCCTGAAAAAGCAACAACAGGCATGATGGGAATGAAAGCTATTCCTGCAGAAGTAACCTACGAGGAAGGTATCTATATTGGCTACCGTTATTACAATACTTTCAACATAAAATCAGCCTATGAATTTGGTTATGGGTTATCGTATACCAATTTCAATTATAGCGGCCTAAAGCTAAGCTCTTCTTCATTTCACGGAAAGATCACAGCAACAATAACTGTTACTAATAGCGGCAATGTTGCAGGTAAAGAAGTGGTTCAATTATATATTAGCGCGCCAACAAACAAATTAGATAAACCCTCAGAGGAATTAAAAGGTTTTGCTAAGACAGGTTTACTAAAACCAGGCAAATCACAAACAATAACGTTTTCAATCACCGCGGCAGACCTTGCATCGTTTGATACACAAACCACCTCATGGGTTGCAGATGCAGGAAGTTATACAGTAAAGATTGGCGCTTCTTCTTTAAACATAAAAGCCACTGCTCCTTTTTTACTTGTAAAAGATATAGTTATAGAAAAAGATAATAAAGTGCTTGTGCCACAAGTAGAGATAAATGAAATAAAACCAGTCGCCAAAAGCACAGGTTTTATTTATGAGTTGAATGATTTTGGAGTATTAGGCATGTAATGCTAACAAGCTTAGATGCCGCATTAGGCCCATCATAGTATTGTATAGTTCAAAATTCTCTGCAACCAACAAATAGAAAATTCTTGTACCAACATAGAAAAGCATGAAAAGAAAAAATATCATTAGTCTCACTATCTCACTGGCTTTTCTATCACTGTCAACTACCGGCCTGTTGCTATATTTTGGTTTAAAACCCGAAGCAGTTACTACTATTCATGTTTTGATGGGTTTATTGTTTACAGGCTTCGCAGTTTTTCATATTAAAAACAACTGGGGTTCTTTAACCGCTTATTCCAAGGAACGTAAAGAAGGAAAAATAAAAAAGGAGTTTTTTATAGCGGCAGCATTGGTTGCCGTATTCTTAATTGGAGCAGGATTTAATTTACCTCCTTTTCCGCAGATTCAGCATGCCGGCGAAGATTTAACCCGCGGCGAAAAGAAAGGTGGGTTTTTTGATAAAACAACTTTTACAAACATTGAAACCAATAAAGATAAAGCAGGATTTAAGCTTAACTTTATTGTTGAAAAAAGCAACGGTGTTATCACTCCTGTAATAGCTATGTGGGTAGAAGATACCAGTGGCAACTTTGTAGAAAATCTTTTCGTTCCGGCAAAAACAATAGAAGTAACATCAGGCGAAGAAGACAAGAGACGTGCTTTATTTGAAGGCGAAACAGAAACGAAAACCTTTACTCCTTCTTTGTTGCCCAACTGGCAAACAAAAACGAAAGATACTGCCGCAAATTATAATGATGCAACGCCAACGGATAATTTCTTTCTTGCTACTAAAACAAAAGCCACCGGTAAATTTCAGGTTATGCTCGAAGCAAGAGATGGCAATAAAGCCGAACTCTATAAAGCCACAATTGATCAGTCAAAAGGCGACATATTTACTTTAAAATCAAAAACAAGTTCTTTGCTCGTGAGAGCAATAGTGCAGATTAATTTTTTCTAAAATTTAAAACGATTATTTATGTACAACAGAAGAAAATTTTTACAAAATTCAGGTGCACTGGTACTTGGAGGCCTTGCCTTGTCCGGTAGTGCAAAAGCTTTTTTTGAGAAGAAAAAAATGCATGCTGCTGGTGTCCAGTTGTTCACTTTTTTCAGCAGTATCGACAATGATGTAGAAGGAACACTCAAACAAATTGCATCTATAGGGTATAAGGAAATTGAGTCTGCTTTTAGCAAAAAAGGCGGTTATTATGGTATGAAGCCAAAAGAGTTTGCAACCTTTTCAAACAACCTTGGCCTTGCATGGAAATCGCACCATGTATTGGGTGCACCGTTTAAAATGCCGGCCAACGCAAAACCCATTCTCGATGCAGATGGCAAACCCATTTCCATTCCGCCAATGCCGAGTCTTAGAGATAACATGCAGGAACTTGTTGATAGTGCAGCAGAAGGCGGTGTTGAGTTTTTAGTATGCGCCAACACACCCATAGAAACACTCGATGAAGTAAAAGCTTCTATTGAAGTTTTAAATAAAACAGATGAAGCCTGCAAAAAAGCAGGGATCGGTTTTGCCTATCACAATCACGATGCAGAATTTCATTTATTGGAAGGCCAGGTGCCTTATGAAATGATGCTCACCCAAACAAAAATGCAGTTAGAGCTTGATCTGGCCTGGGCAACCAAAGGCGGCAAAGATCCAGTTGAATTATTCAAAAAATATCCCGGCCGTTTTCCTTTATGGCATGTAAAAGACCTAGATGCCGCAAGAGAAAAGATTCTCCCGCTGGGCGAAGGCACCATCGATTATAAACGTATTTTCGAGGCAGCCAAAATTTCCGGCATGAAACACTTTTATATAGAGCACGATTTTCCACAGGATGCTGTTGCAAGCATTACAACGAGTTTTAAATATCTTACCAAAATGTTGGGATAATCTTTGGTACCAGGCTGAAGAATATCTATGAAGCTTTTCTTGCGTCGCACTCTTGTACGTCCGAAAAATTATGAGACTTTTTTTGAACCACCAATACACTAAATTTCTAAGGCTTAGTTTTACTTTGTGTCTTTAAGCCTTTGTGCTTTTTCATTGCCGAACAAAGTACAAAATGTACAAGAGTGCGACGCAACGATGCTTAATAGATATACGAAACTATGGCTAACAAAATATCAAAAATTAAAGTATGAAAAGAAATTTTTTAGCCATCGCATTTTTATTCGGTAGCTGCCTGTATGTAAAGGCCAGGGATAAAGGAATGGAACTAATAAAAACCAATGCAGGATTGGTTTCTGGCGGGATGAATAAAGATAATGATGTGCATATTTTTAAAGGTATTCCCTTTGCTGCGCCGCCTGTGGGTGTATTGCGATGGAAAGCGCCACAACCTGTTCAGCCATGGACAGGCACAAAAAAATGTGAAGCATTTGGTGCAAGCCCTGTGCAAAATAAGCCGGTGCCCTTTGGCCCCTGGACAGAAGAATATCTTATTCCAAAAGAACCGGTCAGCGAAGATTGTCTATACCTGAATGTTTGGACAAAAGCAAAAACAGCAAAAGAGAAAAGGCCAGTGATTGTATGGATCTATGGCGGTGGTTTTACCAGTGGTGGAAGTGGCTGTGCGATCTATGATGGCGAAGCAATGGCAAAAAAGGGAGTTGTTTTTGTTAGCATCAATTACCGTGTGGGTGTATTTGGTTTTTTTGCGCATCCCGAACTAACAAAAGAATCAGGAAATAATGCTTCAGATAATTATGGATTAATGGATCAAATTGCCGCATTAAAATGGGTACAAACAAATATTGCTGCGTTTGGCGGAGATGCAGATAATGTAACTATCGCAGGGCAGTCAGCCGGATCTATGAGTGTAAACTGTTTAGTCGCCTCGCCACTTGCAAAAGGATTATTTATAAAAGCAATTGCAGAAAGCGGCGCAAACTTTGTTTCGGGCCCTTTCGGAAGCAGAACACTTAAGCAAGCGGAAGAACAGGGGTTAAAAACGGCGCTATCTCTCCATGCATCTTCACTTTCTGCATTAAGAAGTATATCAGCAGAAGAACTGTTGCAAAAGGCGCAGGGAACAGGCCCTGTAACTGATGGCTATGTTTTGCCCGATGCCATTGCTAATATTTTTGCTAACGGCAATGAAAATAGGGTAACGTTATTAACAGGCTGGAACGAAGATGAAGGTTTGTTATTCGGAAGGCTAAAAACTGCAGAGGAGTTTCGCGAACAGATATCGCAGGATTACGGTGCTAAAGCAGAAACGTTTTTGAAATTTTATCCAGCAATCAGCGATGCCGAAGCGGTAGCTGCACAATTAAGTCTTTCAAGAGACATGACCTTTGGTGTGCAAAATTATACATGGGCAAATGTACAAAGCAGCAAGGGTGCATCAAAAGTATTTGTATATCGTTTTACACGAAAGCTGCCCGCCATAGGTGAGTATGTAAAATATGGCGCATTTCATACCGGCGAAGTGGTCTATGCTTATGATAACCTAAAATTTGTAAATCGTGCATGGTTGCCCGTTGACCGTGAACTCGCAACTATCATGTCCTCGTACTGGGCAAACTTTGCAGCCACCGGAAACCCTAACGGGGCAGGACTTCCAGAATGGAGGGCTTATGATGCAACCAATAATTCGGTAATGTTTTTGGGCGAAAAATCGGAATCGAAAACATTGCCTGATAAAGCCGCATTAGATTTTTTATATTCAACAATCTCAGGAAAATAGTAGGATTTTGTACCCGGCATTTGTATTTCATGGCATCCCTGTTGCGTCGCACTCTTATACGTTCCGAACAATGCTGAACAACTAAATGCCGGAGACTCTTTGCCTTTTTGTCTAATTGCCTCGCCGCATTGTTGGCTTTTTGCCTCGAAGCCTCGTTGCCCTTCTTGATACAGTACAAGAGTGCGACGCAACGAAAGCTTCATTAATTTATGAAAGCTGGGTTCAAAAATATTTTCTATATTCAT
>JBBRDW010000023.1:0-45844 GCA_038203525.1 Chitinophagales bacterium | reverse complement strand
ACCCTCTAAAATTCAACTGGCAAAACAAAATTCAAACCAACAATGCAGATTGACAGGGGTTTCGGAGGGGCAAAAATGAGGAGTGCGGAAAATAGGAAATGCTTTCTACCTGTTTTATTTGTTTACCGCGATGTGGCCTATCAAAATAGTGTAATTATTCCAAAACTTTAAATCCAGCGCATTGATAAGGTGTAACCGATATAAAGTTGTAAGGGTAAATGCATCAAAATTTAAGGTGGATTAATCTGTCAAATACTTAAATTTATTGACGGGAGTTTCTGAAAATCCCAAAAAGAGTAAGCGCAAAGCCTGACTGCGATAACGAAGGCAAACAAAAAAAACTCTTGCTATGAAAAAATTATTAACCAGTATGCCTTTTTTTCTGGGCTGCGTTTTTGTTATTTCTTCCTGCGATAAAAACAAGCCAGAGCTCAAAAAAACTTTAGCCGAAACGGCTGTTACTGAATCAGCCCAAAAGGCTGCTCCGGCTTGCACGCCGGTTTATTATCAATTGGTAGTCGATCCGGGGTCTGGCAATTCCTTCATCTTTAAAACGTCGGGGTCGCCCAGTGCGGGGCCGGTAATCTCATCATCATTTTTTGGCAGTTGTGGCGATAACGCTATACGTGTAGGCGGCTGCAACCCCGTTAAATTTGTAACAGGTATAGCCACAGACCCTAGTGGTACTGTTATATGGGGCACTACCGGCCCTGCCAGTAATGTGCCCAACAGTTTACTAAAAATACCCATTGCAGATGTAAGTTTGGGTGTAGCCATTCCGCTTGTATCAACCTGCGGTATTTTACTGGATTTAAGCGACATTGAATACAACAGTATCAACGGAAGATACTATGCCCTTAACCGCGGTTCAGCCGCAGCAAATAACCGCATAGTCCAAATACAGCCGTCTGCAGCGGTAAATGTAATTTGCCTCGCATCAACGGTACCTGTAAACAGGAGATTGAGGGGGCTTACTTTTGGCTGTAATGGCCAGGGTTATGTAATGCAAATGGTAGGTGGGGCCACTGGAAAAATATGGAGCTTTAACTTGGTAACTGGTGCTACGGGTGCACCTAACTGCAACTATGGTATAGTTGCGCCGGGGGCTTTGGCAGGTACTTATCCTGAGATGGGTTTACATTTCGATTGCAGTTGCATAGGCAAATTCATTACCGGTAACTACGATCCTGTAACGGGCGTCACCCGACTCACAGATGGCATGCCCGCCTGTATTGGTGCGGCCTCTTATGCTTTTCTTGCCGGCGCTATAAAACCAACAGTTGATTATGCAAAGCCATAGCACCATTTAATATTAAAATAAAGCATCATTACCCGATATTTGGAAAAAGACAATCATTAGTCGGGCTCTATTGCTAGTATTAAAGTTTCGTTGCAGCTTGCCCCGCCAAGGCGATGGTCGCACAGTTGAATTGTAGAATTCAATTGTGCAATGTGCAGCAACTTTACAATAACAAAAAACGTTTTTTCCCAAATTGCAGATAGTCATAAAATAAAGGCTGCACGTTTGCTGCAGCCTTTATTTTTATCGGGTTTTAAATTTATTCTTGGGGTAAATTAATGGAAGCGTTTGGTTCTTAACTCCCCCCTCATGTAAGTAGCCAATATTTTTTTCAAAGCATATACAAAGCGTTTGTGCCCTTGAATTTATTTCCGGGTCTCCTTCGCCTTTGTTGGTCGCCTGACTAACATCGATGTGCTTCAATCTTTGCTGCAATAAGGGCTCCATTTATAATCTGCGGCTTTCGTGTTATTAGATAACTATTATAATGCTTTGGTCTGGCAGGGGAGACAGGCACCAAACCAATCTTTCTATTTTGTTTTTACGAACACTAACTAGTGCGAAGAGACAGCACCAACTACGGCGTACAAATTATTTGCGTTATTGATACTCCTGTTTACTTATTTTAACCCATGCAAATAAAGGTAGATCGCCTTCAATTCATCATCGGTATAAGTAAGCGCTTTCCAGGGCATTGCGTCTGAAAGCAGTTTGCCTTCTGGTGTTTTTCCGGTGTGCAAAGCGGTAATAAAATCTGACTCTTTCCATTTGCCTACATCACCGGTTGAACTAATGTTTGGAATAGGTGGTTCATTATCGCCATGCGGCGGATTACCTTTAAAAACCGGGCCATGGCAACCCTGGCAACTAGTGGAAAGATAATAGCCGTAATCAGCCGTAACGGCAGGCGTTACAATGTCTTTATACTCTGCGTTATGATCAATTACTTCAGCAGGAAATAAAGAAAATTTATCTAAGAAGACCAATACTCTTGCCAATGGCTTTATTGATTTTTCAGGCACTATTTTATCTACCGGCGGCTGTTGTTTTAAAAAGGAAATAAGCGCAGCCATTTCGTGGTTAGAAATGTGGCAAACTTCATTCGACGGCATAAACCAAACCGATTTATTATCCTTCCCCAAACCGTGGCGCAATGCACGTACCCAGTCTTCATCCGTATAATTTACACCGCCTTTTCCACTTGTTAAATTGGCTGTAGCCAATATTCCCAACGGCGATTTTTCATCAAAAAAAACAATGCCACCAGCAAGGTTTTGGCCGTGACAACCAAGGCAACCCCTGTTCTCGGCTATATGTTTTCCTTCTTTGTAAGCCGCACTGTCATTGGGTATTACCAATTTTTCCAGCTTTACATCGTACACTTTATTAATGCGCGACTCTGTATTAAAATACACAACTGTATAAAATATTCCTATTAATAAAAGCAAGCTGCCGATAATAATGCCCATCCACTTAAGTATTTTTTTTAGCATAACGATTCATTGTTGAAATTGATAGTTTATTTTATTTTTTTTATGAGCCGGGCATTCGTTTTTATGGCGACTTCGTTGCGTCGCACTCTTGTACATCTGTATCGTTAATCATCTTTTACCTAAGCGAATTTTTTTAACCGCGTAGTGCTTGAGTCGTAAATTGAAACGTGAAGGAAACAAGTTTTCTCTGCGGATTTGCGCCTATTTGGTTTATTGTATTTTGCTCATTCATAATCCGAACTTACAAGTGTGTGAC
This sequence comes from Chitinophagales bacterium, assembly GCA_038203525.1. GTDB lineage: Bacteria > Bacteroidota > Bacteroidia > Chitinophagales > Chitinophagaceae > Limnovirga. The sequence goes on along the minus strand of JBBRDW010000023.1, from coordinate 42,795 downwards.
ACAACAGGCGATGATAGTAGTAATACAGTTGGTCAACAAAATTGGTTTTAAATAACTGATCCTTTTAATTGTGCCACATCTTACATTTTAAAACTCATTTCCTTTACATGAAATTCAGTTTCCTGCATGTATTCTAAAAGCTATGTTTGGTGAGTGGTTGTAATTATGAGTGAGCAGCATGATTTATATGGAAGGGTCTATGTTATTGTGGTTTATTACCGTTTACTCAAAAAGCAGGTTGTTCGCCAAAAGGTTTAGGTAATACTGTTTGCTTTATTTATTTTTAAAATCTTACAGGCACCATTATGCGGCGGATTATTTTGTGTATTTGTTTAGGTATTATTTTTATGGTGCATTCCTTTGCACAGGATACCATTGTATTAAACGGGCAACCCAACTGGAAAAAAAGTTTTGATATTGCCAACAAGAGTTTCTTTTATGAAGAACCGGCAGACAATAAAACCCTCTCTTTTGAAGAAGTGAAAAAGCAGGCATTTGTACCATTTACTAAAGAATTTCAGCACACAGTATTATCGCAAAGGCCATTAATTATTCAATGGTTTAAATTTACGATTCACAATACTTCTGCAACAGATACAGTGCGTTTGCGGCTTTCGATAGACCCACATTATTTTACCCGTTTGTATAACAATGATACCATCATTGCCCGTGGCGGTGCTTATGAAACAACAGCGTCTGCATTTGGCGGATTGCCATTAATAGTTTACCCGCTTGATACCGCTACTTTTTGGGCAAGAACGGAAGACAGGCAAAATCAATTTCTGCCGCCTACCATTGCATTAGAAACTGATTATACTTTTATGGCTAACGCTGCCAGGGGTATTTATACAGACCGCTATCTTTTTCTTTTACTGGCTGCCATGGCAGGTTGTCTTTTTTTTATATCCGTCTATGCCATGTACCAGTTTTATTTATACAGGGATATTGCGTTTCTATGGTATATTGCTTATACCGTTGCATCGTTTATAACCTGTTTATTCTGGATAGATATCAGGCATTCGCTGGATTTATTTCCTGCAATAGTACACGATATAATGTTGTCTGTTTTTCTTTTTCTTGTGCCGGTAATGTATAGTTTTTTTATAGGTAGCATGCTGCAACTACCGGTTCATTTTAAAAAAGGATGGATGATTGTAAAAGTATTGTTAGTAATTGCTTTTAGCCAAATGCTGATAGAATTTACAACGGTGAGAACTGGGTGGTTTCTATTTAACCCCAATTACTATGGTTACTTTATATCTATTGTACCCGTTGCATTACTGCATATTGTTTTATTGATATTAACGGCGAAAAGTAAATCGCCCATAAAATGGTTTTTATTCTGCGGATTAATGAGTTTGCTTTTATTATGGTGCTTACCTATGACGAGGTTCTTTTTTCTTCCATCAGATGCAAGTCCGGAGCTTTTTATGATCATCATTTTTGTACCTGCCTTTTTATTAATGGGCTTAACCATTGAAGCCATTTTCTTTTCGTTTGCACTTGCGTACCGCAGCAAATTAGTATTGATAGAAAAAAATAAAATGGCGCATGAACATGGCTTGCAATTAGAAAATGCATTGCAAAAAAGAACTGCGGAACTTGAAGAACAAAGCAAGCAGGTAGCAACGCAAAAGATAGCACAGGTGCAGTCTGCGTTTGAGCAAAAGATAGCCGAAACAGAAATGACGGCATTGCGTGCACAAATGAACCCCCACTTTATTTTTAACTGCCTAAATTCTATCAAACTTTATACACTGGAAAATGATTCTGTTACTGCTTCTGAATACCTTACTATTTTTTCGCAACTCATCAGGTTGGTTTTAGAGAATTCACATTCAGAAAAAGTAACCCTGAAAAAAGAATTAGAAACACTGCGCTTATACATTCTACTGGAAGCGATGCGCTTTAAAAATAAAATTCAATATCAAATAGATGTAGCGGATAGTATAGACCAGGAGTATATAGAAATTCCTCCGTTGCTATTGCAACCGTATGTTGAAAATGCGATTTGGCATGGGCTCATGCACAAAAAGAAAGGTGGCAGCATTGTTATTGATGTTACACAACCTTCAGAACATCTTTTGCGGATTGAAATTACAGATGATGGTGTTGGTCGTGCATTAGCGGCCGAGTATAAAAGCAAATCTGCGATGCGTCAAAAATCATTTGGCTTACAAATAACAGCAGATCGTATCCATATCATTAACCAGTTATACCAGATACAGGCCGATGTAAAAATAAACGATCTGAAAGATGTTTTTAATAATGCAACCGGAACAAAAGTGATCATTCAAATACCTGTATAAAAAATATATGCTTAAGGCAATTGTTATAGATGATGAACCGGACTGTGTAAGGCTACTGGCCTTGCAGTTGAAAATGTATTGCCCGCAGGTACAGGTAGTAGCCGAATGTACCGAAAGCGACGAAGGACTTATTAAAATAAAAGAACTGGAACCTGATATTGTTTTCCTCGATATTGAAATGCCCGTAATGAATGGTTTTCAGTTACTGGAAAAAGCAGGGCCCATACATTTTAGCCTGGTGTTTGTAACTGCATATGATAAATTTGCTGTGAAGGCTTTTCGTTTTAGTGCACTGGATTATTTACTAAAACCTATTGATGGTAAAGACCTGAAAGCCGCAGTAGAAAAGGCTGAACAACGCAGGTGGCCCGAAAAGCAGCAGCTTAATTTACTTAAACAACAGTTGCACGGCGGCGGAAAAACATTCCCCGATAAAATAGCCCTGCCTTACCAAAATGGGGTAACGTTTGCTGAAGTAAAGCATATTATTTATTGCGAATCAGATAATAACTATACCCGTTTTTTTATGGCAGATGGCCATCAGCATACGGTAGCAAAAACATTGGGCGATATACAGGAAGTACTGGAAGAAAGAAATTTTTTACGCGTACACCGCCAGTATCTTGTAAACCTCGATCATATTAAAAAATATGTACGCGGCGAAGGCAATTATCTTATCCTGTCCAACGATCAAAACATTCCTGTTGCCCGTAACCAGAAAGAAAGATTAATAGAAAAATTCGGATGGTTATAACTAATCAACCAGTTTAATCTATACCTATTTTTGGAGTAAAGCATTTGCCTTTCCCTTTATTCGTCGCTTCAATCTTTGCTGCAATAAAAGTTCCCAATACAATCCAACCGTACAAGAGTGCGACGCAAGTAAAGCTGATAAAAGTTATAAAGCCGGGTTCAAAAAAAGGCTGCTTAAAAATTTTGCAAAACAGCCTCCATTGTACAAGTAAAACCCGCACATAAAAGAATAGCCGCAAAAAATGCAGCTTATTTTCCACTGCTACCAATAACCTTAAAAGCTTGTTGTAAATAGTAATACTTTGCAACATAAACCTGCGCTATGCTACTGGAAATAAAAAACGTTTCGAAGAAATACAATAAAGAAAAATTTGGGTTAAGCAACTATTCGCTTTCTATAAGTAACGGCATACTGGGTTTGCTTGGTCCTAATGGTGCGGGCAAATCTACGTTGATGAAAATTATTGCCACCATCAGTCAGCCCAGTTCGGGAACGCTAACGCTTGACGGGTACGATATTGTAAAAAACCCCAACCATATTAGAAAAGTACTGGGCTACCTGCCGCAGGATTTTGGCGTGTATGCCAACCTTAACGCTTACGAATTTCTGGAATACATTGCCGCTATGAAAGGTGTGGGTGGCAGCGGCCTGCGCAAGCGTATTGAAATATTGCTGGAAGGCGTAAACCTTACGGAAGCTGCAAAGCTGCCGATAGGCACTTACAGTGGCGGTATGAAGCAGCGCATTGGCATTGCGCAGGCATTGCTGAACGACCCTAAAGTATTGATATTTGATGAGCCCACCGTTGGCCTTGACCCCGAAGAAAGGGTGCGGTTCAGAAACCTGGTAAGCGAGCTGGCAGAAGACTGCATCATCATTCTCTCCTCGCATATTGTATCGGATATTGAAACCATTGCAGATGAAGTTGCCATTATGAAAAGCGGCGAATTAATTACAAAGGGAACGCAGCCCGAGGTAATAAATACTGTTGATGGAAAAGTGTTTGAAACAGTTTTAATCAGCAGCCTGGTAAATGATTTTAAAACGAGGCATCTTGTGGTAAACACCATTCGGCAAAAAGATAAAACGAGGTTGCGTTATATAAGCGACCGCCCTACAGAAGGTTCAACGCCCTGCACCGCCTCGCTGGAAGACGCTTATTTGTTTCTTACAAAAAACAATACGTGATGGAGTGTCTTTTTGGAGCCAGGCATTGGTTCTTTGTGAATCGTTCCTTGCGTCGCACTCTTGTACAGATGGAATTTTATTCAGCAAAAAACAGCCCAAATAAATTGCAGTCAGCATTAAGTACTAACAGTTTTGAATTTTAAAAAGCAACCAGATGAGTTTATTTAAAAGCATTATTAAAGGCGATTACCTGCAGCGCACCAGAAGCTATGCATTTCTTGTTACACTTGCCATTAGCCTCTATTTAGCATATACTTTTTTGCCAGCGCAAGGCGCCAGTTACAGTACTGTAAAAATTGGAAACTATGTTGGCGAAAGTAACGCTGCATGGATTGGATATGTTACTGCCATCATGACGAGTATCTTTCTTTCACTATTAGGTTTTTACCTGGTAAACAACAGTATTAAAAAAGATATTGATACTGAAGTGGGGATGATTATTGCCACCACACGCATCAGCAATTTTAAATACCTGCTGTCAAAAATGCTGAGTAATTTTTTGGTGTTGCTTTCCATTACCGGTGTTGTTTTTATGATGGGCATTGTGCTGTTCTTTATACGCAGCAATGGAGCTCCTTTTGATTTGGTACAGTTTGTATTGCCTTACCTGCTAACTACGCTACCCTGTATTTTTTTTATTTCGTCATTTGCTATTTTTTCAGAAGTATTCCTGGGCAGGTGGCCAGCCCTGCATTACCTGGGTTTCTTTTTTTTCTTTGGCATTGTAACCGCTAATATGTTACCAGGACCGGCCTCAGAAATAAAAATGGTGCTCGACCCCTTTGGAGTAAAAGCGGTAACGATGGGCTTGGAAAGCTTTGTACAGCAACATTTCGATGCAAAAGCAGCCGTGTCATCAATTGGGTTTAATTTTAGTGGCAACCAGGAAATAAAAACTTTTTTATTTAAGGGAATGCCCTGGCCGGCACTATATATTTTAAGCAGGCTCTTGTGGGTAGCACTAAGTGTGGCACTGGTTTTTACAGCATCGATCTATTTCAACCGGTTCGACAGTAAGGTAAGCATGAAAGTAAAAAAGAAGAAAAAAAACCTTTTAGAAAATATTGTTACCGGCAATTCAATACAGGATATTAAACTTTCTGCACTGCCTTCCATCAGTACAGATTATGGCATACTGCCATTTATTAAAACGGAATTACTAATGCTTTTTCGTAAAGGCCACAAATGGTTTTGGTTAATAAATATTGGCGGTATGATTGCTTTAATATTTACGCCGATAAATATTGCACATCAATTTATATTACCGGTACTTTGGTTTCTTCAGGTAGGCCGCCTTGGAGACTTGGCTACAAAAGAAAAAACAAACCGGATTCATTATTTTACTTACGCTTCGTACAAGCCCATTGAAAGATTACTGCCCTCACAAATTTTAGCTGGAATTATTTTGGTTGCTACGCTTTCGGCTCCGCTGCTGATCCGCTACTTAATAAGTGGTGACTTTATGCCGGTGACATACATTCTTGCCGGAGCGGTATTTATCGTTTCATTAGCTGTAGCACTTGGCATTCTTACCGGAGGAAAAAAGCTGTTCGAAATATTGTTTTTTGCAATTACTTACTGTAACCTGAACAATGTTCCTTTTGCTGATTATTTTGGTGCGCTCAATAACAGTTCAGTTTATTTAAGCCTAATGCTCTTATTGAACAGCGGGTTATTTGTTACTGGTTTTGCTTTAAGAAAATATGAGATCAGGCATTTGTAATTGGGCATAAATAACCTTTGTTTCTGCGTTAAATTATCTTCTATCTCCGCTGCGATAAAAGCTCAATATATAATACAAACGTACAAGAGTGCGACGCAAGAGGCGATGCTATGAAAGACGTTGGATCGGTCCAAAAATTTTATCCGGCTTTGGCAAGTTTGTACACTACGCCTTTGAAACCCGCTTTTGTGTTGAGCACACCCAAAAGATAAAGCTCATTGTTTTCGTCTATGTCGCAGCTTATTATAAGGAAAGGATCGGCCGGCTTACCGGCAATATTAATCTGTTGTCTTGTCCAGGCACCTGTCTCCTTTTTGGTTAGCGAATAAAGGGTCCCGTTATAATCTGCAAAAACATATTTGCTGTTTAAAAAAGGAAGGTTTTTGCCGTAATAAAAATTGCCACCAATTACGCATATACCGTCTTTGCGGCCGTAGGTATCTATTGGTTTTACGAAGGATGCAGTATCGGCACCGGAGTTTTTTACCACTACTGTATCGCCTTCTGAAATGGGCCAGCCATAGTTGCTACCTTTGGTAATGATATCTGTTTCTTCCTGAATTTTATCACCCACTTCGCCGCCAATTAACATATGCGATTGGGGATCGAAAGAGAAACGCCAAAATCTTCTTAAGCCATAAGCCCATATTTCGGGCCTTGCATCTTTAATACCAACAAAAGGATTATCGGCAGGAATGGCATAAGGTGTTTTGTTTACATCAATACGCAAAACTTTGCCAAGCAGGGAACTTAGGTCCTGCGCCTTGCGTTCGTTTAATGGCGTATGGTTATCGCCCATTGAAATATATAAATAACCATCGGGACCAAAGGCCATGTTACAGGCATCATGATCTACTCCGTGCCCCTGAATTTCCATTATCCTGCGTTCGCTTGAAAGCACGGCGCTATCAGGATTTGTGGGGCTTACCATAAATTCTGCTATTACCAGTGTACAGCTATTTGTATCAACCAGGGCGGGCGCATTATAAGAAACGTAAAACTTTTTATTCTCTGCAAACTGCGGATGAAATGCAAATCCAAACATGGCTTTTACTTCCGCAGTACTGTCTTTCTTTTCCAGCAAGCTGCTTACATCTAAAAACGGTTGTGGAAGTACTTTACCGTTTTTAAGTATCATGATTTTTCCGCTCAGGTCGCTGATAAACATACGGTGTGAATCATCTAGTGGAGTTTGCATTTCTGTGGGGAAATTGATGGCGCCTGTAACAAGTTCCAGTGTAACAGAGTCTGTTGTGCCGGGAGCATTTTCTGCATCATTTTTTGTGTTCACTGAATTGCAGGCAATCAGGTAAACAAACAAAGCCGACATTAAAAAAACCGTAAAGCAGAGGTTGGAAACAGATTTCATTATAAATTGAAATTTAGAAGCGGTATGGAAAAAAATGATTGTTAGAGTGATAAATGTATTGTTTTATTTTTTTCGCCGGGTTTCTTTCTTTGTGCATATCCCAATTCAGTTGCTTTTGTTAGTGGTTTATAACTTAGTTTTAAACAAACATTTTATATGAAGCATCTTTTTAAAATAGTAACAACCACTTTTACTTTTCTTTTTATTCATTCAATTTTATTTGCACAGGCACACAGCCTTTTTAATGGAAAAGACCTTAGTGGCTGGCATGTAGATGTTCCTGAAATGGATACCAATAAAGCAGCCATTAACCCGTTCATCGTACGCAATGGTTTGCTGGTTAGCCTAGGCACCCCGGGCGGTCATCTTATTACCGATTCTGTTTACGAAAATTACCGGCTACAGGTAGAGTACCGTTTTGCAGGTGAGCCTGGAAACTGCGGTGTGCTTGTGTTTGCGAGCACGCCACGGGCATTGTATAAAATGTTTCCCAAATCGATTGAAGTGCAAATGCAACATGGCGATGCGGGAGATTTCTGGTGTATTGTAGAAGATATTACCGTACCCAATATGGAAAAACAACGCGGTCCAAAAGGCGAGTGGGGAATTACGGAAGGTAAAGGACGACGCATAAAAAACCTTACCGACAGCTCAGAAAAACCCGTAGGCGAATGGAACAAAATGACCATTGAATGTGCGGGCAATTCTATAAAAGTGTGGGTTAACGGCGATATGGTAAATTATGGTTACAACTGCACTGCCAGCACCGGCAATATTGCCTTACAAGCTGAAGGATCTGAGGTTGAATTTCGCAAAGTGGAAATAAGCCCATTAAAAAAGATTACACGAAAAGAGCCTTAATGTTTATATATTTTATTGGCCAGGCTTAGGAATAAGAATGAGGCTTTACTTGCGTCGCACTCTTGTACATTCTGATTATAAGTCGGCTTTGGCTGCCTGTTATATTAACTTCAATTCTACCCACACTTTTTCTTTTCGGAAGCCCAGTTAGAATAGTGTGGTCATGTGTAAAGTCATTCGTAATCCTGACCACAGTCACATTTTTTGAAACTCTGTTTTCTAACTTTGTAATCGGCCTTCATCCATTATGTTTTAAAAGAAAACTGAAAAATAGTGGCATCGCATGGTTACAAAATTATCTTTTGCTATAACCTATTTATAGGCCACCTTGAGTACTTAAAATACTATGTTGTAATCTTTTTATTAAATATTAAAAACGACTTATGAAAAAATTTTTCGTTTTAGCAATTAGTGTTTTTTGCACAGCTGCTGCATTTTCAAATTATTCTCTCGATTGGCTGCGCACAGCAGACAGCTATTTAAAAAGCGGCGCTATGATAGCCCGTGATAATCTCGATAATGTTGTTGTTGCAGGTTCCGCAGTTACTTCGTCGATTTATATTCAGAAGTATGATAAGTTTGGAAACCTGCAATGGGAGCGTTCTTCTTCATCAGGCATCCAGAGTAATTATGAAACTTCAACTTGGGTAAATACAGACGCACAGAACAATGTATATGTCACAGGCTACCGTTATGCTTACAGCACGCAGCCACCGTATAATTTTCCCAACGCCATTGTAGTTTTAAAATATGATCCTGCTGGCAACCTTCAATGGAAATTTATTCTGGAAGGCTCCTTTGGCATAACTATACCCTATAGTTATTCGGCGCTAAGATTTAGAAGTGAGCTCGATGCAAATGGTAATTTGTATGTGGGAACATCCGGTAATATAACGGGTATTACAACAGGCGGTTTTGTATTGGTGAAATTAAACCCGCAAGGCACTATGGTCTGGAACAGAACTAGCACCGCCGGTTCAGCTGGTGGTTTCTTATCTATGCGTCTAAGAAATGACCGGGTAGTTTTAACCGGTTCATCTGCCAGCTATTTTGGTAATGTAGCTACAGCAATGTATGATACATCCGGTAATGAAATATGGCGTGCTACTACAGCTGAACTAGGTGGACAGGATGTTGAGTTGGATGACCTCGGCAATGCCTTTATTCTCACCAATAATTACAACGAAGTAAGCGCTACCAGCGGCCTCGATATATTAGTACTTAAATACAATAGCACAGGTACGCAGCTTTCACGGTATAAATACAATTTTGCAAATACAGAAACAGGTTCAAGACTTTGCAGAACAGGCAGCGATGAATTAGGCATTGCAGGCAGTGGTTACTTTGGCGGAGCTTTTACCTCCGACTGGCTGGTAATGAAAGTTAATATGAGCAGTGGTGCACTTTTGTGGGGTAAAGCAGATGTAAACACTTCTTCCTATGATGTTGGTGCGGCCAATCTTATAGGCAATTCAAAAGGCGACCTGTTTGTTACAGGTATCAAACCAAGTGGTAAACCATTTCCTGGTTATCTTGCTATGGGCACCCGCAAATATTTAAATGATGGCAGCATTTCATGGACAGCATTATACGATTCTACTGCCAGCCGTGGTACTGCCCTTAGCCTGGCCAGCAATGGCAGCATATATGCATTAGGAGCAAGTTTTGCAACCGTTCTGCATTATTTCGACCATACCGGAACGGGTACATGCAACATTACCGATTCAGCTCAAGCAAAAAGAATTACAGATAAAACTGCCGTAATTTCCTATCCTAAAAATACAAAAACAATAGTGTATCATATTCAATATAAAGCATCCAATTCACCAACCTGGATAACAATTTCTACAGATAAAACAAGATATACACTAACAGACCTGGCACGTGCCACCAGCTACGATTACCGCGTGGAAAATGTTTGCAAAAGCGGGCCTTCCGGCTATCAAACAACAAGGCAATTTACTACAACCGGTACGCCATATTGTACAACAGGATCCATAAATTCAACAGACGACTATATAGCGCATGTGCAGCTTGGAAGTATTAACAATGGATCAGGAAGTAATAATGGCTACGCCGATTTTACGTACCTGAGTACCAAAGCAACAGCAGGAGCAACCGTTAGCGGCTACCTTAGCGCATCCTACTTTGCACCGGTATTTAATGAGCATTTTCGTGTTTGGGTCGACTTTAATATGGATGGTGATTTTAGTGACCCAGGCGAACAGGTGATTGATACAAGCACCACTTCGATAGGAGATTTTGCCGTATCTTTTGTTGTACCAATTACTGCCAGCCAGGGTACAACAAGAATGCGTGTTGCCATGAAAACAAAGACACCGCCGCCCGCATGCGGAACTTATGGAACAGGTGAAACGGAAGACTATAGTATTAAAATACAAAATCCGCTGGCAGCTTCGGCCATCGCATTCAATGCTTTGGAGGCTGAACAAAAAAGCTATAGTTCATTTTTAATGGCGCCAAATCCGGCAAAAAGCATGGTTAATATTCAGCATGGTTTTACCAGCACAACACCGGTTTACCTGCGTGTATTTAATACTACCGGCAAGCAGCTCATTTCAAAAGTGCTTACCAATCATATGCTCGAGGTAAGTAGCCTAAGTAATGGCATTTATATTGTTCAGGTGCAACAGGGCAGTAATATTAAAAGGGCCAAACTGGTAATATTGAAATAACAATTTTGGTACCCGCCAGTATACCATTGGTCATCGTCCCTTGCGTCGTAAGCCTGCGGCTAAGTACATCTTGTTAGCAGGTAAATTATGCGGCAGTTTTGCCGGATGATTTTTCAAGGCAATGATAGCTGTCTTTATTTTTTTTATTCCGGCAAAACGGACATGCGTAAAGGTTTCGACAGTTTAAGCGGTATCGTAACCGCACAGATGCAATTAAATGTGCTAAGTAAAGATGTGTACGTTTTTATAAACCGCAGGCATACCCAGCTCAAACTGTTACAATGGGAAGGCGATGGTTTTTCGGTTTATTATAAACGACTGGAAAAAGGTACTTATCCGCTGCCTGTTGTACCGGAAGGGCAATGCTGTATAAGGATCGGTGTGCAGCAACTGGAGATGATGTTTAAAGGAGTATCCATGAAGCGGCGTTACCACTGCAAAAGATATCAACATACGCTTGATAATTGTTGATAACAGTGCACTGTAACTTATACTGGTATTGAGTTTGCAGTATTTTAATCCATATCATGCAAACAGTAACAGAACCTATTAACTACCAGTCTTTATATGAAGATATAATAGTAAAGTATGCAGCATTGCAGCAGGAGGTGGCCTGTCTTAAAAAAATGATATTTGGCAGTAGGCATGAACGCTTTATTCCCACAGAAAATAATCCCACGCAGCTTGCATTAGGTATACAGGCAGAACAAATAGCGCAGTGTAATATCATTGATGCAAAGCAGATAAGCTATACACGCATCACTACAGCGGTTACAGAAACCAAAGCGCATCCCGGCCGTATGAAGCTACCCGAACATCTGGAACGCAGGGAGATCATTATAGAACCACAGGAAGATACCAGCCATTATAAAAAGATAGGGGAAGAAATAACAGAAGAACTGGAATACGAGCCGGGCAATTTATATGTCAATAAAATTATTCGTCCTAAATATGCCAGACCGGATAATAGAGGCATAGCAACTGCGCCCATGATCGAACGTCCTTTACCCAAAGCCATTGCAGGTGCAGGGTTACTGGCGCAGATCGTTATAGATAAATACGTGGATCATCTGCCGTTATACCGTCAAATGGAGCGTTTGAGAAGAGAAGGCATTGTGATACCCTACAGCACGATTACCGATTGGGTAAGCGGCACCTGCGGATTGATTGAGCCATTATATGAGGCATTAAAGAAATTAGTACTGCAAAGCGATTACCTGCATGCAGATGAAAGCCCCATCAAAGTATTGGATAAAGAAAAAAAAGGCACCACCCACCGTGGCTACTACTGGGTATATCAAAACAGCATAATACGGCTGGTACTTTTTGAATACCAACCTGGCCGGGGAAAAGAACATCCTGAAAATATACTCAAAGACTTCAAAGGGTATTTACAAACAGACGGTTACCCGGGGTATGATTTTTTTAAACAGAAAAAAGATATTACGGTACTCAACTGCATGGCGCATGCACGCCGTATGTTTTATGATGCACTGGACAATGATACAACCAGGGCTGAATATGCTTTACAGCAATTTGGTTTGCTGTATGATATTGAACGCAAAGCCGCCCGATTATCTATGACAGCGTATGAAGTGAAGCAATTAAGACAAAAAGAAGCTGCCCCCATTTTACAAAGCTTTGGGCAGTGGATGACACAGGAGTATATAAAGATCCCTCCAAAAAGCGCCATAGCAAAGGCATTGCAATACAGTATAGGCAGATGGAAGGAACTAAGTATCTATATAACCGATGGAAAGTTGAAGATTGATAATAATCCAGTGGAAAACAGTATAAGACCTGTGGCTATTGGCAGAAAAAATTATTTGTTTGCCGGAAGCCACGAGGCTGCTCAAAGAAGTGCTATGCTGTATTCTTTATTGGGTACCTGTAAACTGAATAACATTAATCCATTCATCTGGCTGAGAGATATACTTAAACGGTTGCCCACACAGCATATCAATAAAATTGATGAACTCCTGCCGCAAAATTGGGCGCCCACTGAAAAATAAACAACCTGTACTTAACCGGAGCATTACCTTGCGTCGCACTCTTGTACTTTCTGATCATTGCTCGCTGGGTAACAAATAAAGCCTGCGTCTATATTCTTTTCAAGGATATAAACGCAGGCTTTTCAATTAAATTTAAGAATGGGTTGTTGCTCAATATTGGTACAACCGTACAAGTGAGTGACACAACCAAAGCTGTATAGCGCTGTAACTGCTGGCTAACTAAAAATACTTCTTAAAAAATAACCTGTTACCTGCTAATGATTAGCTTCTGAATAAACTGCTGGCCGTTTACCTGCATTTTTATAAAATAAGCACCGTTGTTCAATGCTGTTACAGGTATATTAACAGGGCTGCCTGTACTGCATGGATAGTCAATAATTATTTTACCTTGAAGGCTATAGATCAATACCCGTGCGGGATATACATTGGTTGCTTTTAAAGAAACTGTTATAAAATTACTGGCAGGGTTTGGCGTAACAGTAAACAACTGATTGAATGGAACATTTATTGTGAATATATTGCTGTAGGTGTATGCGCCATCTTTATCTATCTTTTTAAGGCGGTAAAAAAGTGTTCGCCCTGTTTGGCTGGCGATATTTTCGTTGTAGCTGTATTGTGATAATCTATTCGCATTAAATTCAGCAATTTTTATAAAAGAAGAACCATCGAAACTTTTTTCTATTTCAAATTTTTGCAGGTTGATGGCATTTACTGTTTGCCAGCTAAGGATAATGTTATTACCTGCTAATTTGCCGGTAAAATAAACAATGTCTACCGGCAGTGTACCCAAACCGGGGCAGGTATTATTCCATACCAGCGCCACATATTCCGGATGATCTATAAACGGGTTTCGGTTGTTTTGGTAAAGATAGCCAGCGTTATTCCGGTCGATTTCTTTTTGGCTAACGGGATCTTCCGCCGCCCATTTCAGCATCAGGTTTAGGTAGTTGACATTAACAGATGGAAAGGTATCGTGCGAAAAAGCTATGGTATTGCTGCTCCAGGATGGTATGTTATCCTGGTACCGAGTTACAAAATAAAAAAATGCTCTTGCCACATCGCCTTTATAGGTATCAATAGGTTCAAACACAGTGCCGCTAATACCTGCAACTGCAGAGGAACCTTCTTTACTTCCATTTTTACTGGTATAGGTAGTATTGGCAACTTCCCCGTATAAATAGTTGCCCCTTTTATTGTTTACATATCCATCCGTTGGAAAAATCTGCATATAATCGCTGCCAGGCGTTGGGTCGCTGTTAAACCAGCTTTGCGGTACAGAATGCTCCCGGTTAAAACAGTCGCCTTCGTTTGTATAACTACCACATTGATTGGTTGAAGCATCAAAGTTATAAGGATCTTTACCATTGGGTACATCTGAATAAATATCCCAGATAGCAGTTACAGAACCGCTTCCTGTTTCGCGGGGTTTAATGTCGCTTTTTTTGTATTGGTCGTAGAGCAAATCATAAGCTTGTGGATTATGGCCTGTTGTAATAATTTTTTTTAATGCTGACTTAAGACCGGCACAATTTTTACCTGCGGCCGCATCATAATATCCGGAAGGAATTTGAGCGAAAAGGGAAACAGACAAAAAGCTACAAAAAACAACTTGTAAAGTTTTGCGCATGCAACTAATTTAACCGCAAAAATAAGTGTTGACTTTCTTGACCAATATTATTTTCGGCTTAACCTTTACAAGATACTTCGGACTTTTATCGAAAGCATTGTAAGCTCTCCTTTTCTGTTGACTAATACTTTTACCCTGGCCCTGGCGTTTTGTAACATGTTTTTGTAGGATTGTATATTACCGGATAAATCGTTTTCTACACCCACCACAATATCACCCAGCTGAAAACCTGCTTCTTCTGCAGGGGAATCCTTCATTACATCCGTAACCATAATAGCACCCTCAACCAGGTACATACCCAAACCAGTGTAAGAATAATCAAAAGAATCCAGGTAGTGTTTATTGGGGCGTAAGTAGATCTGCTGTTCAGGATAGTTGAGCGTTACATTGAACCTCCTGAGAATATCGTTTCCTATAAGTCCTCCTAAAACAGGATAGGCGGTAACGCCGTAAGTATCATCAAATATATAGACCGGCACATTTCTAAATTTGTAAGGGCCTATCCTTACGTCTTTAACTACGGTAATACCCATCGATTTTTTCCCGCCGAGGCCTTCTGCCTCAGTAGGATAAACCCTTCTTTTAGAACGAAGCAGCATGCTATCCTGCACAAGGTCTTCGTTTAGGAGCATGCATAATCCGGCACCGGTGTCAAAATAAAATTTTGCTGTTGCGGTTGTATTGTCGTGAACACTTGCCTGCTGCATAGGCAAAGTGGTAAATTGCGGCCTCAGCAAATAGCCGCCCCGGGGATATTTGAAAGTACCCGGCGTATAAACTTCTATTAATCTGTTGTCGTAGTCGAGAACAACGATGTATCTGCGCAGAAAACTGTATCCCATTATTCCATCGATTCTCACCCCGTAAGCGCTGGTAAGTATATCATAATCGTTGATATGAAAATCGAGGTTATCTACGGTAAGGCCCTTCATATGCAGGGAGTGGTTATAGGTAAATTCCACAAGTTTTATACCTGCAATACCCCTAACTGTTTTATCGCTCATTTTTTTTGGAAGCCTGAGATAATCGCAGGTAACCGAATCAAGCGAAATGCCACCGCTGCCTGTATCCAGAATAAAGTTCAGTGAATCCTTAAAATCGTCTAAGGTTGTTCTGATAATTATTATTCCACCGGTGAGCATGATAAATGGAATGGAAGCCAGGTGTTTTGCAGGTGGTGAAACAAATTCTTCCTGCGCCGCAACAGGGCTGTAAAACAGAAGAAAAAGCAGTATACATTTAACGATTTTTGGACACATGGGTTTTATCTGTATTTTTTTGCATTCCCCGGCATTAAAATTTAATTCGTGCACTATGAAGATACGCAGGGGTTTACTACAACCCAAACCTTTGGTCATGTTATTTTGCTGGCCATAATTTTGCCGGAAGCCTTACACAGTCAACAAGAGATGATGCCTGTCTTGCTGCTAAACTTGAATTTTTTTTTGAACCCAGCTATGGCGCTACCATTATGCCCTGGTTGCGTCGCACTCTTGTACTGTATAACCAAATGAGCAAAACAACAACAGGAAGGTCACCTAATACACGGTAATTATCCCGGGCAGTCAATTGCTGAATGATGCTCCGAACGCACAAGAGTGCGACGCAACCAAAGTTTCATTCCTGATCTTGTGCCGGGCTAAAAAATATGCTCTATCTTGAGTCCGCAAGTTTTTTTACGATGACCATTTTTGATACAATAGTTGTGGGCAAAGGATTGATGGGCACTGCTGCCGCAAAATACCTTTGCGCAAATGGGCAAAATATTGCCGTGATTGGCGCAGATGAGCCTGAAGATTTAAACAAGGCTACTGTTTATGCAAGTCATTACGATCAGGGGCGAGTGCAGCGGATTATTGGCCGCAATGATTTGTGGACCAGGCTTAACATGGAATCTGTAAATGCATATCAACAGCTGCAAAACCAAACCGGAATTAAATTTCATTATGGTGTAGGTTGCCTTTATGTTTCTTTGCTTAAGCATGATGCCTACCTGCAGCAGTTACCTGCAAGGGCTGAACAATTTCAATTTCCATTAAATTTATATAACAACGGAGAAGCTTTACAAAGCGCCTTTCCTGACTTTGTATTCCCTGCTGAAGCGATGGGAAATTTTGAAGGAGCGCCTTCGGGGCACATCAATCCACGTAAATTAATTGAAGCACAACTTGCAGTTTGCAAACTGCAACGTGCAACAGTAATAAGCGATTCGGTTGTATTGGTTGAAAAGACTAATGGAATGGTGGATGTGCTTACAGAAAGTGGCAAAAAGTATACAGCAAAAAAAGTATTGCTTTGCGCTGGTGCATTCGCTAATTTTTTGCAGTTAATGAAACGCAGGCTGGCACTGTGTTTAAAAAGCGAAACGGTATTGCTCGCTAAAGTTAGTGAAGAAGAAGCGATGAGGCTGGCTGAACTACCTTCACTGCTTTACGATTTAAAAACAGATCAACTGGATGATATTTATTTAGTAAGACCGCTTCAATATCCTGATGGTGACTGGTATTTGAAAATGGGTTGCAACCTTTCCACAGATATAATTTTTTCTTCACTTGAAGCAATACAGCATTGGTTTAGAGCGGGAAGAAGTGATATAAATCTTGAGATATTGAAAGAAGCTTTGCATAAGATATTGCCCGACATAAATGTAAAAGA
Organism: Chitinophagales bacterium; assembly: GCA_038203525.1. GTDB lineage: Bacteria > Bacteroidota > Bacteroidia > Chitinophagales > Chitinophagaceae > Limnovirga. Next base: position 25,601 of record JBBRDW010000023.1, on the reverse strand, counting down.
ATATTTTACCAAGCGGTGCATTGTAACGCAAACGCAACATAAAAACCAATATATTGGTGGTATAGAAGATGGTGTTTATATTGCTACCGGTGGTAATGGATATTCTGCTATGTGTTCTGATGCTGTTGGTAAAATTGCAGCGCATGTTGTTTTGCATGATCAATTTCCAGAGCCCTATAAATTGGAAGATTTTATACCAGTTTGGGAAGTAGCCAAGCCTTAACTAATTTTTCTCTGCATTACTTTTACCGCTAACTTTATCCGGCACATTTGTAACATATAATATTATCTCTGTATGAAAAAATTTTCCATTGTTTTTTTGTTATTAGCTTTTTATTTATGTGCTGTTGCACAGAACTATCAGCCTACCTGGGCTTCATTGAACCAGCGCAAAATACCTGCATGGTTTCACCAGGATAAGTTTGGCATTTTTATTCACTGGGGTTTGTATGCAGTGCCTTCTTATGCGCCGGTGATACCCAACAGTGGCTACAGTTATGCTGAATGGTATTGGTACCGCCTGCCGGAGAAAAAGCCAGAGTTTATCGACTTTCACAATAAGAATTACGGAGCCAATTTTTTATACCCGCAGTTTGAGACGATGTTTAAAGCAGAGATGTTCGATCCTGCACAATGGGCCGATGTATTTAAAAAATCAGGCGCTAAATATGTGGTGCTTACTTCTAAGCATCACGAGGGTTATTGTTTATGGAACAGTGCCGAAGCAGACCGCAACTGGGGCAGGCCATGGAATGCTGTTACGGGTACACCCAAAAGAGATTTGCTTGGCGACCTTACCAACGCCGTGCGTGCTGAAGGTTTGAAAATGGGCTACTATTATTCCTTGTACGAATGGTTCAATCCTTTATGGCTGAGCGATAAAAAAAGATATGTTGATGACCACATGATACCACAATTTAAAGACCTTGTTACAAAATATAAACCCTCCATTATTTTTTCAGATGGTGAATGGGATCTTTCTGATACTGCATGGAAAAGCAGGGAACTGCTTGCGTGGTTATTTAACCAGTCGCCGGTTAAAGACAGTATAGTAATTGACGACCGCTGGGGCAACAATACACGCAGTTCAAATAAGGGCTGCATGTATTCCACATCAGAATATGGCAGCGGTATGGATGCCAGTGTTATTTGGGAAGAAAGCCAGGGTATTGGCCATTCGTATGGTTACAACCGCAACGAAAAATTAGAGGATTATAAAACCAGTAACGAGCTTATTTTAATGCTCTGCGATATTGTGGCAAGAGGTGGAAATTTATTGCTCGATATTGGGCCAACTGCCGATGGACGCATACCCGTAATTATGCAGCAACGTTTAATTGACATGGGCGACTGGCTTAAAATAAATGGAGAAGCCATTTATGAAACAGAGGCATACAAACAACCTTATCAATGGAGCAATGGCATAAAACCCGATAAAAAAGATGCCAGCTTTATGGCAAGCTACAGTGCTGCAAAAATGGTTGTTCGCAACAGGGATACAGCTTATGTTCAATGTTTCTTTACACAAAAAAACAAGGACCTTTTCTGCATAGTGCCCTCTTACCAGCAACAGCTGAAACTCAGCAATACCAAGCTTTCAGCAGGAACAGGGATTAGTGTTTTGGGTACATCAAAAAAAATAACCGCGAAACAAGTTGGCAAAGATGTAGTGATAGATCTCTCTGTTTTAAGGCCGGGAGATGTTTCATCTTCAGGAGTGTTTGTAATTAAACTAACTAAAGCAATACAATAATTTTTTGGGCCGGGCCATAGTTTTTCATAGCATCGTTCCTTGCGTCGCACAAGTGTATATTTGGAACATTGTTTGGCAATGCCAATTGTTGAATAAATAAATCCATTCTACGTCTGACGCCTTGTTGCGTGGCTGCCTCGTTGCCTTGTTGCCTGTTCTTCATAAAGTACAAGAGTGCGACGCAACAAAAGCTTAATAGCAGCAACCCAGCCTGGCTCATAAAATGTATTTATTTGTCAGCTTACGAAAAGATTAATCTTCTTCTTCGTAAGTCTTCGCAACAAACTGCACGGGCATTTCTTTTTCAGCCAGTTCGTTAATCAATTCTGCTACCAATGCCGTCCACCCGCTTTGATGCGATGCGCCAAGGCCGCGGCCGGTGTCTCCATTGAAATATTCGTAAAACAAAATCAGGTGGCGATTTTCAGGTCTGCTGTAAAACCAGTTCTGGTCGCCATGCAGGCGGCGGTTATGGTTTTCATCGGGCTCGAACAGGGTAACAATGCGTTTGACCAGCTCGTTAGCCACTGCACTCAGATCCATAAAAATACCCGAGCCCGTTGGGTATTCGATGGTTAGGCTTGCATCGTAAAATGCGCCATATTTTTTAATGCTTTGTATTATTAGGTAATTGATGGGCATCCATACCGGGCCTCGCCAGTTACTGTTGCCGCCAAAAAAATCGGATGTGCTGTCGCCGGGATCGTACTGGATAGAATAATCTACCCCTTCGATAGTTACAGAGTATGGATTTTTTTCGTGGTACTTACTTAAGGCTCTTATACCGCCTTCTGAAAGAAATTCGGTCTCGTTCAGCAATCGTGTAAGCAGGGCAATAAGCCTTTCTTTAGGTATAAGTGAAAGCAGTGTTTTTTCTTCGTCCACCTTTTCTTCGTTGGGCCAGAATTTTTTGTTTCTTATCCGGTAATTTTCAAACCAGGTGATGCGTTTGTTGAAGTCGCCCAGTTTGTGCAGCACATTTTTTTCAATAATGGAAACTGCGAATAGTGTTGTTAAGCCAACGATGGATTGTATGCGCAACTGTAGGGGTTCTTTGCCCGGCGACACCAGTGTATCGTAAAAGAATTTATCCTCACTGTTCCACATGCCCAGCCCGTTAAGTGCTTCGGCAATTAGTACAAAGTGCTCAAAAAATTTGGTGGCAGTATCTTCAAAAGAATTGTCGTGCATGGCAATTTCAATGGCCATATCCATCAGGTTTAAGGCATACATGCCCATCCAGCTGGTACCATCGGCCTGCTCCAGTTTCATCTCGCTGTGCAGTTGAATGCTGCGGTTAAATACGCCAATATTATCAAGCCCCAAAAAGCCGCCTTCAAAAATATTGTTGCCCTTTTCGTCTTTGCGGTTTATCCACCAGGTAAAATTGATGATGAGTTTCTGGAAAATCCTTTTCAAAAAATGAATATCGCCGTTACCTGTTTTATTTTTTTCTATATGATAAACCTGCATGGCTGCCAGTGCGTGCACGGGTGGGTTTACATCGCTAAAGTTCCACTCGTAAGCGGGCAACTGGCCATCGGGTTTCATATACCATTCCCGCATCATTAGTATCAGCTGGTGTTTGGCATAATTGGGGTCTATAATGGCCATTGAAATACAATGGAAAGCAAGGTCCCATGCAGCATACCAGGGATATTCCCACTTATCGGGCATCAGTATTACGTCCTGGTTTTTAAGGTGCTGCCAGTGGGTGTTGCGTCCTTGTTTGCGGTGGTCGCTTATATGTGCAATGCCATCATTACCATTGATCCATTTTTCAATATCGTAATGATAATACTGCTTGCTCCACAGCAAACCAGCCAAAGACTGCCGCTGAATATTCTTTAATTCGGCAGGAATATTTTTTGGCAATACATCCGCATAAAACTCGTCGGCCTCGTCTTTACGCTGTTTAAAAATATTGTCGAAACCTCTGGCGAATGGCTGCTGAAGCAACATATTGCTCAGGCGCAGGTAAATTGTTTTAGATGCTCCACCCGCAAGTTTAAAATTGTACACCGGCGAAAATTTGGAACCACTCTTTTTTCTGCGTAATGCCGCTACATTTTTTTCTTCAATAATGGCATCGTTAAATGCGTCTTTTACAAAAGGGGTGGCATTGGGTTTGCCAAAAAGTTTTTCGGTGTTGGTTTCATTCTCCGTAAAGAAACGGTTACGCGTTTTTGGGAAATATAGATAATAATTACCCAACCTTCCATGTATTGCATTTACGGAGGTTTTGTTTAGTTCGTTTATTGCAGGTTTCTTCTTGTAGCTGTCATCGTATTGCCAGCGGTTATAGAACCAGAGCGTTGGCAGTACGGTAATGGGCGCTGCCATTTTACCCCTGTTCGTAATTTCAATTTTTATAGCAATATCGGTTTCACTGTATTTGGCATAAGTTACCATTACATCAAAGTATTTATCCTCAGCAAAAACACCCGTATCCAATATTTCATATTCCGGTTCCAGCTTGCTGCGTTTGCGGTTTTCTTCGCGTAGCTTTTCGTAGGGAAACGCCTGCTGTGGGTATTTGTACAGCATCTGCATGTAATAGTGCGATGGCAAATTATCTAAATAATAATAGAGCTCTTTTACATCTTCGCCGTGGTTGCCCTCATAGTTGCCGAGGCCGAATAAACGTTCTTTCAGAATGTCGTCTTTGCCATTCCACAGCGCTACGGAGAAACATAAGTTTTGAAAAAAGTCAGATATACCTGCAAGCCCGTCTTCGCCCCAGCGGTAGGCGCGGCTGTGCGAATGGCTGAAAGGAAAATAGTTCCACGCATCGCTGTTTTCGCTGTAATCTTCCCGCACCGTGCCCCACTGTCGTTCAGATAAATAGGGCCCCCATTGTTCCAGCGGAATTTTCTTTTGTGCGTTTGCCTTTAAGCGCTGTTCTTCAGCAGTCATTGCTTTTCTTTGTTTGTCAGTTACAAAAAATACATTGAATATATATGCACTAAATGCATTTTTTATCCATGGCAACAAGCAATCGTTAATCTGTTAAAAAAATGAAATTAAGGATAACTAACCAGTTTTACCGGACTCATATAATTTTACACGGATAAAGGCATTTTTTGGGTCCAGGCATTTATTTAACTATCAAGCTTTGGTTGCGTCGCACACTTGTACGTTAGATCATTGGGGAGCATGGAGAAAAGCAAAAAAACCTGTATATTTCCCTTGTTGCCTTTTTAACTACAGTACAAGAGTGCGACGCAACAGACGATGCCATGAAATGCTGCAGCCTGGCTCAAAATACAATACATTTATAAAATTAAAAAGGCCGCAGTAAAAATTATTCCACCATTTCAGAATGCTCCTTTTTCAGCCAATATTTGTAGAAAAGATACTTTGTTTGTCTTTTACATTTACATCTATAAAACTAAATTGCTTATGCTTTCTTCAATTGTAGTAGTTGGTAGTTCAAATACTGATATGGTTATAAAAGCTGAGCACCTGCCTGCGCCCGGCGAAATAATTCTTGGACGAAAATTTTTATGAACCCCGGTGGAAAAGGTGCTAACCAGGCTGTTGCAGCAGCAAGGCTTGGTGGCAATGTTACGCTCCTTTCAAAAACCGACAATGATATTTTTGGTAAACAGTCTGTGCAATTGCTCGAAGAAAAAAGAAAATAAACACTTCAAAAATTATCTAAGATCCTCTGAACCCCTTTGGTGTTAAAATGATTACCGTTGATAAAAATGGGGAGAATTGCATTGTGGTAGCTCCCAAGTCCAACTCAACTTTAAATCCACTAACCCTGCTTAAAGCCAAAGAAAAATTGAAAGTGCTTTTATAGTTTTAACACAGTTAGAAATTCCGGGTGATACTATGGAACATGCAATATCGACTGATCCGCCGGCTAATATAAAAGTAGTATTAGACCTAGCCCCTAAGTGCCAGCTAAGTGATGAATTGCTGCAGCATATTTCCATTATTACGCCCAATAAAACAGAAGCGGAGATGATTACCGGTGTTATGATTATTGATGACGCTCCTCTCGAAAAAGCTGCACATGCACTGCACGATAAGGGAATAGAAACAAGGATTATTACTCTAGGTTCAAAAGGTGCTGTGATCCTGCACAATAATATTTGTACCAGGGTGGAAGCCCCAAAAGTAAATGCCTTAAATACAACTGCAGCGGGTTATGTGTTTAATGGTGCGCTGGTTGTTTCTCTTTCCGCCGGAAATGATGTAAAAACTGCCACCGAACTTGCCCGCCGTTCAGCAGCTGTTTTTGTAACACGCATGGGTGCACAAACATCTGCGCCTTCCAGCTAAGAAATAATGCGGTAAATACATTTTTATGTGCCCGGCAGTTGAATATATGGCATCGTCTTTTGCAATCATTGATTTGTTCTTTCATTTTCTTCCTGAGAAAGAAAATGAAAGAATCACTCTTGTACGTTCTTAACATCGATCAATAAATATTCAGATAAATGCGCAGCATAACGGGAGCAGTTAACAAACAGTCTTTACACCTAATGGTCTTTGCAACTTTGCGTGCGGTTGTTTATCTTGCTGAAGATAATTCCGAAAATGGAAGCATACTAAGCAACAAAACCATAATAGTATCAATAGACTTTGGTTGATAATGCTATTTAAAAACTAAATCTAATTATGAAAAAATTAAGCTCCATTGGGTTTTTATTTTTTGCACTTACTACACTGCATGCGCAAAAAACAATTACCATTTCTAAAGATGTTTTAAAAGATAAAATAAAAGGCGGCTGGGCCGGGCAAACCATTGGTGTTACGTTTGGTGGCCCCTACGAATTTCGTTTCCAGGGAACGTTTATTGGCGACTATCAGCCGCTCGTCTGGAACGATAGTTTGGTGAAGCATAACATGCTTTACAATGCAGGCTTGTACGATGATCTGTATATGGACCTTACGTTTGTTGACGTGTTTGAAAAATATGGATTAAATGCACCCGTTGATTCTTTTGCAAACGCTTTTGCCAATGCAGGTTACATGCTGTGGCATGCAAACCAGGCAGGCCGTTATAATATTTTAAATGGTATTAAAGCGCCGCAAAGCGGCGCATGGCAAAACAACCCGCATGCTGATTGCATCGACTACCAGATTGAAAGTGATTTTTCCGGATTAATGAGTCCCGCTATGCCAAATACAGCTTCTGAAATCAGTGATAATATCGGTCATATTATGAACTATGGCGATGGGTGGTATGGTGGCGTTTTTGTGGGTGCCATGTATGCTCTTTCATTTACTTCAACTGATATTAATTATGTAGTGAACGAAGGTCTAAAAACAATACCAGTACAAAGCGAATTTTACCAATGTATTCATGATGTTATTGAATGGCATAACAAATATCCAACCGACTGGAAGCAAACCTGGCTTGGCGTTCAGCAAAAATGGGCAAACGATATTGGTTGCCCCGAAGGTGTGTTTCTTCCTTTTAATATTGATGCAAAAGTGAATGCCGCCTATGTGGTAATGGGCTTATTGTATGGTGGTGGCGATTTTACAAAATCACTGGAAATTGCCACACGTTGCGGGCAGGATGCGGATTGCAATCCATCAACCGTTGGCGGTATTCTTGGTGCAGTACTGGGGTATGATAATATACCTGCTTACTGGAAAAGAAGCTTAAAACAGGCTGAAGATATTGACTTTAAATACACCACCATGAGTTTAAACGATGTATATGAAATTGGTTATAAACAGGCACTGGAAAATATTAAACGAAATGGTGGCAAAGTGAACGATAACAATGTCATCATTCCACAGCAGCAGCCTGTTGCTGTAAGGTTCGAAAAAAGTTTTGACGGACAATATCCTGTTGCAATGATGCCGGTAAAATGGAACGATGGAAATAACGAGCTGAGTTTTGATTTTGATGGAATTGGTTTTGTAATAAAGGGCGATGCATCGCAGTGGGACAGCAAATCAACTTATGTTTTTGATACGGAACTGTATCTTGATGGGAAGTTAATTGAAACGCCTGAATTGCCTGTAAGCTATACCACGCGGCGCTACGATCTTGCATGGAAATATCAATTGCCAAAAGGCAAACATTCTGTAAGGTTGAAAATATTGAATTCTTCGATGGATAATTCTGTAAGGGCAAGCGAAGCCATTATTTATTCTGATAAACCTGTTGATGGCCTACAGCAAAATATCGATGCCGCAAAACAATAAGATCAAGCCAAAGCAAAACCTTCTGCCATGTTTATCATAAAAAATTATTCAACCGCAATTTTATTTTGTATTATCACTATTTTTTGCTGGGGTTCCTGAGCCAACACATAAAAACTTGCCGCAGGCAGCTGACGGTTTTAATTATTTTACTGGGATTATGTGGTTGGTATTTTTTTGCTCTCCCTTGTTTTTTGCATTTACACTTGGCATCAGCGTAGGCGGCGTAAGAAGTTTTATGGAAGACATTGTACAGGCGGCTAACAACAGTATTTTTTCTGCAGTTATTGGCGGCGTAATTTTTAATTCTGCAAATATTTTGTTAGTGGCTACAATCGCTACACCATGTATGGCTGTTGCGTTTCCGGTTGGTATTGGGCTTGTACTTATTATTAGTGTTGTGGTAGATTATATCGATAATCTTGTTAGTAGTAAACTGTTTTTGTTTGGCAGCGTGGCATGGATTTCGGTAGCTATTTTGCTCAACGCAAATGCTTACCGTAAAATGGAGTCGGGCCACTAAAATGCTTCGTCAAAAAGTTTGATGCTTTCAATAGTTGCCGGTGTATCGATGGAGGTTTTTTATAAGTATGTTGCCACAACCATGTTTCCAGATTTTAATTTTCCCGAAGCGGGTAAGTTAAGTGCTTATACCGCTGTTTATTTTTTTTATAGATATTTTACTCAGCAATATTATATTCAACACACTACTTTACGCAAGCCGTTTGTTGAAGATCTTGTTTCTTATAATGATTATTTGAAAGGTGGTATCGAGAATCATAACACAGGTATTCTTGGCGCGCTATCTGTTGTATGGGTATGTGTATGAGCTTCAGCATCATCGCATCGGGTAAAGCAGGCGTTGCAATTTCTTATGGTTTGGGCCAGGGTGCCGCTGTTGTTGCTGCTGTTTGGGGCATATTTATCTGGAGAGAATTTCGCAAACGCACTCAACGTAACATCTGCTGTTTTAAATATTATGCTGCTGCTTTATTTAGCCGGATTGAGTTTTGATTATTGTACCATCATAAGAAATTTTTTTGTAGCCGGGCATAAGTACAGCAGTCGTCGCCTGTTGCGTCGCACTCTTGTACTGTATAACTTTTATGAGCTTTGAATACAGTGATGCAAAAGCTGAATTTAGTTGCTTTAGTACAAGAGTGCGACGCAAGAAAAGCCCCACAAAGAATTAATTGCGGGGCTCAAAAATATTTCAGCAATATATTTTCAATTTAGAAGCTCATCATCTCCTTAAACTTAACTGTTTGTCTGCGGCTTACTTCAATTTTTTCGCCACCTTTTAATTCTACCAACAGGCCACCGTTAAAGTAAGGTTCAATTTTTTCAATCCAGCGGAGGTTAATAATATGCTTGCGGTTAGCGCGGAAGAACACTTTTTCGTCGAGCCTTTCTTCCAGGGCATTGAGCGACTTTAAAATGAGTGGCTTATTGCTGGCGAAGAAAACTTTGGCATAGTTGCCTACACTTTCGAAAAGACGTATTTCATTTAGTTTTACAAACCAGCATCGCTCACCATCTTTCACAAAAACCTGGTCGCTTTCAGTAAGCGGCCCGCGGTTGATGATGCCGTTTTCATCTGCATTTTCTTTGCTCATTTCGTACTGCAGTTTATGGATGGCATCGCTCAAACGCTTTGGCTCTATGGGTTTTAGCAAGTAATCCAGAGCATTTACTTCAAATGCTTTTAATGCATATTCATCGTAAGCAGTTGTAAAAATTACATGCGGCGCTTTGTCCAGTTCGGCCAGCAGATCAAAACCGGTTTTACCGGGCATTTGAATATCAAGGAAGATAAGATCGGGGTTAAGCGTCTCTATTTTTTCGATGCCTTCATCCACATTTGCTGCTTCCTCAATCACAACCACATCAGAAAATTCCTGCAGCAATTTTTTCAATTCTGTTCTTGCGAGACGCTCATCATCTACAATAATGGCTTTTATAGACATAAGTAAAAATTTTAAATTTATAGGTTCATTACAGGAAAAGTAACTTTTGCTTCCACCATATTTCCGTTCTTGTTGCTGATATCGAATTTTGCTTTGCCGCCATACAAAAGTGCCAGCCGGTTTTGCGTACTTACAATACCAAAGCCTTCGGTGTTTACATCAGATGCCATCGTTCCGGTGTTCTGTACAATAAGTTCGTGGTTATCGCCCCTAAAATCCGAGATTATTTTTATTAGACCTCCATTTATGTGCTTGCTTATACCATGTTTAATGGCATTTTCCACCAGTGTCTGCAGCATCATGGGCGGCACTTGCTGCTCAAGGGTATCTTCATCAATATCAAACTCTATGCGTAGCCTGTCTTCAAACCTTATATGCTCCAGTTCAAGGTAATCTTTTACAATATTCAGTTCACGTTCCAGGGTAGCGGTTTCCAGTTTTTCAGCCTGCATACTGCTGCGCAGAATATTGCTCAGTTCGGTAATGGCTGTTCTTGCCCGCTCCGGGTTTTCGTCTACCAATGCCCGTATACTGTTAAGCGCATTAAAAATAAAATGTGGATTAATATGCGATTTGATCGTTTTTAATTCAAGCTCTTTTACAAGACTTTCCAGCCTTATTTTATCAAGTGTTTCTTTGCGGGTTTTTTCAACATAATGGTAGGCAAAATAAATAAGGTTCCATATCAGCAGAAAAAGAGAAAACCCAAAAGATACCCTCACCACTTTGTTCCAAAAAGTGTATTCACTCATTTGGTCCGATTCCCATCCCAGAATTTGATCTCCCCAAACAATCGCAACTGCATAGAAGAATGCAAAAATTACGGCTGTAGAAAACATGAAAACGATCTGGCGTTTAAGTTCATAACTTAACAAATCGGCTTTTGTTATAAAAATCCGCATCAGGTGGGTAATACATACACCCCCTAAAACATCTAAAAATAGTGATTGGAAAAAATGAGGGCTTGGCTTGGTGCGTATGGTTATATAAAAAAAAGCATTTACTAAAACATAACTGCTCCATCCCCCCAACTGGCACAACCAATATGCTGATATTTTTTTTATCATTTTCGGTTACGGTTTTTGTTCCAAGCAATACTGGACCTTATTACAATTTAAAAGCGGGCCACGAAATTAATTTTATCCCAAACGAGGCAAAAAATATAATGTGCCAAACTGTATTGCTACTAATAAGCTTTTTCTTGCGTTGCGCTCCTGTACTTTAAGTTTATTACTCAGCAACATCCATCAGGCAAATAATTAAAAGCAGTGAAAACTGCAAGTGGTAAAGATAATTTAAGCCTTGCGCAAAGAGGTATACCTTAGTGATTAAAGGTAAATACATTGGGTATCTGGTAATTTAATATTTTAAATTAATGAACCAGCTTCATAATTTATCGTTTATTAATAGTAACAGGTCTGCCAGATGACCGCAAAAAATGTATTTTTACCACTTCAAACAATAGTAAATGGAAATTTCTCCCGGGGTTTTACTTGGCAATATCAATTCACCGGATGAGCTTAAAAAGCTTTCCCGTGAACAATTGCATCAGGTTTGTGACGAGCTGCGCCAATATATTATTGATATTGTTAGTGTGCATGGCGGTCACTTTGGTGCTAGCCTTGGTGTGGTGGAATTAACCGTGGCTTTACATTACGTATATAATACTCCCTATGATCAACTGGTTTGGGACGTAGGTCATCAGGCTTACGGTCATAAAATACTAACCGGCCGCAGAGATAGTTTTGCTACTAACCGAAAATACAATGGTCTCAGTGGTTTTCCCAAGAGAACAGAAAGCGAATTTGATACTTTTGGCGTAGGCCACTCTTCAACTTCAATTTCAGCGGCACTGGGTATGGCAATCGCTGCCAAGTTAAAGAATGAAAACAGGAAATCTGTAGCCGTAATTGGCGATGGTGCCATGACGGCGGGCCTTGCATTTGAGGCTATGAACCATGCCGGCGTAGCCGATGCAGATATGCTCATTATTCTTAACGATAACTGCATGAGTATTGATCCCAATGTAGGTGCCCTTAAAGAGTATCTTACAGATATTACCACTTCGCACACCTACAACAAATTAAGGGATGATCTTTGGAATATGCTGGGCAAACTGCCTGTCGGTAAAAAATTCAGCCGCGAAATGGCCAGCAAAATGGAGGCCAGCATAAAAGGAATGGTAAGCAGGAGCAGCAATCTTTTTGAAGCGTTGAATCTTCGCTACTTTGGCCCAATCGATGGTCATAATATTACCAAACTTGTTGATACCTTAAAAGATCTGCGCAATATGCCGGGTCCAAAGATCCTGCACATAGTAACCGTAAAAGGAAAAGGTTACGATCTGGCAGAAAAAGATCAAACCAAATGGCATGCCCCGGGGCTCTTTGATAAAGTAACCGGTGAAATTTTTAAAAAGAAATACGATGCGCCACAGGCCCCCAAATACCAGGATGTTTTTGGCCATACCATTATAGAGCTGGCAGAAAAGAACGATAAAATAATGGGCATTACACCCGCAATGCCCAGTGGGTCCTCATTAAAATTTATGATGGAAAAAATGCCTTCCCGTGCACTAGATGTAGGCATTTGCGAACAGCACGCGGTTACCTTAAGTGCAGGCCTTGCTACGCAGGGGATGAAAGTATTCTGCAATATCTATTCTTCTTTTATGCAGCGGGCCTTTGATCAGGTTGTGCACGATGTGGCCATTCAAAAATTACCCGTAGTGTTTTGTTTAGACAGGGCCGGGCTCGTTGGCGAAGATGGCCCAACCCACCATGGCGCTTACGATATTCCCTACTTCCGCTGTATCCCCAATATGGTTATAAGCGCACCAATGAATGAGCAGCAATTGCGCAACCTCATGTACACATCGCAGCTTGAATCTGTGCAATATCCTTTTGTTATACGTTACCCCCGCGGAGAAGGTGTAATGCCGAAATGGAAAACGCCTTTTGAAGAAATAGAAATTGGCAAAGGCCGTAAAATAAAAGACGGGGAAGATGTGGCCATTCTCACATTTGGCCACCCGGGCAATTTTGCCACCAACGCCATACGTGAACTAAGAACTTTTGGCATTAACCCGGCGCATTACGATATGCGTTTTGTAAAACCACTCGACGAAACCATGCTTCACGAAGTGTTTGGCAAATTCAATAAAATAATTACTGTTGAAGACGGCACAATCGTTGGTGGATTTGGCAGTGCCGTTCTGGAATTTATGAATGAGCATAACTATCAGGCCGAAATAAAAATACTGGGTATTCCAGACAGGCTGATAGAGCATGGCACGCTAAAAGAGCTACATAAAGAATGTGGTTACGATGCTGCCGCCATTGCAGATACTGTCCGACACATGATGAAAGATAAAGTGAATACCAATATTTCAATTGCTGGATAGAATTTTGCAAATAGTCTGTAAAACACCAATGCATTAAAGTGTTGGTGTTTTTTATGTACCCAGCCAAAGCCCCTGGTGCGGCTTTCGTTGCGTCGCACTCTTATACTTTCATAACTTTGGGGAGCATGGTTTACACATTCAAAGTCGCTGAATATTTTAACCCTTAAATTTAAGGAACTCTAAACTTGTTATGCTGCTGCCGCCATTATAACCAAAAGATGAACGGATTGCGACGCAACGAAGACGCTATGGAAAACAAAAGCTTGTATCACAAAAATAATCAGAAAAAAATTTCAACGTTTTTATGGTACAGGATCGTAGCCACTGCCACCACCGGGGCGGCAACGCGAAATTCTTTTAACCGAAAGCCAGCCACCTTTAAATAAGCCATGTTTTTTAAAAGCCTCAACAGCATAATGCGAACAGCTTGGCGTAAACCTGCATTTGGGGCCAATTATAGGCGAGATTACGTACTGATAAATTTTTATCAGCAGGATAAACGGGTAACTAAGTATTTGAAGCAGCAGTTTCATTTATTTTTTTTACAAGCCGTTCAATTATCTGCGGCATAATAGATTTTATAGTACTTTTTTCGGGTAAGAATTTATCAATATACAAAAAAAAGAGGGTTATTTGTTTTTGTTGCGTGTTTAAACACTCATACAGCGGATTTTTTTCAGTTCGGTATGCTTCGCGTAAAAGCCGCTTGATGCGGTTACGGTCAACTGCTTTTTTAAAATGCCTGCTGCTTGCACCTACACCAGTTTTTATGGCAAAATCCATTGGTTCAACAGGCAGCATATAAAATACTTTTACAGGGAAAATGCTGAATGTTTTTGCTTCTTTGAAAAGCTGACCAAGCTGTTTCCTGCTCTTTAGTTTTTCTGGTTTACCATATGAAAATTTTGCTGCCATAAGTCTGGTGCATGAAAAAAGCCTCAGTATATGAGGCTTTAAATATAATTTGAAAACTCCTGATTTTATCCGCTTCAGGCGAATTAGGGGATAATTTTATTTCAATTTTCTTTCGTCAGAAACTGTAAGTTTTCTACGGCCTTTTGCACGACGGCTGGCTAAAACTTTGCGGCCATTAGCTGTTGCCATACGCTCACGAAAACCATGTACTGATTTACGCCTGCGATTATGTGGTTGAAATGTACGTTTCATAAAATGATATTTTTACTACCTAAAAATTGTTTATTTCAACTAACAGAAAACAGTTACCATTACCGCTTTCTTGTGAAAGGACGGCAAAAGTAGGGGTTTATTACCGAATATATAATTCAAATACGGATTTTTTTTCTACCCCCAGGGAAAATGCAGTTTTGGAGCTGATTGAAAATATGATTCCGGATTCTATTTAATAAACATCCTGCAAACTGGTGCCGGAGAATTAATTTAGTGGCAATTTTAGGGAATATGGAAATAACACTCTGTCTTGATTTTGGAAATACACGTTTAAAATGTGCCATATTTAAAGGTGGTATAATAGAAGATGTGATCGTTTTGCAAAATGATGACGTTGCCGGTATAAAGCAGATACTTGCAGATTTTAACCCTTTAGTATCAATATTATCTTCAGTGATAGATCATAATATTGAAATTGAAGAAGTTCTTTCTGCAGCTACAAAATTTCATAAACTCAGCAATAAAAGCCTGCTGCCTTTTACTACTCCAGTAGGCAAGCCTGAAACAATTGGAGCAGACCGGCTGGCGCTGGTTGCAGCAGCGGTTGACCTGTATCCTGATAATCACAACCTGGTAATTGGCCTGGGTTCCTGTGTCACATTTAATTTTGTAAATAAGTTTCATGAATTTTTAGGTGGCAGCATTTCGCCAGGGCTGGAAATGCGCCTGAAAGCAATGAACCAGTTCACGGCTAAACTTCCTTTGGTAAAACCAGATTGGAATTTTCCGCTGGTAGGTTATGATACGCGTACCAATTTATTATGCGGAGTAATACTTGGAATGAGTAAAGAAATTGATGGCATTGTTGAGGAATATGCCACTAAATACAGCAACTTTAACGTGCTTTTAACCGGGGGTGATATGAGTTTCTTCCTGCCTCATCTCAAAAAGAAGATATTTGCAGACCCTCATTTAATCTATAAAGGCTTATATGCGATCAGTAAAAAGAATAGTTAAGCAGCGTGTTTGTGTGGTGTTGGCATTATTTAGTTTTTCTCATCTTTCTGCACAGGAGAATTCACCTTTTTCGCGGTATGGCATCGGTGATATCTATCCTTCCCAAAGTATCGCATCGAGAGGCATGGGCGGAATAGCAGCAGCTTATTCAAGTGAACAGGCTTTAAATACTGTTAACCCCGCTTCTTATAGTGCAATGCGTTATGTACGTGTATTCGGTGGTTCCAAAGGTGCTTTGGTTACTTACGATTTTGGTTTGTCAGTTGATTCCAGATCGCTTCGTAGTGCAGACCCCAGTAACTCTTATAAATCTACCAACGTTATTCCTTCTTATATACAATTGGGAATACCACTTAGTCCCAAAGCATACAGCAAGGGCAGAGGTGCGGGCCTTGTTTTTGGATTAAAGCCCTATTCGCGTATTAATTACAGTGTGCAGCAAAATGATTATTATGACATCACTCATACCAAGCAAACTTTATATGAAGGAACCGGGGGCTTAAATCAGGTTTTTATTGGACTTGGCAAACGGTGGGGTAATTTGAGTATTGGTTTTAACGGCGGGTATGAATTTGGCCGCAAATCTATTAGCTCCAAACTTATTTTTCTTAAAGACAGTCTTAACAGCTCAAACTACTACAAATCTAATTCGTTTTCAAAGGCTGATTACTGGGGCCTTTTCTTAACGCCTGGTATTTCTTATACGATGAAACTTAAGGAGGTGAAAAGTAAAATTGGAAGTTATGGGGAAGCTTATTTTCTGAGGGTAGGCGCTTCGGGTACATTGCAGCAGAATTTGAAAGCCAATAATGAAGTTCGTTCTGAGACGTATACTTATGATGCTAGTGGTGGAACAACCCCCATTGACAGCATCTATGAATCTAGTAATATCTTGGGTAATGTTGTCATTCCACGCACCTATACCGCCGGTTTTGTGTTGACCAAAAAATATATGGTTGGGAAAGAATCGATTGCAACAAAATGGTCTATCGGCTTAGATTATTCCAAAGGCGACTGGACAAATTTCAGGTATTTTGACCAGCCTGATAACCAACTTGAGACCAGTACCATGATACGGGCAGGAGCAGAGTTTGTGCCCTCTCTTCTAAGCAATAACCTGTTAAACCGTTCTACCTATCGCGTTGGTTTTTATACCGGCAATGAATATGCAAATGCGGATGGCAACGGTTACAATGTAAACGCGCTAACATTTGGTATTGGCTTCAATTTGCGGAAATGGAGCAACTACGATAACCAATCTACTTTGATAAATACTTCGCTGGAATTTGGGAAAAGAGGAAGCAATGTTAACAATGTTACCGAGAATTTTTTCAAACTTTCACTTGGTTTATCTTTGTCTGATCTTTGGTTTACAAGGCGTAAATATGATTAATGGGCCTCTTTTAAGATATTTTTTAAAAACAGCTGTTATAACTGGCTGTTTTTTTATGTACAGTTGCGAGAATAATATACAGGATGTAAAGGCGCTTGGCATAAAAAATATAAATCAGGAAGTAGCAGAAAATATAGAAAGTTATATGAGTCAGGAAGGTAAAGTACGTGCCAAGCTTACTTCTCCGTTGATGCTTCGAACAGAAAAAGACACGCCTGTAGTGGAATTCCCTAAAACACTTCATGTTGATTTTTATGACGACAGTGTAAAAATCGAAAGCCGTTTGTTTGCTAAATATGGAAGGTACCTGGAAAAAGAAGGGAAAGTATTTCTTAGAGACAGTGTTGTTGTGTTTAATATAACTGGCGATACGCTTTTTACCAATGAACTCTGGTGGGACCGTAATAAAGAAATATTCTACACAAATAAAAAAGTGGTGATTAGAAAACCTTTTAACCAGCATTTTACCGGCGAGGAGGGAATGACTGCCGACCAATCTTTTAAAAGCTGGACACTCATTAATGCATCTGGTATAAGAAACGTACCAGACAGTACTTTACCCGCCAATTAAAACTGCTTTTTCCACCTTGCATGTTTATTCTTATAAACTCATTGACTATCTATTGTTTACATTTAATAGCTGTTTGGTTTTCTAAGGTTTTTTGCACTTGCCCAATAACTAACTGAAAGTACAAGAGTGCGACGCAACTAAAGCTAAACAGTTATTTAAAAGCCCGGCTCAAAAGAACTTCTTTCCTGTTTATCTTTAATTTTTTCCGTTTATCTAAAAAAAACTTATTGCTGCAATACCTTCTATACATTTGAATGATGCTAAAGGGACTCGCTATATTCTGGAACAGTTTTAAACTGTCGCTGCAGGAGCTCAATAACAATAAACTTCGCAGCGCTTTATCATTGGCGGGCATAGCTTTTGGCATCTTTTGTATTATAGGTGTGTTGGCTACCGTAGGCAGCCTGGAAAATAAAGTACAGACAGATGTGGCGTCGCTGGGTACCAATACAGTCTATATAGACAAATGGCAATACGGCGGGGGTGATGGCGGAAATTACCCCTGGTGGAAATATGTAAACCGCCCCACTCCAAAATACGACGAAGTAAAATTTATTAAAGACAAAAGTACCCTTGCCAAGCATGTTGGCTACTTTAATTCTACCAATGCTAATGTGAGCCACGAAAAATACCAGGTAAACAATGTGGGCATATATGGTGTAAACCCTGAATTTACCGAGATACAAACCCTTGATATTGCCAGCGGCCGTTACCTGAACGATAATGAGTTTACAAGGGGTGTACCTGTTTGTGTAATAGGTGATATACTGGCCGAGCAGCTTTTTGATAAGCCCGAAAGAGCAGTAGACAAAACCATTACATTCGATGGAAAACGGATGCAGGTAATTGGCGTAATTAAAAAACAGGGTCAGAGTTTTGTGGGTGGGTTTGACTATGATAACTGCGTTATGCTTTCTTACAGGGCTTTTGCTTCCATATACGATGTAGACGGCGATTACAGCAACCCAGTGATAATGGTAAACGGCTTGGACAATATTTCTTCCAAAGCATTAATAGACGAGCTGGAAGGTATTATGCGCCAAGTACGCAGGCTAAGTCCAAGGCAGGAAGATAATTTTGCGCTGAACGATATTAATTTCATCAGCCAGCAGGTAAGTGGTTTTTTTGGTAGTGTAAATATCGGTGGCTGGATTATTGCCGGCCTAAGCCTGATTGTAGGTGCATTTGGTGTGGCCAATATTATGTTTGTAACAGTAAGGGAACGTACCAGCCAGATAGGATTAAAAAAAGCCATTGGCGCAAAAAGCAGAACCATTCTTACTGAGTTTCTTATCGAGAGCGCATTTCTTTGTTTGCTTGGTGGCCTTTTTGGTTTGTTGATGGTATGGCTGCTTGCCCTGGCATTAAGTACGGTATTACCTTTCCCTATTGTTATTGCGCCCAATATTATTATACTTGCTTTCAGCATTTGCGTAGTGCTCGGCGTACTTGCAGGCATTATACCCGCATCCATTGCCGCAAAAATGAATCCTGTAGTTGCCATAAGAAGCAGGTAAAAAAATAAGGAAGGCCATCTTATTCGCGGCTACGAGGAAGACTTTAAACCAAAAAAACCTTAACCGTTTATATTACATTTGCGGCGTGAATTATAATAAGAATTTAGTTGACCATCCTGCGGATATTGATACTGTAAATGGTTTAAAAACTGTCTGCATCCTTGCAATAGAATCTTCCTGCGACGATACATCTGCTTCAGTCTGTATCGATGGAAAAATACTTTCCAATTATATTGCAAACCAGGCCGTTCACCAGCAATATGGCGGCGTGGTTCCCGAGCTGGCCAGCCGTGCCCATCTGCAAAATATTGTTCCGGTGGTAGATATTGCATTGCAAAAAGCAGGCATAACATTAGATGAAATTGATGCGGTAGCTTTTACACAAGCACCCGGCCTCATTGGTAGTTTGCTGGTAGGTACTCAGTTTGCAAAATCTTTATCGCTGGCAATGGATAAACCTTTGATTGCCGTGCACCACATGCAGGCACATGTACTCGCCAATCTTATTGATGATCCAAAACCAACTTTCCCTTTTTTATGTTTAACAGTTAGCGGCGGGCATACGCAAATTGTAGTGGCCAATTCCCCCCTCGACCTTAAAGTAATGGGCGAAAGTATTGACGATGCTGCGGGTGAAGCCTTTGATAAAAGCGCCAAACTGCTTGGCCTGCCTTACCCCGGCGGGCCGCTCATTGATAAATATGCAAAACTTGGCAATCCGCTTGCTTTCAAATTTGCAGAGCCACAAATACCCGAGCTTAATTTTTCATTCAGCGGTTTAAAAACTTCGGTGCTGTATTTTTTGCACGACAAACAAAAAGAAGACCCCCAGTTTATAGAAAAAAACCTGAATGATCTGTGCGCCTCTATACAGAATAGCATCATCAATATCCTTATTAAAAAAATAAAGAAGGCTGTAAAACAAACCAGCATTAAACAGGTTTGCATTGCAGGTGGCGTAAGCGCTAATAGTGGCCTGCGCACTGCATTACAGCAAACCGGCGAATCAGAAGGCTGGCAAACATTCATCCCCAAATTTGAATACTGTACAGATAATGCGGGCATGATTGCCATTACCGCTTATTATAAATATCTCGCCGGCGAATTTGCCAATCTGGATACAAGCCCAACAGCAAGGGCGCAATGGTAGCCGCCAATTTTCAACAAACGTGTTAACCGTAATTTGAAATACATTTTTGTGGCCCTGCTACAAATCTTTGGTGATCATTCCTTGCGTCGCACTCTTGTACGGTTGGAAGTTGACTGAGCTTTTATTGTGGCGAGGATTGTACCAACAGGTTATCTTGACAAAACGATGAACAGCAAGAATACGTTATTGGAGACTCTGCGAAAAAAGATACTTAAAAGCTGCTTTCAAAAACATTTTCAAATCAATTTAAAATTACAATTATGAACCATTCAGTAAAACAATCGCAGCAACTAAATGTTTTTAGCCAAGGATTACCGGCTATATTGTTCTTTCACGCCTCTTCGCCTGAAGAAAACTTAATTCAGGATGATGCAGCTATTATGAAAATGGCCAAAAAAATGGCTGGTAAAGGGTTTATCAGTTTATCAATGGAAAACAATTTAAACACTGTTAATGAAAGCAGCATGGCACAGCAGCAGCTTGCCATGTACAAAGTAATACAAGATGCACAGGGGATTATAAAAAGCGTAAAAAATAGAAAAGGCGGGCTTTAAAAAAGCCTCATTTTCTTCTAAACCTAAACAATTTTGTTACCCAAAAAATACAATTTATGCAAACAACACGAAAACAATTTCTTAAACAAGCCGGCTTTGCATTAGCGGGCTCATTATTACCTTATTCTAAATTATTTGCAGGCATTAATTTTGGACAAAAATTTACTGTAGATGTAAATCATCCAATGTATTGTAGTAATAATTTAAGAGACCATTATCTATTTAGTGAAAATAAAATTAGACATAATGTGTCTGATGACATATTTACATACAACAAAGAAGTAAATGACCCCTTAAAGGATGTTCTATATAGCGGTGATGTAGGTGGCTGTACTTCAGCTACGGCTTATGACTGTACTTGGTCAGACGGACATGATAACAAATGGGCGAGTTCTACCGTTCCTGAAACAACCCTTAAATACAAAGTGTCTTATCCAAAATCAGCGATCCAAAAAGCTAATGGCCATGATTATCAAAATGTACCTTTGCCCTGTATTATACTTTTTCATGCCGGTGGCTTTAAAGAATGTACTCCCTATGATGATGACTTTATGGAAACATTACTTTATGAATTTGCTCGTAAGGGTTTTATTGCCATATCTGTAAGTTATAGAACTGGGCGACTTGCAGATGGCGATTTTTCTTCTGCTCACGAACAGCTAGCAACATATCGCGGAATACAAGATGCCCGAGGTGCAATAAGAACAATAATGAGAAGAAATACAAGTACGGGCGGTTTTCACAATATGACCTTTAAAATCGATGAAAACCAAGTATTTATAGGGGGTGCTTCTGCGGGCGCAGCTATTTGCATGAATGTTTGCTATTTAAGAACACAAAGTATGGTTAATGAGACTTTTCCAGTAAATTCCACTAGCGCATTAACTATAGAAGACGCTCTTGGTCCAATAGACGCAGACTACTATGACTCTGACCATACTGATGAATTACCAATTATTCGTGGAATTTTATCATGTTGGGGTGCTTTAAGAATGCCATTAAAGCATGGAGGACAGGATGTGGATGCTGATGAACCTCTTTTTTTTCTTCCCGACAGTGATGATGTTACTAATAGTCAAAATCCTCCAGTAATAGCTTTTCATGGAAAACTAGATACAACTAATATCTATCCTGATGATGATGAGCAATACATTAGTAATTCTACTTCAAATAGTAGAAGGAAAGAAAATGATTGTCTTTTAGAAGCAGAAAATTTTATTATTAAACAGCCAGAGATGGGACCTCCCGCTGTAAATTTTTTTGTTAAGAAAGGCAGCGGTTTAAATATTTACAATATTCTTAAAGATGATCGTATAGATAGATTTACATTATTATATTCTGACTGTAACGCTGGACACGGGTTAAAGTATTCGACCGATGACTATAGTTCAGGGTTTACTGACGAAACTAATGTAACGAAATATATTGCTGCAAGAACAGCCGTATTTTGCCAAGCAGTAATGAATTATACCTCTACTTCCCGTGTACACCCTCCAGCAAATTACACAGGATCACGTTCACATTTTGTTGATTGCTTGGATAGTAGGATTTGTGACGAAGATGCTTTTCCCGGATCAAATGATTGCACTGTTACCAGTTGTCCTGAGGATCTTTGATATATAAATTTATTAATTACTCAAATTTTTTTTATGAAAAATATTATTCAAACGACAATTTATCTATTAGTTTTCTGTGCTACGCTGAACGCCCAACCCGGTACGCTGGACAATACGTTTAGCGATAACGGAAAAGGGTTTTATAATGAGTTTACCGGGAGTTGTAAAGCAATAGTTATTCAAAAGGATGGTAAAATTGTTACAGGTGGCTTTCATGATGCCTATAATATTGAAAATACAGGCTTTATTGTAGCGAGATTTAATATAAATGGCAGCTTAGATGAAAGTTTTGGCACGAATGGAAAAACAATAATAACAGGCGTGGAAAACGCTGAAATGACTCAAGATTTTGCAGCGTTAGCTATACAGGAAGATGGTAAAATAATAGGTTGCGGCAGAGTTGTAGGGAATAATATTGACCGCTATTCCGATATTGCAATTATTCGTTTAGATGCTAATGGAAAACTTGACAATTCGTTTAGCAATAACGGAGTTCTTATCCTTAACTTGAAAAGTGAAGATCAGGTTACTGATTTGGCGTTGCAGACGGATGGTAAAATACTGATCACGGGTCGAATCAAAGAAACAGATATTGATCGAACAGAAGGTTTCGTTGTAAGAATTTTATCTGATGGAAATTATGATGAAACTTTTGGTGAAAATGGTATCAGATTTACTTCATTTAATTATGCTATCCTCCATGTAAAGTCACTTACACTACAGCAGGACAATAAAATATTAATCTGCGGCGAATATTTTGGGAAAAGTCTTTTTGTCATTCGCTTTTTACCAGACGGAACATTAGACAATACATTTGATGAAGAAAATGATGGTATTGCTGGAATAAGATATGAAGAGAACGATGTGCCATTTGCGACTTTAAATGATATTGCTGTGCAGCCCGATGGAAAAATATTAGTAACTGGTTCGGCTGGCGGTTCCAGCTATAAAATGGCATTGGCAAGATTTAAAAGTGATGGTTCAATTGATTCTGCTTTTGGTGATAAAACGGGTTATACTATTGTGCCAATCGAAAACAATGGCGTAGGCATAGCCTACCATGTCGAAGTTGTATCAGATAAAATTATAGTTACAGGCCTTTACTCAACTACTGATCCAAATAGTAATTTTGGGGTAGTAAGATTTAATATGGATGGGACACTCGATGCCTCATTTGGTGAAAATGGTATAGCTGTAGCAGGCTTTTTAAATTTAGGAATTATTAGCGCTGGTTACGGTGCAATACAGGAAGATGGAAAAATTATAATAGGCGGCTCAGGCTATCAGGAAGGAGAAACCGATTTCACTAATGTTGCTTTAGTTCGTTTTAACAACGATGCAATACTCCCCATCACTTACAACAAATTCACCGCCACACAAACCAAAGAGTACATTGCCCTTAACTGGCAAACTGCCACAGAGTTAAACAATAAATATTTTGCGGTAGAGCGCAGCAGCAATGCGGTTAACTATGCAGCCATTGCACAGGTAAACAGTACAGTTACAGGCACAGCGGTTAAAGATTATTTTTATACAGATAAACAGCCTGTTGCCGGTACAAATTACTACCGCCTTAAACAGGTAGATGCAGATGGTAAATTCAGTTACAGCAAAGTGGTAAGTATTGGTTTTATAAAGCCGGGTACCATACAACTGTTCCCCAACCCTGCAAAAGAGCAGCTTACCGTAAAAGGTTTAAATGCTGCAGTTACCAGCACCATTGCTGTACTGGATGTGCAGGGTAAACCATTGCTTCATTTTACCGCAAAAGCTGCTGTATATAGTTTCAGCATCAACAGCCTTGCAGCGGGTACTTATATGGTGCGGGTAAAAGATGATAATGGCACAGCTATTCAAAAGTTTGTAAAGCAATAAATGTTTTACTAAAAGGTGTAAGGGTTGCCAATCTTTGAAAGGTTGGCAACCCTTTTTCGCTAAAATCTTCGCTTCGGTAAAAGCTCAATAAAGATAAGAATGTATAAGTGTGCGACGCAACAAACGGTGACAGATGAATAGAAAGCCGGGCCTAAAAAAATGCCTGATTAATCTAATGCAGGGCGCAGCCATCTTTCGGCATCTTCCAAACTCATTTGTTTTCTTTCTGCATAATTTATTAACTGGTCGCGCTGTATTTTTCCCACGCCAAAATACTGACTTTGCGGGTGGCTGAAATACCAGCCGCACACGGATGATGCGGGATACATGGCAAGTGACTCTGTAAGAATAATACCGGTATTTTCGGTTGCATTGAGCAGATCAAACAACTTATATTTTTCAGTATGATCGGGGCAGGCGGGATAACCCGGTGCGGGGCGAATGCCTACATATTTTTCTTTGATCAGCTCTTCGCCGGTGAGCTGTTCGTTAGTATCGTAAGCCCAGTATTCTTTGCGCACACTTTGGTGCAAGGCTTCTGCAAACGCTTCTGCCAAACGATCGGCGAGTGCCTGTAAAATTATTTTATTATAATCATCATGCTGGGCTTCAAATGCTTTGATGTGTTCTTCGATACCATGAATGGTAACGGCGAATGCGCCGATATGATCGGGATGAATGGTGAATGGTGAATCGTGAATTGAAGCAGGTTTTATAAAGTCTGACAGTGATAAATTTGGTTGGCCAGGAGCTTTTTTTATTTGCTGACGTAGTGATTCCAGTTTGAGGATTGACGATTGACGATTGACAAGAATTGTATCTGCATCAGTTGTATTGGCTTGCCAGAAACCAACAACGCCTTTTGCTGTTAACCATTTTTCGCTGATGATTTTATTGAGCAAGGTATTGGCATCGTTGTATAATTTGGTTGCTTCTTCGCCTACAATTTTATCGGTTAAAATCTCCGGGAAATTGCCATGCATTTCCCATGCAATAAAGAAAGGTTTCCAGTCAATATATTCACGCAACGTTTCTAATGGGAAATCTTCAAACACTCTGGTACCTGTGAAGGCGGGCACTGGCGGTGTATAATTTTCCCAGTTGATTTTGACTTTATTTTTTTGCGCTTCGGCAAAAGACAAATATTGTTTGGTAGATTTTTTATTGGCAAAATCGCCTTTAAGTTTAGTGTATTCTTTTTGAATGTTTTCGAGAAAAGCAGGCTTATTGTCTTTGTTCAATAATGAGCTTGCAACCGTTACACTTCTTGATGCATCGAGTACATGCACAACACCAAGATCAAACTCAGGTGCAATCTTTACAGCCGTATGCATACGGCTTGTAGTAGCCCCGCCAATAAGCAATGGCTGTTGCATACCACGGCGTTTCATTTCTCTTGCTACGTGCACCATCTCATCAAGCGACGGGGTGATTAAACCGCTAAGGCCAATGATGTCAACATTTTCTCTGATGGCGGTATCAA
>JBBRDW010000022.1:0-46005 GCA_038203525.1 Chitinophagales bacterium | reverse complement strand
GAAGCATTGTTTTACGATGTGCAAAATGTATTGGATGGAAAAAAGAAAGCCAAAACAAAATACTCGTTGGTTAATAACGAATATCCAATGAGGGGGCATTTGATTTGTCCAAGATGTGGTAAAACTTTAACTGGTATTTCTGCCTTGGGCAATGGTGGCAAATACTATTATTATCATTGTACCGCCGGTTGCAAGGAAAGGCATAAAAGCGATGTGCCTCACAACGCTTTTGAAATTTGGCTGAAAGACATTTCCATAAAACCTGAATTGGCAGCTTTGTATCTGGCTGTGATGGAAGATGTGTTTAAAACAAACGAAGGTGACCGGGATGCTGAAATAAAAAAGCTAAATGAAAAGATTGAAGCGAATAAAGAATTGCTTAGAAGCTCTGCTTTAAAGCTGGCAAAAGATGATATTGATAAATTCGTGTACCACACTGTAAGGGATAAAGTGAATGAGGAAAACAGGGCCTTTGAATACAAGATTGCTGAATTGAAAAAACTGGAAAGCGGTTTTAAAGAATACTGCCACTATGGTATCTCTCTGCTTAGTAATATGGGGCATTACTATACTACAGCTACCATTGAAAACAAGCAAAGAATGCTTGGTTTGATATTCCCTGAAAAACTGGTGTTTTCTAATAACACTTTTCAAACCATGCAGCCGAATGAGATACTAACGCTACTATGCAATGGTGGCAATGGTTTCAGCCCAAACGAAAAAGGACTTTCCAAGAATAAACTTGAAAAGTCCTGTGTGGTGACCGCGTCAGGATTCAAACCTGAAACCTTCTGATCCGTAGTCAGATGCTCTATTCAATTGAGCTACGCAGCCATTTCCCTTAACGGGCTGCAAATATAACCGCGAATTTTTAAAATGAAAAATCTTCGCCAAAAATAAACTGCTGCTTAATATTTATTCAGCATACCTAAAGTACACCCCTTCGCTAATTGTTCAATAGTGTTACTGCAGTACAAGTGAGTGACACAACGATGTTCAATAGTAATTCCTCAGCCGGCAAACAAATTATCTTACCATTTTATTAGCGGCCGGCCCGGGCTTAATAATGCCACCTTACAAACGCTTCCATTGCTGCATATTTGGTCATACCAAGTGCGGCATAAGCATTGGCCGTGGATGCATTGCGTTCTTCGGCGCGCTGCCAGAATTCGCGGCTGTCGCTACCCTGAAAGGGGACTGAATCTTTCTGGCTCTGGTGAATGAAAATACCAAAGCGCTTTTTCATTACCTGCTCCGGGCTCATGGGGATTGCCATTTCAATAGCGGCAATATCCCACTCCTGCCAGGCACCTTTATACAGCCAAACCCAGCAATCTTTTACCCATTCGTCACCGGCAGCTTTTATGCGGCGGAGGCTTTCGAAAACAATATCTAAACATACTTTATGTGTACCATGCGGGTCTGCAAGATCGCCGGCGCAATAAACCTGGTGTGGCTTTAGTTTGCGCAGGAGCTCCATGGTAATAATCACGTCCTCCTCTCCCATCGGGTTCTTTTCAATAGTACCTGTTTCGTAAAAAGGCAGGTTTTGAAAATGCCAGTTGCCATCGGTAATGCCCACATACTTACAGGTTGCTTTGGCTTCGCATCTTCTTATCAAACCTTTTATGGCGCGTATTTCAGCGGTATCTACCTGGTTGGCTTTTTTAGTGGAAAGAAATTTTTGCGCATCGGCAAGTACCTGTGCGCTTTTCTCATTGTCTATATCAAACATGTCTTCAAAACCAACAGCGAAATCAATAAACCTTGTAACAAATTCATCTGTTACTGCAATATTGCCGCTGGTTTGGTAAGCTACATGTACATCGTGTCCCTGATCGTGAAGGCGCATAAAAGTGCCACCCATGCTAATGATGTCATCATCAGGGTGCGGAGAGAAAATAATGCAGGTTTTTGGATAGGGTGTGCTGCGTTCCGGGTGCGTAGGCAATACCACATTTGGCTTGCCACCCGGCCAGCCCGTAAGACTGTCCCGCAACATATAAAACACCTGCAGGTTAAGTTCATAAGCATCGCCTTTTTCTACCAGCAGGTCGCCAAGGCCGTTTTCATTATAATCGTGGGTTGATAAACTCAATACCGGCTTATTCAGTTTAAGTGCCATATTTACCACAGCGCGTTTTATCATTTGCGGACTCCACTCAATTTCGCCTGTAAGCCAGGGCGATTTAAACCGTGTAAGCTCCGATGCAGCCTGTTCGTCCAATACAAACGTGCAGTTATTGTGCTGCTGCAAAATGCTGGCAGGCACTTGTTCTGTAACATGGCCTTCCACTGCTTTGGCTGTAATTGCGCCTTTAAAACCCCATGCCATCAGCAACACCCTTTTGGCTTTCATAATGGTGTTAATACCCATCGTTAGCGCCAGCCTGGGCACTCGTGCAATATTTTGAAATTCCCTTGCATTGGCAACACGGGTGCTGTTCTCCAGGTTTATTAAACGCGTTTTGGAAAAGATGCTGGCACCGGGTTCATTAAACCCGATATGGCCATTATTACCAATACCAAGTACCTGAAGGTCTATGCCGCCTGCATCTTCTATCATCTGCTCGTATTGCAGGCAATGTTCTTTTACCTGTTCTTTGGGCAAGTCGCCATCGGGTAAATGAATATTGGCGGGGTCAATATTAACATGGTTAAATAAATGCCGGTGCATAAAACTCCAGTAACTCTGAAAAGCATCTTTACCTATTGGGTAATATTCGTCAAGGTTAAAAGTTACCACATTGGCAAAGCTCAATCCTTCTTCTTTATGCATGCGTACGAGTTCTGCGTACATGCTGATTGGGGTGGAACCGGTTGCCAGCCCCAGCACACACTTTTCGCCATTGCTTTGCTTTTCTTTTATCAGGTTTGCGATTTCATTGGCTACATATGCCGAGCCTTCCTTGTTATCCGCAAAAATTTCGCAGGGAATTTTTTCGAAAGAGTCCACCATGCTCATCATGTTGTTTTGGTTTTAAGCGTTAGAGCAACAAATGTATTACATCTACTCTGTTTCTAAACAGCAAACGTTTGATATAAAAAACATTTCCGGCTGCGCCAATAAAGATTTCAAACTCTATTTTTAGTACACATCGGCTCTTTTCTTCAATCACCTAAACCACCATTAAACACCAACGCCCGTTGGTAGCTTATTTGAAAATTTTTATAAAAATTTCTGAGATAGGTAACTACCACCAGGAAACTCTTTAAAAAATGCCCCTATATTTGCCGGGTGAAAAAATGGCTGTCAATATTTCTGTTTACGATATACTTTTTTGGTGCAACCGATGCCTACCAGTTGCTTAAAATACCAGCTTTGATCAATCATTTTATATTGCACAAATCAGAAAATCCCGACATAACTTTTACCCAATTTTTTCATATACACTATAACGGCAAAATTACTATCGACGCCGATTTTGAAAAGGACATGCAGCTACCCTTCAAAACCCACGAAACGGAATGCTGCATTAGTATTGCAACCATCTTGCCTGCTCCAATACAGGTAAAGATCAAAAGCCCAGAAGCATCGTTTCCAGAGTACAATATTATCAACGACGGCATTCCCGTACACTTAATATCCTCTTCAATTTTCCAACCTCCCAGGTGCTGATATCTACTTATCTTTTGTTACATTTTTTTGCATTTTTAAATAGCATTGAAATATTGTTTTGCGTTGGAATAAATATTTTTTTGAACCAAACTTCAGAATAACTATTAAGCTTTACTTGCGTCGCACTCTTGTACTGATGAATACAATTCAGCAGGTGCGGAGTATGAATTGCATAATAAAAGCGTTATCTCAGTTGCAGGCTATTGATAGTTGAACTGTTTGTTTGTAAGTTTATAGTAATACATTTCACCAATAATATAGATGCTTTTGCAGGCTTTTATACTACCAGTTGCAACTAACAAACAGTTGCCCTTTGTTAGAAAAGCCGCTTAGTGCAATGCAGGCAAAAAACAACAATGCAGCGTTGGAATTGCCCAGCAATGGTCTGATCGTACAAGTGTGCGACGCAAGTAAAGCCTCATGCTTAAGCTTTAGTCTGGCACAAAATTTTAACTATTTAAAATAAAAAATATGCTGAATGGCATTATTAGTTTTTCCATAAAAAATAAACTTGTTGTCGGGTTATTTTTAATGGGTTTAATTGCCTGGGGCAGTTACTCCGTATCGCAGTTGCCCATTGACGCTGTACCTGATATTACCAACAACCAGGTGTTGGTAATTACATCTGCACCAAGCCTTGGTGCGCCCGACGTGGAGCGGTTTATAACTGTACCAGTAGAGCAGGCAACCCGCAATGTACCTGGCATTATTGAACAGCGAAGTTTTTCACGCTTTGGCCTAAGCCTGGTTACCATTGTGTTTAGCGATAAAACAGATGTTTACTGGGCTAGGCAGCAGGTTAGTGAACGGCTGGTTCAGGTGCAGCAACAGATTCCGGCAGGCATGGGATCGCCGCAACTGGGACCGGTAACAACCGGGCTGGGCGAGATATTTCAATACGTAGTAAAAGCAAAGCCGGGATATGAAGGCAAATATGATCTTGCTTCTTTAAGAGACATACAAGATTGGATCGTTCGCAGGCAATTGCTTGGTACGGAAGGGGTAGCCGATGTAAGCAGCTTTGGTGGTCTGGTAAAACAGTACGAAGTATCTGTAAGCCCGGAAAAACTAAAAAGCTTTTCGCTAACCATAAGTGATGTGTACAAAGCGCTGCAGGATAACAACCAAAACACTGGTGGCGCTTATATTGAGAAGGGGCCAAATGTTTTATTTATTCGCAGTGAAGGGCTGGTGAAAAGTCTGGATGATATTAGCAATATTGTTGTTAAACAGTCGGCTGGCGGCATACCTGTTTTGGTACGGGATATTGCAGAAGCGAAGTTTGGCAGCGCCGTGCGTTATGGAGCCACTGTTTACAATGATGAAGGCGAAGTAGCAGGCGCAATTGTAATGATGCTAAAGGGCGACAACAGCAGTATCGTAATCAAAAACGTAAAAGAGAAGATTACACAGATCGAGAAAACACTGCCAGAAGGTGTAATGATAGAACCTTTTCTGGACAGAACTAAAATGGTGAACAATGCTATTTCAACAGTAGAACAAAATTTGCTCGAAGGGGCACTAATTGTAATTTTTGTACTGGTACTTTTTCTGGGTAACCTGCGGGCTGGTTTTATTGTGGCTTCGGTAATTCCATTGGCCATGCTATTTGCCATTATTATGATGAACCTGTTTGGTGTGAGCGGTAACCTGATGAGCCTGGGAGCACTTGATTTTGGATTACTGGTAGATGGTGCAGTTATCATTGTAGAAGCCGTAATGCACCGTTTAAACCATAGCAAAAAATTGGGTACAACAGTACATTTATCGCAACAAAATATGGACGAAGAAGTTGGTGGATCAGCAAAAAAAATGATGAGTAGTGCAGCTTTCGGACAAATCATTATACTCATTGTTTATCTTCCGATTCTTACCCTGGAAGGTATTGAAGGAAAGATGTTTAAACCGATGGCTGAAACGGTTTCGTTTGCCATTATTGGAGCTTTTATTTTATCACTCACTTATGTGCCCATGATGAGCGCCTTGTTTTTAAATAAAAAACTGAATCATAAAGAAACGATTTCTGATAAGATGATGCGGGTTCTGGAGCGATGGTATAGACCCATTTTAAAACGGGCATTAAAAATTCCGGTAATTATTGTAACCGTTGCGTTTGTTGCATTTGCGGCTGCCGTGGCTGTATTGAATACGTTGGGAGGCGAATTTATTCCTCAACTGGAAGAAGGTGATTTTGCTATTGATACAAGGTTGCTTACAGGTTCTTCACTCAGCAATACAGTTAATACAACACAAAAGGCTGCAAGGGTTTTGCTTGATAAATTTCCTGAAATAAATAAAGTAGTTACCAAGATTGGTTCGGGTGAAATTCCAACAGACCCCATGCCATTGGAAGCTGCAGATATGATAGTGATTTTAAAGCCAAAAGAGGAATGGAAAAATGCAAAGACATTCCCTGAAATGGCGAACAAAATGAGTGCGGCTTTACAGGAAGTTCCGGGAATAGCCACAGGCTTTCAGTTCCCGGTTCAAATGCGTTTCAACGAACTGATGACTGGAGCGAGGCAGGATGTTGTATGCAAAATTTTTGGAGATGACCTTGACACCCTGGCACGGTATGCCGATCGTTTAGGCAAAATAATACAAACAGTAAAAGGTGCTAAAGATCTTTACACAGAAACAGTAACGGGCATACCTCAAATGCTCATAACCTATAACCGGGAAGCTATTGCAAGATTTGGAGTGAGTATTTCAGATGTTAACAATACCATTCAGGCTGCTTATGCAGGAGCAACTACAGGGCTGGTGTTTGAAAATGATAAGCGTTACGACCTGGTGATAAAGATGAATGAAGATCAAAAAAAAGATGTAAACCAAATAGGAGATTTATTGATAGGCTTACCCAATGGCCAACAAGTGCCACTGAACTTACTCGCTACAGTTGAAATGAAAGACGGCCCTTATCAAATACAGCGCGAAGATGGCAGAAGAAGGATAACCGTTGGCTTTAATGTGCGTGACCGGGATGTACAAAGTATTGTGGAAGAGTTGCAGGATAAAGTAAGCAAAGACTTGAAATTCCCTGCCGGTTATTATATTACTTACGGTGGTCAGTATGAAAATCTGCAAAATGCTACAAGGCGTTTAAGTATTGCATTACCCGTCGCTTTGTTGCTTATCCTTTTAATCCTCTTTTTTGCTTTCAACAAACTCAAATATTGTCTGCTTATCTTTTCAGCAATACCGTTATCTGCAATCGGAGGCGTTTTAGCCTTGTGGCTGCGTGATATGCCATTCAGTATTTCTGCCGGTGTAGGTTTTATTGCACTGTTTGGCGTGGCAGTACTAAATGGAATTGTATTGATCAGTGAAATGAACAGATTAAAAAATGATGGTATGAACGATGTAAAAGATATAATAATGCATGCAACGCATTCGCGTTTGAGGCCAGTACTTATGACTGCCGCAGTTGCTTCCCTGGGTTTTTTACCAATGGCACTAAGTAACGGTGCAGGTGCTGAAGTGCAAAGACCATTGGCAACAGTAGTAATTGGCGGTTTGATCAGTGCGACGCTGTTAACGCTATTTGTTTTGCCTTCACTTTATCTTTTATTTGAGAAAGGATGGAATAAAAAGAAAAAAATATCTGCAATAATTACGGTGTTGCTTTTGCTGGTGTTACCAAATCTTCTGCAGGCACAAAGAGTAAAGCCTATCAGTTTGCAGCAGGCTATTCAACTGGCGCAAGACCAGAATAAACAAATACAGTTAAACAGGCTGGAAGAAAAATATTATGATGCGTTAAAGCAATCTGCAGCAGATCTGCCAAAAACCCAGCTCAATACTGAATTCGGGAACATCAACAGCAGCTATTTTGACAACCGTTTTACGCTGATGCAAACATTTGCAATGCCGGTAGTATATAAACGGCAAAAGACCTTGAATGAGCTTGAATGGCGAAGTGCAAAACTGCAAACCAGTCTTAAACAGGCAGACATTACGCGTCTGGTAAAGCAGGCTTACCTGCAATTGCAGTATTTGCAAATGAAACAACAGTTGCTGCAGAAGACAGACAGTATCTATTCAAAATATCAGAAAGTTGCGAAGATTCGTTTTGAAAAAGGAGAAACCAACCTGCTGGAAAAAGCCACACTCGATAACCTGGTGCAGCAGTTACAAATGCAATTGCAAATGCTGTTGGCAGATAAACAAAATGCATCTTTTCAGTTGGGCGTGTTATTGAACAGTGAAGAAATTTTTGGTGCTGCTGAAGCTCTTGATTATAGTCCGGATTTGTTTGACAGCAGCATCTTATCACGGCATCCAATTCTAGAATACTACAAACAGCAGCAACAACTTGTATCCGGTGAAACCCAATTGGAAAAAGCCAAACTTAGCCCGGATTGGATGGTGGGTTACAGCAATCAATCTATTATTGGTTTCCAGAAAAATAAAGATGATACAGAAAGTTATTACGATGGTGGCAAACGTTTTTCAACAATACAACTGGGTATTGCAGTTCCTGTTTTTAATAAAGGGCAAAAAGCCAAAATAAATGCCGCACACCAAAAGGAAAATATTGCCGCTGCATCAACGGAAATTGCTAAGCAGGATTTAAAACTACTACTCCAAAAAAACTGGAATGAATACATAAAATACCAGCAGGCAATTGAGTATTATAAAAACAGTGCTTTGCCACAGGCTGAGCTCATTATTCAAACAGCCAACCTCAATTACAAAAATGGGCAAATCAATTATATTGAATGGGGCACATTGGTTAGCAATGCTGTTAACCTGCAAACTGGATATGCAGACGCACTAAAAGAGTTCAACATCAGAAAAATTGAGCTCGAATATTTATTACAACCAAATAAAAATTAACTTATGCAAAAGCTAATAATCAATATTGCGCTAATTATTTTTCTTACCTCCTGCCAGGGAAACCCACCGGCAGAAGAAACCAAACAAACTCCTGTAGACAATACCAGTGTTTATTTAGACAGCACTCAGTTAAGCATTGCAGGCATCGCTACCGGTGTTCCATCACTGCAGGTTATTCACGCCAATATCAAAGCAAATGGCAAGGTAGATGTGCCCCCGCAAAGTATGATATCCGTAAGCTTTCCTTTGGGTGGCTATTTAAAATCCACTTCATTACTGCCAGGTGCGGCAGTAAAAAAAGGAGAAGTAATTGCTGTAATGGAAGACCAAAGCTATGTGCAGCTGCAACAGGATTACCTTAGTGCAAAAGCCAGGATGGAATACCTGGAGGAGGATTTAAAACGCCAGAAAGAATTAAGCGATGCCGATGCCGCAAGCAGAAAAAATTACCAGCTGGTTTTAAGCGATTTTAAAATACAGCAAGTCCTCATAAAATCATTGGAAGAAAAATTAAAAATCATCGGTATAGAACCTTCTCGCCTAAGTGTCAATAACATTTCAAGAGATGTTCCGGTACGTTCACCCATCAATGGTTTTGTTACCAAAGTGAATATAAATATTGGCAGGTATGTAAACCCTGCAGATGTATTGTTCGAGCTAATTAATCCTGATGATATACATGCAGCAATTACCGTATTTGAAAAAGACATTTCATCTATAAAAGCAGGCATGAAAGTAGTGGTAATGCTGGCAGATCAGCCTTCTGTTAAATACAACGCAGAAGTTATTCTTGTTTCAAAAAATATTGATGATGCCCGCAGCGGTATTGTACATTGCCATTTCGAAAATCCAAACCACAACCTTTTGCCCGGCATGTTCTTAGTGGCTGTTTTTGAATTAGGCAATAAGGTAACCGAGGCAATCGACGAAGAAGCTGTGGTTCGCTTCGATGGCAAAGAATATGTGTTCCTCACAAAAAACGGCAAATCGTTCAATCTTCAGCAGGTGCAGACAGGCGTAAGAGAAAATGGCTATGTAGAATTAATGCCCGATTCTGCAAAAAGCTGGATGCAAACCCGAGTTGCAGTTAAAGGCTCTTATGCTTTGCTGGGTATGCTGAAAAATAAAATGGAAGAAGAATAAAATTTTGTTCCGGGCAGCAAAACTATTTCAGCTTTACTTGCGTCGCACTCTTGTACGTTCTGTAATTCTATTCAGCTTTTATCTAAGCGTAGATAATTCCTTGTTCCCGGCTTATAAATAGGTACTAATGGTATTATGGGTAAAAATATTACCAGCCAATGCATTTAAATCCCCAATTTATAAAAATGAGCACTGGCGTTTGTACCTAAAAAACATGGTACATTTTTATACCATACTCTATAAAATAATACACATGAAAAATTTGTTATTGCTGGCAACCCTCATTATGCTTTTCAGCAGTTGCGTTGCCAAAAGGTATTTAACGCAATCTCAAATGGAAACGGCTACTTTGCGTGAAGACAGTACGGTGATGGCAAATAAAATTTCCACACTGGAAGGGACCATTGCAACTTTAAAAAGCAATATCAATGAGCTAAATACCAAGATCACAAACCTCAATAATCAGAACAATCAGCTCGGCCAGCAAACAGCAGAACAGAAGAACCAGCTTAACCAAAGCAAAGAAACTTTGGCGCAGCAACAGCAAAGGCTTCAGCAGTTACAGGCATTGCTTGCTCAGCAAAAAGAACAGTCAGATAACCTCAAAAATAAAATGACTGAAGCCTTGAAAGGCTTTAATTCAAACGATCTTTCTGTATACCAGAAAAATGGCAAAGTATATGTGCGGCTTTCAGAGAACTTGTTGTTTCCGTCAGGCAGTGCAGTTGTAAATCCTAAAGGTGTAGATGCATTGGCTAAGCTCGCCTCGGTGCTTAACTTAAACGAAGATGTAGCTGTAAATATTGAAGGCCATACAGATAGTATACCTATCCGCGGCAAGTTCAACGATAACTGGGACCTTGCAACAGCACGTGCAAACTCCATCGTAAGAATTCTTGTAAATAATTATAAGGTAGACCCACTAAGGGTAATAGCATCAGGGCATAGTTATTACGATCCTATCGAAAGTAATTCAACACCCGAAGGAAGATCCAAAAACCGTAGAACCGAGATCATACTTTCGCCAAAGCTGGATGAGATGTATAAGCTTCTTGAAATGTAGCGTACATTAATAGTTGAAAAGAATAAACCTCCATCAATATTTGATGGAGGTTTTATTTTTTTTGTACCCGGCATTTGTTTTTTGATTGAGCTTTACTTGCGTCGCACTCTTGTACAGTTGAAATTCTATTGAACTTTTATCGCAGCGTAGATTGAAGCGAAGATTGTTGCATGCAATTCCAACGAAGGCAAGATTCACAAAGTTTTGCTGCTTGGCTCAAGAAAATAATGGATATTGATTTAACTGCACACTTGTAATTTCACTGTATATAGGGATTTAATACGAGCGTACCGCAGAGTGTGCTTTTGGAGCGTTTGCAGTAAAGAAAAAAAGTCTTAAAAAAATAATGGCTGCTTACAGATACTGATCTTTATCGCCTTGCAATTCTTGTTATCAGAATATGATTGCAAAAATTGGTGGTGTCTTCCTTCCAGTCAACATTTACATAAATAGGAAATGTGTCCGCCTGTGTTATTCCAATATCAGCGGCACTGTTACTTATTAGTCTAAAGTCCCCGGTGTACGGTTTTGATTCCCCATTAAACGTAATCATTAAACCCCTACAACAAACACAAGCCCTCATGTCAGAACCGGTGATTATAGCGTTATGCATATTAGGAACTTCTATTGGGTTCGGTTTTTTGCAAGAAGTATTTGCAAAAAAGAAAAATGTCAAAATTATAGCTATTAACTGCGATGACTTTTTCATAATTGCCCTTTTAAATAAGACACTGGAATTGTTAGAAACGATGCTTCATGGCAGCCTATAGGGCGTATACTAATGATATACTGCGCAATCTCCATTTTTCTCGGCCGATGCTGCCCTTGTTGGGGTTGTGGCCAATAAGAAATTGTTATTGAAATAATTTTCAAATCTATTTTCCTTATCACTTCAATCTTCACTTCAATAAAAGCTAAATAATGTTCGGAAAGTACAAGGGTAGTAGATCGTCATGCCGAATTTATTTCGGCATCTCATGGCAATACATCTATAAAGCACACCAAAAGGCCCTGAAATGAATTCAGTGTGACGTTTATTACGCTTTAATCTACGCTATGGTAAAAGCTGCAAATTAATCCAACCGTACAAGTGTGCGACGCAAGTAAAGCATCATAGCATTACTTATGCCGGGCTCATAAAAAATACTTATTCACCTTTATTAATGCCCTTGGTATTGTAACTTACTTTCCAGAGATCGAAACGCTTGTACTGCGTTTGCAAACGTGTTTGAAAACTGCTCCAGTCTTTGTTTTCTTTGCTGCTCCAAAGCACTTCGCTTAACGCAGTAAGGCGGGGAAAAATCATGTATTCTACCTTGTGGCCGTTGGCCATATACTCGCTCCAAACATTGGCCTGGCCGCCAAGAATATATTTTTGTTCATCGGCTGTAAGCTGCGCTGGTAAAGGCTCGTACTTATACACCGTTTCAAGCGGAAGATAACCGCCAATGGTTAAGCTGTCTTCCTTTTTTGTTTGGGAGTAATCGAAATAAACATAGGTGGTCGGTGTCATAATAACGTTGTGGTGCTGCTTTGCAGCTTCTATGCCACCGGCTTCTCCGCGCCAGCTCATTACGGTTGCATTGGGTGCAAGGCCACCTTCCAGAATCTCGTCCCACCCGATAATATTGCGGCCTTTGCTGTTGAGGTATTTTTCTATGCGGCTAACAAAATAGCTCTGCAGGCCGTGCTCATCTTTTAAGTTTTTGTCTTTAATTAGCTGCTGACAAAAAGGTGAAATTTTCCAGTAATCTTTAGGGCATTCATCGCCACCGATATGAATATATTTTGAAGGGAACAATTGCATCACTTCATCGAGCACATTTTCTAAAAAAGTAAACGTGTATTCGCTCGGGCAAAATACATCGGGATAAACGCCCCAGCTTTGCTGAACATTTTTACGGGTTGTGTCGCCACTCCACGTAACACCTTTTGCAACAACCGTAGATTTATCAGGAAAGCAACTTAACTGCGGGTATGCAGCAATTGCAGCAGAGCCATGACCCGGCATTTCAATTTCTGGAATGATGGTGATATAGCGGTCTGCAGCATATTTTACAATGTCTTTTATCTGCGCCTGTGTATAGTAACCGCAATTTTTTGTATTATCATTTCCTTTGCCGGGATAATGGCCTGTAATAGTTCCGTTTCTACAGCCACCCACTTTTGTAAGCAATGGATATTTTTTTATTTCTATGCGCCATCCCTGGTCTTCGGTTAAATGCCAGTGAAAAGTATTCATCTTGGCCATAGCAAGAAAGTCGATGTATTGTTTAACGAAGTCAACAGAGAAAAAATGCCGCCCACAATCGAGCATCATACCGCGGTAACCGAAACGTGGCGCATCAGAAATACTACATTGTTGAATTGCCAATGATGTTGATTGATCCGGTGGCAGTAACTGTATCAATGTTTGTACGGCATAAAAGACACCTTCTTCATTATCGCCGCCGATATAGATTTTGTTTTTATCAACCGTCATTTTGTAAGCGCCGGGCAAGGGGTTATCAAGCTGGTCATAATTTAAGATAATGGCATTTTCAGGATAGGCGCTTCCTTTGAAAATTTTTAATTCAAAGCCATAAAATTTTTTAATATAGCTATTAAGAAACGCCGCACTCTTTTCTGTGCTGGAAGCTTCCAGAACCAGCTTTGTGGATGGCGTTATCATAAAAGTTCCCTCTTTTATTTCAGCCTTTGCCGGAGCAGGAATTATATTGAGTGATGTTTGTTGTGCAAAGCTGCATACTGACAACAGGCTAAAAAAAACAAGTGCGCTTTTTTTCATACAGAATTTTTTAATTGTTGGTTAAAAGTATTGACAGTAAATATTGTTTCCCCACGCAAACGTTTGATGCAAATAACTCTATTAAAATACTTTGCTTTAATATCCAATTGAGTTAGTCAACTGCTTATTTTAATACCGGTAAAATAATTTTCGATGCATACTGCGCATTGCTATAAACCTTTATATCGCTCTTGATAAAATCCTTATCATCGCAATGATAAATGTCTATAAACTGCTGCGGGTTTCTATCAACCAATGGGAACCAACTGCTTTGTACCTGCACCATTAAACGATGGCCTTTTTTAAAAGTGTGGGCAATAGGTGGCAATTCAAATTTTACTTCTTCAGGCTTCCGCGGTGTAAATGCAGAAGGGTTTTCATAACTCTTCCTGTAACGACCGCGGAATATCTCCGCTCGAACCAGCATTTGATAGCCTGCCATCGGGTAACTGCAAGGGGCATCTTCGTCAGCATAAATATCTACAGGGTTATACGTCAGATCATCAGGAAATACATCAATTATTTTTACTACAAAATCAGCATCAGTTGTAGAAATACTTGTCATCAAATCGGCTACTACATTGCCAGTTACAGTAAGGTCATCATTTAAGATATCAGTTTTAAAAGTAAGTACATCGGGCCTGCGACTGGCAAAGCGTTGGTCATCCGTCATATAATTTCTTGTTCTCTCAAAGTGTACATCTTCCGTATAAGGAACAGGATGTGCGGGATCGCTGACATATTCGCTGAAACCCTTTGCTGTAGTGGGTTTAACCCAGTCTAATTTTCCATTACTCTGTAAATACATTGCCTTATCTTCTTTGCCCGCGGGTGGCCATTGCGCAAAAGTTTTCCATTCGTTGGCGCCCGATATAAAAATATTCGCTTCTGCAATCTGGTTCACATCGCCCTTTCCTTTTAAGAAATAATTGAAGAAAGGAATTTCAATATGCTGCTGGTAATAATCACTGGTGTTGCTGCCAAACTGCACATTACCTAAATGCGTACCATCATTGCTTGCCCATTGCCCATGATACCATGGCCCATCAACAATTTTATTAAAAGCTTTGCCTGGATTGTTTTGCTCTGCTGCTTTATAAGCATTCCATGCACCCCAGCAGTCTTCCGCATCAAATAAACCGCCTACCCAAAGCATGGCTGGCTGCAGGTTCTTGGTTGCATTGCGTGCATCACGTGCTTTCCAGAATGCATCGTAATTGGGATGCGCCATAACATCTTTCCAGAACGCTATACTGTCGCCCATTAATTTGGTGAGGTTTTTTAACGCACCTGTTTCCAGAAAAAATTTATAGTTATCATGCGTGTAATATTCAAATTCTGCAGGTGCAACAGTAGTGGGTTTTGGTCGCGGTTTACCAAAAGAAGAATAAAAAGAAAAACCATCCATTTGAAAGAACGCTCCGTTATGGTGAAAATCATCCCCTATAAACCAGTTGGTCACCGGTGCCTGGGGACTAACCGCCTTTAAAGCAGCATGCGCACTTGCCGCCGCCATAGTTGAATAAAACCCTGGGTAAGAAATGCCAAAAACACCCACATTACCGTTGTTGTTTGGCATATTTTTTACCAGCCAGTCAATCACGTCGTAGGTGTCGCTGGCTTCATCAATTTCTTTGCCTGTTTTGTTGGGGTTAAAAGGGCGAACATCTACAAATGTTCCTTCACTCATCCAGCGGCCACGCACATCTTGCGTAACCATAATATAGCCTTCCTTAAAATATTCTTTCTGGTAACTGTTCCAGAATTTATTCCAGTTGTTAGCACCATAAGGCGCACAGGAATAGGGTGTTCTTTTCAGCAATATCGGGTGCTTTTCAGCAGCATCGTTAGGCATATATATCGATGTAAACAAACGTACACCGTCCCGCATGGGTATATACACTTCTGTTTTGGTATAGTGGTCTACTATCCATGCAGAATCTATATTTTGTGCTTTTGCAGCGCCACTAATAACCAGAAGTAAAAAAGTAAGTAATTGTTTCATGTTCAAATATTTATGAGTAATAAAAGATACAAGTTTTATCAAGATTTTTTTGAGCCGGGCTTTGATATTTAATGGCATCGCCTGTTGCGTCGCACTCTTGTACAGAAGAATACAAGGCATCAAAGCAAAGAGGCAATAGGCAAAGAGCTAAAAAGCAAAAATATCTTCAGGAATACAAACTGCCCTGATTGACGAAACCTGACTGCTGGTAGCCGAAAAAAGTTCTGAACGTACAAGTGAGTGACACAACGAAAGCTGAATAAAGTACTTATTCTGGTAATATAATTATAAACTCTGTGCTTTCTCCTTCTTTTGTTTCCAGCTTTATTTCACCGCCATGTGCTTTAATAATATCATAACTTAAACTTAAACCCAATCCTGTTCCCTGCCCGGTTGGTTTGGTGGTAAAAAATGGTTGAAAGATTTTACCTAATACTTTTTGTGGAATACCGCTGCCATTATCTTTTACACTAATAAAAACTTTGTCAACATCTTTCCTGGTGCTTACTGAAACAGTGGGTTCAAATTCTTCACCAACCTTGAGAGGATGGGGGCTTTTTTTCTTTTCGTTTACTGCGTAAAATGCGTTGGTTAATAGATTGAGCACGACCCTGCCAACATCCTGTGGAATGATATTGACATTGCCAATTGCCTGATCAAAATCTGTGGTTATAGTTGCATTGAATGTTTTATCTTTTGCACGTAAACCGTGATAACAGAGCCGTACATATTCGTCTACCAAAGCATTGATATCTGTGGGTTCTTTTACGTTACTGCTGCTGCGGCTGTGCTGTAGCATACCTTTTACAATGGCAGCTGCACGCATGCCGTGATGTGCAATTTTTTCAAGGTTTTGTTTGATATCTGAGGCAATCAGTTTTGCTTCATCAATATCGCCTTTCCCCAATTCATCATTCATTTCATCGATCAGTTCATTGCTTACTTCCGAAAAATTATTTACAAAATTTAATGGGTTTTGAATCTCGTGTGCAATGCCTGCAGTGAGTTCTCCCAGGCTTGCCATTTTTTCGGATTGGATGAGTTGCTTTTGGGTGGCCTTTAATTCAATCAAAGCATCTTCTGCTTTTTGTTTGGCTTCTTTTATGGCTATCAAATCCTGCCCGGCTTTTAGCACCTGTTCTTCTACTTTTTGCAGATCAAGAAAACGGGTATAAGTTTGCTCAAATACTTTAGCGAAGCGCTGTAATATTTTTGCATGTTCATCACCAATCGGTTCGGCACTCCAAGACAGGAAACCGTATTCCATATAAGCGTTTGAAAAGATTACTTTTTCAAAATCCATCATAACTTTTTTAGTTCCTTCCGGTATTCTCTCAAATTCGGTTTGGCTGAAAACAATTTTATCATATGATTTCTTTTTTTCGCCAGAGGCTTCGAGCACTGCATATTTTTTTCCCTCTTTCCATGGCGAAATTTGTTCCAGATAGAATAGATGATCAAAAAAAGGTATCCGGTAACTTTCAGGGTACTCTTTTTCAAAACCAGATATCCACCAAATCATATCACTCGATATTTTTTCGATGATTACTATCGAACAGGCACCGTATTTAAACCCCAGGTTTTGCAATTGTACCAGCATAATTGCTACTATCTCGCAAAGCTCATCACTTTTTTGCATGGCCATGGTTCTTGATCTTACACGTTCCAATGCCAGTTCTATTTCTGCTTCTCTTGCCTGCGCTTCTGCTTTTTGAAGGTCGAGGAAGCGGGTATAGGCTCTTTCAAATTCTATAGCAAAGCGATTGAGTATCCTTTTTTCATCATCATTTAAATCGCATTCAAGCATTACACCAAAACATCCAAACTTCATAAAGGCTTCTACATAATACAAGCCGCCTGTAAAATGTTGCGGTGTTAATTTTTCAACCCCATCAATCAGTTCCTGCCATGCGGCAAAATAACCTGCAACACCTTCGGGAGGTACAGCGTAAGAAACAACAGGCTCACCGCTTTTCCAATCAACCAAACACTGTGCGGTGGCTGGTTCATTTCTGTCAAGCGGATAAGTAATGGCTTTGCTTTTAAAAGTTGTGGAATTATTATTTTCTTCTGCCCATGCAGCCCAAAATATGTGATTGCTTTTTTGTTCATCGGGCAACCATAAAAAAGAAAATGCCGAATGGATACCAAGCAATAAACCCTGTTCATGAAAAACACGTAATGTATCATCCAATTCTTTTGAATGTTGCATGATCATACTCTGTGTACGGGCACGTTCTAATGCTAATTGAATTTGCGATTCTCTTACCTGTGTTTCTGCTTTTTGCAGATCAAGAAAACGGGTATAGGTTTGTTCGAAAACAATAGCAAATCTTTTAAATATATCAACGGCTTCGGGAACATGT
The DNA here is from genome assembly GCA_038203525.1 of Chitinophagales bacterium. Taxonomy (GTDB): domain Bacteria; phylum Bacteroidota; class Bacteroidia; order Chitinophagales; family Chitinophagaceae; genus Limnovirga. Next base: position 28,182 of record JBBRDW010000022.1, on the reverse strand, counting down.
ACATTGGTGATAAAAATAAGATTACCCTGTTTGAAATTAAAGACATGGTTAATTTGGAAAGTTGGCAGTGTAAAACCGGATTTCAAAAAATCATCCAATATATCACCAAAGCCGGGAAGGCCCTGCATATATTTGTACTGAGCCACTAACGCATCACCATCCATTTCTTCAATATAATAGACCTCTCCTTTTTGTCTCGATTCATAGAAACGATTAAAAGTCGGAACTTTAGAAAACGGTATTTTAAAAGGCGGCTGTAGAATGCCTTCGCTACTCATCCAGGCAGTAAAACATTTTTCTTTCTCTTCCCAGATATTAAAACCACAGCTCCATGAAGGCACACCTAAAACTTGCACCTGTTGAAAAAGTAAGTTAGCTGCATCAGTTAAATCTGCGCTTCTCTGCATCGCCATCGTTCTTGCACGAACTCTTTCCAATGCCAGTTCAATTTCTGCTTCTCTTGCCTGTGCTTCTGCAAGAGAAATATCAATATACCGCTGATAAGAAAGGTTAAAAACATTTCTAAAACGTTTCAACAACTCCAGTTTTTCTTCGGCTATAGCACAGTAAGTTGAAATACCAATCGAGCCCGTACCTATCGAATAAAAGTAATAATGCAGTGCATCTGTTATCTCCAGTTTGGGATCATCCGCTTCGCCGTTGTTCTTCCTTAGTTCCCTGAATTGTTTTAATTCTTCACCCGTAAAAGAAAATTCGAAAAAAGCATCCTGTGCGTTTTTAGTAACCATCACCTGCTTTTCAACCAGCGGATGAAAATTATAAGGAATATCAGTAACCGTTTTTCCAAAATTTTCAGAATAATCATAATTCAACATCAAGCCTTTATCATCATTATGAATATTGATCATTGCATTTCTAAGTTCAACAAAACCTAAGGATTGCAGTTGGGTATAAACAATTTTGCAAATGTCCTGCAGGTCAGCAGGTTTTCGCATTGCCATTGCAATAGCCCGCACCCTTTCCAATGCCGCTTCAATTTGCAGTTCACGGTTTTTTAAGGCAAGTTCTTTTTCCAGTTCTGCGTTTTTGGCAACGAGTAATTGTTCTTGTTCGGTAGTCATTTCGGGGGCAACTTAACTAATAGTTTAAACCAGCGAATGAATTTACATATTTATCTGGTTTAATAGTTTTTTTTGGTACGGGCATTTAATGCCCGGCTAGCTTTTATTTTTCTTGACTTTGACACGTTCATTTTTGAAATTCCCTGAAGCTCTGATTAATGGCGGGTTGTGTTGCTTGACTTTCAAAAAAAATTATGAGCCGGTTTTTAGGTCAGTATAGTTTTAATACCAGCAGCGGTATTTCATGGCAACTTCGTTGCGTCGCAATCCGTTCATCGGTTATATCATTGAGCAGCTTCAGCGTTTACTGGTTCCAGTGTTGCTTATATTCCATCAGTAATCAAAGCCGAATGATGGAACACTAATGACATGGTTGATACGGATATACACGGTTTTATTTACGGGAAATTTGGAAAAAAATTTCAAGGCTTTAAATGGATGAACCCGCTGCAATGAAAGCAGGCAGCCTGATGCGGGGGATTTGTTGAATAGAATTAATGAAGTACAAGCGTGCGACGCAAGTAAAGCCCAATAGATATTGCATGGCCGGGCTCAAAAAAAAATAACACAGATGAATCGGGAAAAAAACCAGCTCATCTGTGTTATCCATGTTCCATTTTATTTGTATTTCTACACTACTACATTCACCATTTTGTTTTTTACAAAAATTAATTTCTTAACGGGCTTATCTTCTATCCACTTTTTCATTATTTCGTTGGCGAGTACCAGTTGCTCTACTTCGCTTTCGGTTGCATCGAGCGAAATATTGATGGTCGTGCGCAGTTTACCATTGACACTTACGGGATATTCTTTTGCGCTTTCTGCAATATTTTTTGCTTCAAAAACAGGAAAAGACGCATCGAGAATAGAACTGTTATTACCCAGCCTCGTCCACAATTCTTCGCATATATGCGGGGCATAAGGCGTAAGTAAAATAAGCAATGGTTCCAGCACTTCCCGCTTGGTGCATTTAAGATCGCTGAGTTCGTTTACGCAAACCATAAACGCACTTACGGCGGTATTAAAGCTAAACCTTTCGGTATCGTCTTCAATCTTTTTTATGGCGCGGTGCAGGGTTTTAAGCTCGGCCTCATTAGCTTTTTCTCCAGTCCAGATATTGCCTTTTACTTCATCAAAAAACAAACGCCAGAGCTTGCGCAGAAAGCGGTGTACGCCTTCGATGCCTTTGGTATCCCAGGGTTTGCTTTGCTCTACCGGACCCAGGAACATTTCGTACATGCGGAAGGTATCGGCACCGTATTTATCAACCAATAGATCAGGGCTTACTGTATTGAATTTTGATTTGGACATTTTTTCAACTTCGCTGCTGCAGAAGTATTTGCCATTGTTTTCTAAAATAAATTTAGCATTTGCATATTCTCCATTGCGCCATTTTTTAAAGGCTTCAATGTCTAATTCAAATCCATCAACCATGTTTACGTCCACATGAATTGGAATGGTATCGTACGCTTTTATAAGATTATAAGAAATAAATGTATCTGTATCCACTTTATCTCTATAAACAAACCTCGAACTCCCCTGTATCATTCCCTGGTTCACTAACTTTTTATATGGCTCATCAAAGCCAATATAGCCAAGGTCGCAAAGTACTTTTGTCCATAGGCGGCTGTAGAGTAAATGGCCTACGGCGTGTTCGGTACCGCCAATGTAAAGATCAACCTGGTTCCAGTAATCGCTTACTTTTCTGTCGCAGAACGCATCGCTGTTGTGGGGGTCCATGTAACGCAAAAAATACCAACTACTGCCTGCATAGCCGGGCATAGTGTTGGTCTCTAACTGTTGTGCGGTCCAGCTTTCAATATTTGCCAGCGGACCCTCTCCATCGGGGCCAGGTTTGTATTCGTCAACTTTTGGAAGTTCAAGCGGCAGCTCAGTATCATCTAACGGATATGCAATACCGTTGATCCATTTTATGGGGAATGGCTCACCCCAGTAACGCTGGCGGCTAAAGGCGGCATCACGCATTTTATAATTTACTTTTCTTTTGCCTTTGCCCCAGTCTTCCAGGTCGCGGATGATTATTTCGCCTGCATCCCGCATCAGCATACCGGTAAGAAAATCGCTGTCTAACAGCTCCGCATCTTTGGTAGGGTTAGCTTCTTCACCATTGAACTGGTCGCCGAGTATATTGGTTACGTTTATGCCAAAATGTTTTGCAAAGCGCAGATCACGTTCATCGCCACAGGGTACCGCCATAATAGCACCGGTGCCATAACCAGCCAGTACATATTCACTGATGTAAATCGGAATTTCCCGGCTATTAAAAGGATTAATAGCATAAGCTCCGGTAAAGCAGCCGCTTATTTTTTTCTCGGCCATGCGTTCTCTTTCGCTGCGGCTTTTTACGTAAGCAAGATAATCATCCACTTCCTGACGGTGTTTGCGGGTGGTTATCTTTTCTATCAACTCATGCTCGGGGGCAATTACCATAAAGTCTACACCAAAAATGGTGTCGGGGCGGGTCGTATAAACTTTCAGTTTTTCGATGGTATCGTTTATCTCAAAATCTATGTCAGCACCGTAACTTTTACCAATCCAGTTGCGCTGCATGTCTTTCATGGCTTCACTGAAATCTACTGTTTCAAGCCCTTCCAGCAGGCGGTCGGCATATTCTGTAATTCTTAAATACCACTGGCGTAAGCGCTTTTTTTCAACGGGAAAACCGCCGCGTTCACTTACACCATTGACCACTTCATCATTTGCCAGCACGGTGCCCAGGGCTTCGCACCAGTTTACCTCGCCATAACCGCAAAAAGCAAGGCGGTATTGCATTAAAATATCCTGCTGCTGGGCTTCATCATAGGCATTCCATTCGCTTGCTGTGAAACTAAAGCCTGATACATTTTTTCGATCGTCGGTTCCTGGTAACTGATAACCGGCATTAGGAATGGGATTATATTTATTACCATCGGCTTCAAAATATTTTACCAAAAGCTCAACGCTTTCTGCTTTATTGATTTGCCTGTTGTAATAGCTATTAAAAAGTTGTAGAAATATCCATTGCGTCCACTTATAATAACCGGGCTGCGAGGTTCTTACCTCCCTGCTCCAGTCGAAAGAAAACCCAATATTATCGAGCTGCCTGCGAAAGTTATTGATGTTATCTTCTGTACTTACGGCGGGGTGTATGCCATGCTCAATAGCGTACTGCTCGGCGGGTAAACCAAACGCATCGTAACCCATGGGATGCAATACATTAAAGCCTTTAAGCCTTTTAAACCTTGCATAAATATCGCTGGCAATATACCCCAGCGGGTGCCCCACATGCAGGCCTGCACCGCTGGGGTAGGGAAACATATCCAGCACATAACACTTGGGTTTAGTGCTGCTGTTGCTTACCTGGTAAGCATTGGTTTCTTTCCATTTATTTTGCCAGTAATTTTCAATTTTTCTAAAATCGTATTCCATAATTATTTTAATATAGCATTTATATAAAAGATTTTTTTAGGGAACAAGGCACTGTCTCTTACTTTGTCGTTCCGTCTGCCTGAGGCGGACGCTTGTACTTTTTAGAAGTTAAGCGCCGGTTTCACGGGTTGCACTGTTTACAAGTTACCGGTGCATTTGTCTGCATCTTGAAACAAGTGAACTTTGGAACTTGTGAACTGATGAACGTTATTCTTCAGTACAAGAGTGCGACGCAACGATGATGCCACAAGGCACAATTGCCGGGTACATTATTCTTCTAAATTCAACCACCTTTCAATCGAAAATTTTACTGCCTTATAATAAGCCGGATTATCTGTCGTTAAGAGTGAGTGCAAATGTAAGTGAATCCACTAAATTTGCGCTTTGAACAAGGTAGCAGATAACCCATTAAATTTTAATTATGGCTGATACAGGCAAATCGTCTTTGCGGCGGAGTAAACCAAATTATGTGTACAGTATTATTGGTGTGGCAATAGTGCTGCTGATAATGGGTGTAATGGGATGGCTTTTCTTAAATTTTAGACAGGTGGGGAATGCCTTTAAGGAAGACATACGGATAAGCGCTTACCTGCGTACACAGAACAAAGATACGATTGCACAGATTCAGCAATTTATTGCCGGGCAACCTTATGCTAAAGATGTAAAGTATGTGGATAAAGAGGCTGCAAAGCTTTTGTGGAATAAGGAGAATAATGAAGACTGGAGCAAGATATTGAATGAAAACCCTTTTCCGGAGAGTATTGACTTTTATGCAAAATCTGACTATGTAAATAAAGATAGCCTGGCAAAAATTTCGGGTGCCATCATGGCTATTTATGGTGACCAGGTTAGTGATCTTCAATACCAGCTGGCACTGGTAAACAGTTTGAATGAGAGGGCCGGGCCCATAGGTATTGCCTGTTTGGTTATTGGAATTATTTTATCTATAATAGTAATTATAAGCATTGATAATACGATAAGGCTGGCAATGTTCAGCAACCGTTTTCTAATAAAAACCATGCAGATGGTGGGCGCAACACGTGGGTTTATAGCCAAGCCCATGGATATACGTGCAATTATAAATGGCTTGATAAGCAGTGGTATTGCTATTGCAATCTTGTTTGGCCTTATACAATGGATGGAAAATCTAATACCGGAATTAAAGGCAATAAGAGACATTAACCTTACCATTATTTTGTTCGGTGGACTTATACTGCTTGGTGTGGGAATAAGCGTTTACAGCACACACAGAAGTGTTATAAAATATTTAAAGATGAAACTAGATGACCTCTATTAACCCACCAATCTTAAGCGATTGTAGTTAAGATGCATTACTGTTAGCTTCATATTTAGGAGCCTGATCTTAATTAATTTAATATTTGTAAAATTTTGCATTTGATTTTTTAAACATTTATCCATTATCTTGCACACCTTAAAAAAGAGATAATGACCGATCTTAATAAGAAAGCAATGCCTGCCCTCTTTGCCAAAGAAAATTATATATGGATGATTATTGGAGGAGTTGTTGTGGCACTGGGCATGATACTTATGGCAGGCGGCAAAAATCAAAATCCCGATACATTTGACGTGAATGTGGTTTACAGCACTACACGAATAACAATTGCACCAATACTAATAGTGGCGGGACTTCTTGTAGAAGTATATGCCATATTTAAAACACCAAAGCAACCAGTTAAATAATAGTAATAAATTAACGCTGCCTGCAATTTGATTATTACACAATATTTAAAAATTAAACAACCAACTATTGCATTATGTCTCCTATTCAAGCCGCGGTATTAGGTATTGTTGAAGGACTTACCGAGTTTTTACCGATATCCTCGACCGCTCACTTAGTAATGATTAGTTCCCTTATGGGGATTGGCAAAGAAGACTTTACCAAGTTTTTTGACGTAGCAGTTCAAATGGGTGCTATTCTTGCCGTTGTTGTTTTATACTGGAAAAAGTTTTTCAATTTTCAGCGTTGGCAGTTTTATGTTAAGCTGATTATTGCAGTTATACCTGCATTGGCTTTTGGATTTTTGTTTGGGAAAAAAATTGATCTACTCTTAATAAACCCGACCATCATTGCGCTGATGCTGATTGCCGGTGGCTTTGTATTACTTTTTATTGATAACTTCTTCCATAATGGCAAAGCCAAAGAAGAAAAAGACGTTACTTACCTGAACAGCTTGATAATTGGTGTTGCCCAGTGTGCTGCATTAATACCCGGTGTAAGCCGTAGTGCAGCAACCATTATTGGCGGCATGCAGCAGAAATTAACCCGGGCAATGGCTGCTGAGTTTTCTTTCTTTCTAGCTGTGCCAACAATGGCTGCTGCAACTGGGTATAAATTAATGGAAACTATGAAAACCAGCCCTGATGTTTTTCATAGTTCTGAAAATATAAAAGCACTCATTATAGGCAATATCATAGCTTTTGTAGTAGCTTTTTTTACAATGAAATTATTTGTGAATTTTCTAAAAAAATATGGCTTCAAAAATTTTGGATGGTATCGTATTATTATTGGTATTGTTTTTCTTTTAATGATAAAGCTGAACCAAATAAGATAAATCCTGCAATAGCTATTCATTTGGCTTTTGAATGATGTTATTAAAATGCTTAATTTCCCTGCCACGCTTTTAGCGTGGCTTTTTTATTTTAATTAATATCCATGCAAACTGCTTCAAAAAAAGTAATCAACGGCTGGGCAATGTACGACTGGGCGAACAGCGTTTATAGCCTTGTAATTGTATCAACACTTTTTCCTGCCTATTTTAGTGCTGTTGCACCAAGAGAGATAGCATTATTTGGAAGAACTTACTTTAGAGATTCACTTGCATCTTATTCAATTGCCTGCTCTTTTCTGATTATTGCCTTTCTTTCTCCCATTTTATCTTCTATAGCAGATTACAAAGGAAACAAAAAGTCATTTATGCAGTTCTTTTGTTATCTGGGTTCCATAGCTTGTTGTTCACTGGTATTTTTTACGAAAGATAATATTGGTTTTGGTTTATTGATTTCGATGGTTGCACTGATTGGCTATTGCGGAAGCATTGTTTTTTATAATGCCTATTTACCTGAAATAGCAGCTCAGGAAGATCAGGACCGAATAAGTGCTAAGGGTTTTGCGATGGGATACATAGGCAGTGTGATCCTAATGATCTTATGTCTTACTGTTATAACACTAGATGAAAAAATGAACTGGGGTTTTGGCGCATGGCCTGTTAGGATTTCTTTTGTATCAGTTGGCCTGTGGTGGGCGGGGTTTGCACAAATAACCTTCAATAGATTACCTGCTTCCAAAACTTTTAATGAACACCCGGAACATAATATTTTAACAAATGGATTTTATGAGCTAAAAAAAGTATGGAATCAACTACAACATCATCCTACATTAAAAAGATTTCTCCGAAGCTTTTTCTTTTATAATATGGGGGTACAGACTGTAATGTATATGGCTCCTTATTTTGCACAGGACGAATTAAAAATGGGGTCGAGCCAGCTAATTATCACTATTCTTATCATTCAACTTGTGGCTATTTTTGGTGCTTATCTATTCTCTATATTATCAAAGAAAACGAGTAATATTGTTGCCCTTGGTTGCATCATCATTCTTTGGATATCCATTTGTATATTCGCTTTCTACACCCAAACCGCGAATGAATTTTATATTGTTGCTTTTGCAGTAGGTATGGTAATGGGCGGGGTGCAATCTATGTCAAGATCAACTTATTCAAAATTATTACCCCAAACAAAAGATACCGCTTCTTATTTTAGTTTCTACGATGTTTGTGACAAGTTAGGAACTGTTATTGGCACATTATCGTTTGGATTTGTTGCTGAAATATTTAACGGCATGCGAAACTCTGTATTGGCATTGATGGTGTACTTTATTATTGGCTTAATATTATTGATGTTTGTGAATATGAAGTCTAAAATAAAAATGGCATGAACTTATACACTATAAATACCGGGTTTTTTAAATTAGACGGAGGCGCTATGTTTGGCGTTGTGCCTAAAGCTATCTGGAATAAATTTAATCCTGCAGACGAAAACAATTTGTGTAGCTGGGCCATGCGTTGCCTACTAATAGAAGATGGTAACCGTTTATTATTAATTGATAATGGTATTGGCAATAAACAGGATGCAAAATTTTTTAGCCATTATTACCTGCATGGCAGCGACACACTTGATACATCACTTGCTGCGCATGGTTTTCACAAAAGCGATATTACAGATGTGGTGCTCACGCACCTTCATTTTGATCATTGCGGCGGCAGCATTGAACGCAATGGCCATAAACTGGAAACCGCATTTAAGAATGCCGTTTACTGGAGTAATGAAGATCACTGGAAATGGGCAACCGAGCCAAACGACCGGGAGAAAGCATCTTTTCTAAAAGAAAATATTTTGCCCATAAAAGAAAGCGGGCAATTGAAGTTTATTCCCTCGCCGGAAGACACATTTGAGCAAACAGGTAAATTACCTGCTGCTTTGTTTAATGAAAATATAACAATGCGTTTTGTAAATGGGCATACGGGAATGATGATGCTTCCGCAGATAAACTACAAAGGAAAAACAGTTGTTTACCTGGCAGACTTAATGCCATCTACGGGGCATTTGCCTCTGCCTTATGTAATGGCATACGATATGTTTCCGCTTACTACGCTGAAAGAAAAAAAATCATTTCTCACAGAAGCTGTTGAAAACGAATATACCCTTTATTTTGAACACGACGCTGTTAATGAGTGTTGCAGTTTGCAGGTAACGGAAAGAGGTATTAGATTAGAAGAAACTTTTAATTTGACGGAATTGGGATGATGGATTAAAAGCAAAAAACTTAGGTATAAATATTTATGCATTAGTTGCTGCGCAGCAAACAAAAGTACAAGAGTGCGACGCAAGGAACGATGAGAAAAGCTATAATGCCGGGCCCATAATTTTACTTCTTATTACGAAAAAAGCATTGAGCTTAATTTACCTGAAACTAATTAATGAACTTAATGGATAACGCAAGTTTTTGTACTGCATCATATCTATTTTTATGGAGCCTACTACAATGGGACTTTCAATTCTCAGGGGTATATGATTGGCATCGTCTGTTACCCACACCGTCATTTTTTCGCCACCTTCGAAGATGGTACCTTTTACCAGCAATGGTTTAAATTTAATGGCGTTGAACTTTCCGTATTTTGTTTTTATGGTTTCTTTACCCAGGTAGCGAATGTATAAGTTATATACTTCGTTATCCAGAAACATACTAAAGGGTATTTTATCATCTTTCTTATACTTGCTGAAATCGATATTGCGGGCATAATAAATGGAACTCATTACATCCTGTATACAGTTGGGAACTTTAAAGACACCGGCAGATGTGATGGCTGTATTTGTTTCCTGATTAAAGGTGATATTCTCATTTTTTTTGTACCCGCCCTCATCTACATTACGTACAAACTTATAGGGCTGCAGGGTGCCGGTATCAAAATAAGTTTCGTACCGGTCGCGTACTTTAAAAATCCAGTCGTAGCTGGAGTTTGACCTTCCTTCCCCTACAACATGGTAACAGGTTTTATTGTTTATTTTATCAAGACCAACCGTAAATGCTGCAGTGCCGGCGTTTACGTAAATGCCGGCTACGGAGTAAAATATATTATAAGAAATTACTTCTCCATTATTAAACGAAGTATTTCGAATGCCGCAGAAATCATCACCCGCAGTAAGGGTCAGCCAGCTAAGCGTTGTAAATACAATTAGTAAGAGTTTCTTCACGTTACCTGTTTCTAAATAATTTAATTCCCAATATAAACAAACTTCCTGCCAGCGCCGGAAGAATAAGGTTAAGAAGCCATATTCCTGCCGTTGTAGCAATAATTCCAATCTTATTTACAGTTAGCATGCCAAAAAGTTGCAGGCCTGCTTCACCCCTCATGCCTAAATCTGCCACAGGTATAGTTGGCAATATTGCCAAAACCAAAAAAAGAACAGCAACCGTACTTACTGCATCTGCCATATTTATGTGCACATTAAATATCTGCAGCATTAAAAGATACTGAACGATGAAAACAGAAAACCGAATAAACGAAAGCAACAAAATTCTTGTTAAATCTACCCTGTTTATCTGTTCAAGGTTTTCAACCATAAAACGGTATTTCTGTACAGCCGATATTTTCCCGAACATAACGGTGAGCCAGCTTAATTTAAAATAGACAAACAAAATAAGCATAGCCCCCATAGCTATCATAAAAATAATACCGTTAACAAGTAAACCGGTTATACCTTGTAATTGAACGGTACCTTGCCATGCGTGTTCCTTTAAATAAAGAAGACCCATTAAACCAAATACCAGTGTAGTAATAAGCTGAGCCAGACTGCCCACCAGCGTTAGCGTAACCGAACGTAAACGGTTACCTTCTTTCATGTAAACAATGCGGCCAGCATAATCACCAATTCCGTTTGGTAAAAAAAGAGATAGCGATAAACCCGATAACACCGCCCGGTAGGCCATAAACAAATTTACCGGCTGCACCCTGTTTACTAGTATCTGCCATTTTCTTGCTTCAATACCCCAGTTTGCGAGCATTAGAAATATCAACAGTAAAATTATCCAGCGGTTGTTACCAGAAACTGCTGCCTGCAATACATCTGTAGTTTGCTGCAGGTTTGCCTCGCCTTTCACTTTATAGTAAATTGAAACAGAAAGTATAATAAAAAGAAGTGGACCTACTATATAATTCAACCATATTTTGTAACGCTTCTTCAAATAATAATTTCTTCAAACCTACACTAAAAGCCTTAATGAAACAGTACCCATTAAATGTTGTGACTTTTTTATGTACCCAACATTTGAATATGAATTATACTTTAGTTGCGTCGCACGCTTGTACTTAAGAATATTATTGGGCTGCGCATGAGATTGTATAGGCAGTAATATTTTAATAAGCAGTTATTTTGCGGGTGAGTTATTCTGTATTTATTCTTTTCTGATGTACTCAATCGGTGGAGCCTCGTCTAAACTAGCCCTATCACTCAGTTCCAGCTCAAGTGTGATGATGCTTTGTGTAATTTCAATTAGCGAAACGATGAGCGAAAATAAAAAGCAAATCATTGCAGGCGCTAAAAATACATTTCCCTGAAAAAGATGATGAAAATAAAGGAGATACATGCACAAAAGGCAGAATAGAAAACTGTCAACCTCAAAAAACCGCATATTGTTTATAAGCCTCAACCGATACTAACGGCTTTGAATTTGGCCGAAAATGATTTGCGCTTTTCGTCTGTTTATGTTTGCTGCGCGGGTTAGGCATATAGTTGGCCAGCTGTAACAATCGATTGTTGTATGCGAGCATTATTCAACTTATAGCCCCAAATAAAGGCGCAGGTAAAAAGATTCTAACATCCATTATTTAACCCTGCATTAAAAATATTTTTTCTAGGGTTAAACTTGTGTGTTCATTGCATCGCATTACTTAACTGCGAGAGTCCTTCTCAGGTGGAAGAAACGGCGCAATATGCTATAATGCCGGGCCCAAAAAAAATTCTCTTAGCCTAAACGGGCATTGATTTTTAATGCGGTAAAAAAGGCACTTTTTAAAATTAAATGATGTAATGCTATCTTGATTTTAACCAGTACTCTGGGTTGAGGTTTACATTTTTCTCGTTGGTAACCATAAAAATAATTTGCCCTTCGCCGCTAAAACCGTTGGCAGCAAGGCCAAGTATTTTTCCTGCCTTTATTTCCTGGTCTTTTTCAACGCTTGCAGATGACAGGTTGCTGTAAGTAGTAAAATATTTACCGTGTCTTATTACAATAGTTTGCCCACCGCCCAAATCGAATATTGCTGATACTTTGCCATCCGCAACTGCTCTAACATTTGAACCTACCGGTAATGAAATTTCTATGCCTGGCATATCGCCTTTTAGCTTTGTATCAGGGACCTGGTATGGCCCAAAATGAGTTGAAACAATACCCTTATCTGCAGGCCAGGGTAACCTTCCTTTTCTTTCTTCAAAATTGATAGAAACATTGGCTTCTTCTGTAGTTGATTCAAAGGCACTATAAACACGACTTGATTTACCAGGCACAACACTGCCGCCACTTGCAACGATATCTTTTTTAACAGGGGGAGTTTCGGTGGCAATGGTATTTTCTTTACTAAAGGTTTTGCCATTTTGCTGAGCGAGCTTCTTTTTTTCTTCCTCATCTTTTTTTAGTTTGGCAATACGGTCCTGTTCTTTCTTTTTTGCTGCTTCTATTTCTCTTCGTATTACCGTTTGCAACGCCTGAGCAAGTTTCTGACGCATTTTTTCTTTGTCTTTTATCTGGGAGGCAATATCTTTTTCCTGCCCCTTTAATTCTTTTACTACCTGGTCTTTTTCTTTTCTATCGTCAGCCAGTACAGTTAGCTGTTTACTTTGCTCTTTAAGCGAATTACTTTTTTCTGTTTTACTGGAATTAAGTTCCTGGATATTGGTTACCAATAACTGCTGCGTTTTTAAAATATTATTAACCTGTGTTTCCCGGTGCTGCCTGTAGCTTTTTAAATATGCTACACGCTTTACTGCATCGTTAAAATTATCTGCAGAAAAAAGGAAATTGAGGTAATCATAATTACTTCGGTTCTTATATGCAAAGACAAGGCTTTTGGCATACTGCTGTTTTAATGTGTCCAGTTCTTTTTTATAGCGGAAAACCTGCAGCTGATTGTTGTAAATATTGTCATCAAGCCGGCGCAGGTCTTTATTAATATTGTTTACGAGGTCTTGTCTTACCTGTATTTTACGCTGCACTAGTGCAAGCTGCGTAAGGGATTGTTTTTTATTTTTTTTAATTACATTCAGTGTATTATTTAAAGTAGAAATTTCCTGAAGCAACTGTTGTTGTCTCTTTTGAATTTCTTCTTTTGTTTCTTGTGCGTCTACTATAAACACAAACGCCAATGCGCATATGCATAAAATCAATTTTTTTACCATGCTATATTCAATTTAACAGGTTGTTGCTAAATTAACGATTTACCCAGGGTATTATTACCTGCGCTTATAATTTTTAGGGATATTGAATGGATAATCCTGTGGCTTGTTAAAAGTATATGATTTAAATTCTACATCAATGTCAAGTTTCGATTTCTCTGCTACAGTTACTCTTCGTTTTGTTGAAAAATAAAAGGAGCCTGTATTTTCGTATCCGTCGTAAGTAATATCGCACGTGCGGTTGCGCATGCCATCAATATCATCCAGCTTGCTGTGTATTACTTTGAATTCTTTGTTTTCAAGTGTAATAAGATGTTTAAATACATTACCAACCATTAATACCAGCAGGTCATCATTATTCGCTTTGTACGATACAATGTTGCTGTCAATAAATACCGGGTTTCCAATAAAAATATCCTGCAAAGCATTAAAATCAAAAGGAATTTCGGTAAGCTCCTGCAGATAGGTAATGCTTCTGTATTGCACTGTTTTTTGCAGCTTGTTCATTACTTTTACACTGTCTTTATTTATAAGCACCCTAAAGCCTTCAATACCCAAAGCTCCTGTTAACGATACCCACACAACACTGTCTTTGCTTATTCTAACATAGGCTGTTGCAGATTGGCTTCCACCTTCTTTACCCTCATAGTCAACTTTCATTTTAGCCGAGAATGTAGTGAAATTTATACGCTGTTTGTTCAAATTGGCAACAATGCTTTTTACTATTGAAAAGGAGTCAACGGCCTCCTCCTTTGGCTGCACTACAACTGTTTGTGAAGTATCTTTTTTTGAAATGGCTGTTTCTATGCGCTGTACTTTTTTTGCCGGGCGGCAATTTACCATTAACACTACAAAAAAAATTAAATACAATACTTTTCTCATGAATAAAATTTATTATTTACCTGTATGCCCAAAACCTCCGGTGCCCCTTTCTGTTTCGTTTATTTCCACCGTATTTTTCCAATCCACATTGGAGAAAGCATGCACAATCATCTGCGCTATCCGGTCGCCATTTTGTATTTTTTGTTCTTCATTGGACAGATTAATAAGAATAACTTTTATCTCACCCCTGTAATCGCTGTCAATAGTGCCGGGAGAATTTAAACAGGTAATCCCGTTCTTTAACGCCAGGCCGCTACGTGGTCTTATCTGGGCTTCGTATCCCGTAGGAAGTTCTATGTTCAAACCGGTCGGCACTGCTATTCGCTGCAAAGGCTGCAGCACAATGGTTTCAGTGAGCCAGGCCCTTAAGTCCATACCGGAAGAACCGGCAGTGGCGTAAGACGGCAACGGATTAGGCGAATGATTAATTATGTTTACCGTTATTTTTTCCAATATGGCAAAGCTAAATAAATGAAATGGTTAAGCTGTTAAAGTTCAAATACTTTCAAGCAATACAGTGGCATAAGCCATCAGCCCTTCTTCTCGCCCCACAAACCCCATCTGTTCTGTTGTTGTTGCTTTAATGGAAACATCTTTTTCTCTCAAGCCCAAAATAGCAGAGATCGTTTGCTGCATCGCGGGTACGTGTGCTTTTATTTTAGGTGCCTGAAGGCAAAGCACCGTATCAATGTTGATTATCTTATAGCCTTCCGCAGTTATCAGTTCAAAAGTTTTCTTCAACAGAATCTTACTGTCAATATTTTTATACTCGCCGGAGGTATCAGGAAAGTGAACGCCTATATCTCCAAGGCAGGCGGCACCCAGTAATGCATCGCATAAAGCATGCAGCAAAACATCTGCATCGCTGTGGCCCAAAGCCCCTTTTATATGAGGCACAAGTACGCCGCCAATCCACAATTCTCTTTCTTCCACCAGTTGGTGAAAGTCTACCCCCATTCCAATTCTAATAGCCATTTTGTTTGTTTTGAAAAAACCAATAAAAAATTATTTACCCGGCATTTGTCTTGTTATTTAACTTCCGTTGCGTCGCACTCTTGTACTTCATATCGTAATGCTGCATATGCAAAAAACTAAACAGGTAGCAAAAAGCTGCAGTCCGCTGTATAAAACAGTTTTACAGGCTGCAAGTAATAAAAAAAAAGCGAAGGATAGTCCTTCGCTTCCAATAAATGCATTTATGAACATCTTCCACTATTGCTGAAAATTGTTACTCAGCACAAGAGTGCGACGCAACGGAAGCTTAATTTTTATTCTTTGCCCGGCTAAAAAAAATTCTTTTTATGCAGCAAAGTAAATCTTGATACTACTCCTGTGCATCGAGATCGAATATTATTCCAAATCGCAAAGTGTTTGACAGGGGATTGCGGGTAACGCCGTTGCCAGACGGGGCAAGATAGGAGAAATTAAAATTAAATACATTGTATTTTAAACCCACACCTGCCGTAAAATACCTTCTGCCACCCTGATTTTTGCCTTCGTAAAAATACCCCGCCCTTAATGAAAATTGGTCGTTGTAAGTATACTCGGCACCACCTGAAACAGTAACAGCTTTGTTGCTGAAAGATTTAAACCAACTGTTGAAAACACTGGAGCTCCTATAGTCGGCAAGGTTAGCAGAGTCCTGAACTTCATCATCGGTATTCGTTGGTACGGCCGGAACCAATAGCTTGTTCACATCTGCCGCAAGGCTGAATTTGCTGGTTTCGTCAAGCACCCAGGTATAAGAAACACCAACACCAAGGTTTGCAGGAATAAAATCTTTTGATTTTGCATCATTTGTATAACCAATCTTGGTACCAAGGTTAGTAATACTGATGCCATAGTTAAGACCCTCGCCTTCGTCATTTAAACCACTGTGATAAAGTGATAAGTCGGCCGCCAGCGCATTGCCGGCTTTGTAAGTAATACCACCAGGCGAAACAGCTCCATTTGCAAGCGATGAATTTATATATCTTAGAGCCACACCTACGCTCACTTTGTCGGAAACTTTTCGGGAATAACCAAGGTCAAAAGAAAATTCCCGTGGCCGTCCAATATTGGTAAGGCTTCCGCTATAATCTGTAAATTGTATTTGCCCAAGATTGAAATAACGGATGCTGGCAGAAATAGCAGACTCTTCATCAACCTGGTGGTAACCGCCAAGTGTAGCGAGGTAAACATCCTGTGCAATGTCTTTTAACCAGGGGGTATATGTAACCCCAATCCCCGACCTGCTGGTGGCATAGGGTGTTTTGGCAAGGTTCCAGAAACTCGAGTTTGCATCGGGAGTTGTTGCAATACCTACATCACCCATCCCGCCTGCACGTGCATCTGGAGAAATTCTTAAAAAAGGTACTGCGGTTGTTACAATATTTATTTCCTGGGATTTTGCTGCTTTAACTATCGCTAAACTAAACAGCATCATTAAAGCCATTGCTCTCATTGTATTACGCATCATTAAATATTTTTTTTACTGATTTTAAAATTAAGCTGAACCATTTAGTAACCGATTATAATTGATAATGTAAAATGTCAGCGATGTTACGAGTAGAGTTTTGGTCAATATAAGGCTTAATTATTTGGTTAAAATAAAGCTATACTATATCAAATAAGGACAAATATGTGACTTTTTTATTTCTCCTGCAACATTGCGCCTAAAAGTAGTACGTAAATATTTTTTACGGCTAAAAACAGTGGCTTAGCAAACACAAACGAAAAACTGAGGTAAAAAGTGCGGGTACAAATAAAAAAATATTTTTTACCAATCAAAAACAATAAAAGATTAATTGATAAATGCTTTCGTTTTCAATTTTCGTTTCTAAAACCTATATATTCGCAAATTGCAATAATGCAGTACAATATTATTTTTCAACCTGCGTTATTTTGTTCAGTAAAACCGGTATTCAAAATGTTGAAATTACTCAGAAATTATTTATTTATAGTAGCACTACTCAGCTTCGCTTCTTGTAAAAATGGCAGCCCTTTTAAGAAAAAGCCGGAAAAATCTGACGCTACAGGTTGGAACTACAACGACAAAAATCAGGGTGGGTACTATGTTTTTAAAGCAAAAGACATAAAAACCGGTCCGGGTCTCGTGTTTGTTCAGGGTGGTACTTTTACCATGGGTGCTACCCAGGAAGATGTAATGAGAGACTGGAACAATACACCACGCAGAGTAACCGTTAACTCATTTTTTATTGATAAAACGGAAGTAGCAAACGTACACTACCGCGAATATCTCCATTGGTTAAACAGTGTGTTTTCTGATCCGCAATATGAATCAGTATTACGCGCCGCTTACCCTGATACTTTGGTTTGGCGCAGCGAACTTTCGTACAATGAGCCATATGTAGAATTTTATTTCCGCCATCCTTCTTACAATTATTACCCGGTTGTAGGGGTAACATGGAAACAAGCTCACGATTTTTGTATCTGGCGCACGGACCGTGTTAACGAAAATGCGTTGATACAGGAAGGTTACCAAAATAAAAACGTAGTAAAGCAGGAAATGAACGGTGGTGGTCAGGATAACTTTAACACCAAAAGTTACCTGATGGGTGAATATGATGGTATTCCCGGCAAACCCAAAAAGAAGGGAACAGGGCTACTCGATGCGCAGGGCAGGCCAAGAACACATGTTGATTTTTCCGATGGAATTTTATTCGCGGATTACAGATTGCCAACAGAAGCAGAATGGGAATACGCAGCGCTGGGTTATGTAAGCGAAAACCCGCAGCCACGTAAATCAGAGAAAAAAAGAGGAGAAGAACTAATTGCCAATAAACAAATCTATGCTTGGAAAAACGATGGTTACGATAACCTTCGCTCCACCAAAAAAGGTGCTTGGCAGGGAGCTTTCCTCGCCAACTTTAAACGGGGAAACGGTGATTATATGGGAACACCCGGTGGTTTGAATGACCGCGCAGCGATTCCCGCACCGGTAACTTCTTTCTTTGCAAATGGTTTCGGTTTATACAATATGAGCGGTAACGTGAACGAGTGGGTTGCAGATGTTTACCGGCCCCTTACAAATCTTGAAGAAGACGACCTTAACCCATACCGCGGTAATGTCTTTACAAAGATTGACTTGAGTGGTGGGCAAGGTAACCTTCGTGATAGCCTGGGCCGTATGAAATCAATCTCAGAAAACGATTCCGATCTTGTAATGCGCCGCAATTACCAGCACTCTTTTGCAATCAACTATCTTGATGGCGACTCGTTGAGCAGTGTTTCTTACGGTACCGGAATTTCCACACTTATCAGCGATAAATCAAGAGTGATTAAAGGCGGAAGCTGGATGGATATGCCTTTCTGGCTCAGCCCAGGCGCCCGCCGTTTTATGGAAGAAGACCAGAGCAGCAGCAGTATTGGTTTCCGTTGCGCAATGAGCCATTTTGGCCCGGCAGAAGGTACTTCTTCAAAACTACAAACTGGTAACTCGTTTCCAAAGAGCAGGCAAAAAAGATAAATTATCTAATATATATTTATTAAATCCCGGTTTCTATACCGGGATTTTTTTTGAGCCTGGGTTTCGCATCACCATTTAGCTTTTCTTGCGTCGCACCCTTCAGGGTTCTGTCCGCTGTTCAGCGTAATGCAATCAGCTCAATTTACCCAAACAAATTTATCAACCAAGTAGAGTAAATTGAACAACCTGCCAAATATGGTTTAGAAGAATAATGATTACATTATTAAATTGTGCGCATGCAATAATTACCAGCCCGTTTTATAGTATGCACAACGGCGTAAAATGCATCGGTCGGTCTAATTTCAATCATGAGTCTGCATTAGTTAGCTCAGATGCGGAGGTGTAAATTTTAGTTATTTTAGCTACCGTAAAACGCAAAATCCGAGGGCATTATCGGTGCAGAATTATGCTGCTCAAAAAAATAATGCATGATGACGATATAGTGTTATACATCTTAACAATGGATATTTTTTTTAACAACAGTCCCGGTTATCAAGAAGTTTTTGGTGGTACTGGTATAAAATCATTATAGTCTTACAAAATAGATTCTGTTAACCCTACTTTGGATAAAACGCTTTACGATTTTGCCTTTATTGATTGTTATTCAAAAGGAGCGTCTGTTCCGAACTGAACAAGTCATAGAGAACTACTTTTCTGGTTCTTTTGTTTTTTATAGTTAAGCAATGCTGATATATTTGAACAGTCGTAGTTTGATTGCAGTTATTAGTAGGGTCAATACGATGATGATTTTGTTTTTCAGTTAATAACAGCTAATAGCAACAGAGCTGTGATGGACATCTGGATTTGTGTTTCTATTGCATTCTGATTATTTTTTGCAAAGTATTACAAGGTAAAAGCCTGCTTTAGGCTTTCAATGAACTGCTCCATCTCCAACCTCTATTGATAAAGCTTTTCAATAATGGGTGCATCCAGTTCAAAATTGTTGATAATGCACCCATAAACTTTTGCTGATGCTGCTCACCCCAACAAGGCAAATCTTCGCAGTAGAAGTTGCTGTTTATTGCCTTGTTCGCCGGTGTATTTTAATATAATAATGGCTTCTTTAAGTATGGCATCAGCACTATTGTTGTTGTGTAGGTATACTGCAATGGTTCGGTGTACGGCATTTTCTTTTTGCCGTTATTCTAAATGTTCAGCAGGGCACTCAAAGCCAAAGATAAATGGCCACACTGCGACTCGATGCAACAAACGAAAGTTTACTGTTTAGAACTAGTAAATGATGTTCCTCTAAACAGGTAATGCACACTGAGTTCGTGGAAAAGGTTATATTAAAAGACAAACAAAGGCATAAAAATTACTCAAAGTGGTACCGACAAATTACTATGACAAGTTTACTATTTTCTAGAAAACATTTACCAACTCAAAAAAATCTTCGTGCATTTCAAATTTTCATTAAAACTAAAGATCAAAATTTAGGGTAGCCAAAAATAATCACCTTTCAAAACCATGATATTTCGAAGTTGCTGCCAAACGTTATGTTGAGCGACGGGCACCAAACAAATTAGATAAATGCTATGATTATGAAAAAGAATTTGTGGGAAACAGGATGGACTATAAAAAAACAGTAAATCGGTTGTGGTACATTTGACTTAGTGGCTATAGAATCAGCACATTGAACAGTAACAAACGTGGATGAAATAATTAGGGCAAAGATTAAGTTTGAAAGGTGCAAAATATGCTCAAACTAAGTGTCATCAAAGAAGACCATCGATGGAATAAAATAATCGAACAGTATAGGTTGGTATCCAATGCTGCAGCCTAGTTGCGAAAATTTTAAATACACCCGCATAAATCAGATAACTACCGTTAAATTTGCTTTATATCATATTCTTAAAATACAGTCTTTAAGGAATATCGCTGCTTTTACAAATGTCATAACACTATTTAATACTATTACAAAAACACTTTCCGATGCAAAAAAATTACTTAAGGCAGTTTATATTTTTGGTTGTTCTTTTTTGTTTTTTTTCAGCACAGGCACAAAGAAATCCTGTAAAATCCTTGGAAATATTTTCTCAAAAAAATTCAGCTAATAAAAACCTTAAAACGCAGGGCACCCAAAATGATTGTGACACTATCAACAACCCGCTGCCAGCCGGCTGGGTGCAAACTTATTATTATTATGGCTCATCCTACCAATCGGGGGGTTATGTTAATGGAGTCAATCAATATGGTGACAAAGAGAAAGCCCAGTACTTCGATCTTTCCACAACGGCTTACTCTTACATAACCGGTGCCCGCTTTTATTTTTATAAGGCAACCAGCAATGTCCCTGCCAATCTCGCAACCAATGTAAATTTTAAAGTTTACGAAGACAATGGTGGCGTTCCCGGCCAAAAATTAGGCAGCTCTTTTTCTGTTCCTCTTTCACAAATTAATGCAGATGTAAATGCCGGTAAAACAACCGATATTGTTTTCCCTGCTGCAATAGCATTGCCGGTTTCAAAGAAATTTTATGTTTCAATGGATGTGTCTGGCTTTAAATGGTCGCCAGATGCGGGCAAGGTTACAAAAGATTCTATCAGTCTTTTTTCAAGTACCAACGGAGATCCCGATGGCACCGGCGCCTGGGAAATGCGAAGCGATAACAGCTGGTATAGTTACCAAGACTCTGAATTTATAAATGTAGCACTACTCATTCTCCCGTACGTAAGCGTAGGTACAACGGGTTGTTCAGTTTTACCCGTTAAACTCCTTTCATTCGATGCTAATCGCAAAAACAGCGATGTAACGCTCACCTGGAAAATAAGCAGCGAATTAAATATGAAACAGTACGAAATACAGCGTGCAGATAATAACAGTAACTTTAAAACAGTAGCAACCCTCACTGCGTTCAACAGCTCAAAAGACCAGTCTTATACTGTTACCGATAAAAATGCATTCAATCTTTCCTCCGCGGTACAATACCGTTTAAAGCAGGTAGATGGCGATGGAGCCGTCACTTATTCCAGAACTATTACCGTTAAATCAAATACGGCAATCACAGATATTTCTTTTGCAAATCCATTCACTGGATCATTAAAACTCCAGCTTAATCTTGCCACTGCTCAGCTGGTCGCAGTAAACGTCTACGATATACAAGGCCAATTGGTAGCAAGCGAAATACCAAAAACATACAATGCCTCCGCCAATACAATTATTTTAAATGCAACAGGCAGTCTTAAGAGTGGCCTGTATATATTAAAAGTGAACGCAGGTAAAGAACAGGGCGTGTATAAAGTTTTAAAAAACTAACAACTGAAAATTCGGTATCATAAATTTCTTTTTGCACCCGGCTGTATCACTACCATGAAGCTTCTGTTGCGTCGCACTCTTGTACTTTGGGGGTGTAAAGCAGCAAGTTCACGTGTTAAAAAGTTTATGGGTTACTGTCTTTATTTTATTGTTTGGGAATTTGTGAATTAGGTAACGGGTGAACAGATGCAACTAATTAGTTAGTACAATATCCCCGCCGAAGCCAAGAATAACAATTCTCAATCATTTAAAGCCGGCTCCAAAAAAAATATTATTCCTTCTTTGCCAAAAGCATATCGCTGTAGCTGTTTTCAATAAGGTCTTGCACGCTAATATCAAGGTGTTCCATTAGCTCTTTGCATTGGTGGCGCAGCTTTGCAACCGGAATTTCTGGGCTATGAATATTTCCAGCTTCAATTTCTACAAAATTACCCAGGCCCGGTACCTCGTCGAGATGTATTTTGATATTACCAAGGAAAAATATTTTGCGCTTTTTTTCTACAATAATTTGAACGCCAAGAGCCTGGGTAAGCAATAATTCCAGTTTTTCGGGCTCTGTAACCGGCATTAAATTAAAATCCGATTGCTTGGGGCCTTTCTGGTTAGTACGTTTATAGTAGATTAGGTTATTTTCAATATTGCCCCTGCGGAGCTTTAACCTGCCTTTGGGCACATGGAAATAAATATCTTTCTGAAAGTCTGTACCATGGAAAACGGCATTGTTTTGCAACAAAAATGCTTCTACCTTTTGCGGGTAGAAGCATTTTGCTTTAATCTCAATGTTAATGTGCTGCATGTAATTGCTTTTTTGGCAATTAAACCATTTCCAGTTCTTTCTTTTGTTTTGCTCGTGTTTTAACTGGTTCAGCTACAACAGCGTCTGCTGGCTGTAGTTTTTGGAAATGCATGGCATTCCAGCAATGATCCAGCGTAACTTCGGCAATACTTTCGTACTCATTGTCACTTAAAACCTGCCAGCTGCAATCCCTGTTTAAGTCGCTTACAATCTTGCTGGTAGTTTTAGGATACGCAATCCAGAGCTTACTATTGCTGTGCAAAGCCGGAAAAATATCGACCAGTATTTTACACAACTGCGTACGGTTTACCGCAAACAACAAAGCAAAATCAATCTTCCTGCTCTTAAGGAGCGGAGTTATGTTTTTTGCATAAGATAGTTTGGCAAACTGTTTTTCAATAGACGATGGAAGACCTTGTATCAAAAGCGTTTTCTCATCTTTCAACTCTAATTTTTCAAACAAACTTTGTGTAGTCATTCTAAAAAAAAATTAAGTTTAATGAAGAAAGGAGTGCAAAGGTAAGTAAAATATGGTGGCGAAAGCTCCAATTATAAACCAATTTGGAACGAGCGCTATTGCAACAACCTTAAAAAGTACTTAAATACTATTTGCCAATGCAACAACCTTAAAAAGTACTTAAATACTATTTGCCAACCGGTTGGTAATAACTGAGTGCTTCGGGCATAAACCCCTGTAATTTTTCAATACGGTCTGCATCAGCCGGATGATCGCTAAAAAAAACAGGCGGCTTTTCTCCTCCAAGTTTTGCCATTCGTTGCCAGAATGCAATAGCTTCCTGGGGATTATACCCTGCCATAGCCGCGAAGATTAAACCGTAATGGTCCGCTTCAAGTTCCTGCTTTCTTGAGTTTGGCAATAGCACACCCAACTGGGCACTGGGTGCATAAACGCTGTTAAATATATTTACTGCCTGGGGGTTTCTGCCTAATGCCACATTACCTACTGCCTGTATACCTTGCGCAACCATGGCCTGGCTCATTCTTTCACGGCCATGCCCTGCAACGGCGTGGGTTATTTCGTGGCCCAGAACAATTGCTAGTGCCGCTTCATTTTGAGTTACAGGTAAAATTCCGGTATAGACCACCACTTTACCTCCTGGCATGCACCAGGCGTTAATTTCCTTGCTATCTACCAGGTTGAACTCCCATTTGTAATTGTCCAGTTCGTGGGCTAGTCCCTTTTGCTTATAATATTGAGTTATGGCATTTGCAATTCTTGAACCTACTCTGGTTACCATTTCTGCGTCTTTACTCGCAGTGCTGCTGACCACTTTACTGGTAGAGAGGAATTTTAAATATTCAGTTTTAGCCAAAGCTTGTACTGTGTCTTCTGGTATTAGAGACAATTGATTTCTGCCGGTTATCGCATTGTGCGCACACCCTGCACAGATGAATATGTAACCAGCTGCGAATACTACCAATTTTCTGACCGTCATGTTTATAAACTTTAATTTTTAAAAATGACTGCAAAAGTAACGAGAATTGATCTTGCCGGACGTTAAAGAAGCATCTGGAATATGTTAGCTGGCTGTTATTGCACAATAATGTGCAAAAGTACAAGAGTGCGACGCAACCAAAGCTTAATAGCGGCTCTGAAGCCGGGTTCAAAATATTTATATTACAAATACAGGAAATGCCTGTACCAACTTGTGTGGTACGATAACAAATCAATAACTGTTATCTTCGCAATAGTTAAAAAAACGAAATGCCGCCATGTATTTTGAACGAAAAAATCTAACGAACGCAGAGCTGTTGTCCATCTATCAAAAATTAGTTTTGCCCCGCCTTATTGAAGATAAAATGCTGGTGCTTTTAAGGCAGGGTAAAATAAGTAAATGGTTCAGTGGTATTGGCCAGGAAGGTATAGCTGTTGGCTGTACCTATGCATTGGAGCAGGATGAATGGATAATGCCACTGCACAGAAACCTCGGCGTTTTTACAGGCCGCAATATGCCGCTGCACAAACTTTTTATGCAGTGGCAGGGCAATAAAGATGGTTACACCAAAGGGAGGGAAAGAAGTTTTCATTTTGGTACGAGGGACCATCATATCTGCGGCATGATCTCTCATCTTGGGCCGCAGTTGGCCATAGCAGATGGTGCTGCACTGGCATATAAGTTAAAAAAAGAACCTAAAGTATCGCTTGCATTTTCCGGAGATGGCGGAACCAGCGAAGGTGATTTTCACGAAGCATTAAATGTGGCAGCGGTTTGGGATTTGCCAGTAATATTTATTATTGAAAACAATGGCTACGGTTTAAGCACACCAGTAAACGAACAGTACCGCTGCCAAAGCCTTGTTGAGCGTGCCAAAGGCTATGGAATGGGTGGCGTTCGAATAGATGGTAATAATATACTGGAGGTAATTGATACCGTAAAGGGCGTGCGGGAATACTGTATTCGCGAACAGAAGCCATATCTTATTGAGTGTATGACATTCCGTATGCGCGGGCATGAAGAAGCAAGCGGCACTAAATATGTACCTAAAGAACTCTTTGAAGAATGGGCGCAAAAAGATCCTGTTACAAATTTTGAAAATTTTTTACTTGAAGAAAATGTTCTAAGCACTGAGGCAGTTGGTCAGATCAAAGAAGAGGTAAAAAACAGAATAGAATCGGAATTAAAGCTTGCTTATAATGCCGCCCTAATTGCTCCGGATAGTGCTGAAGAATTGAAGGATGTCTATGCGCAAAATAAATTTTTAGAGAGGAAAAACCCGATAAATAGAATTGATAACTCAAAACCAGAATCCGGCTATCGGAACCCAGAAACTCTACAGCAGGAAAAGCGAATGATTGATGCCATAAAGGAAGGCTTGTTCCAATCAATGCAGCAGCATCAAAATCTGATTCTCATGGGTCAGGACATTGCCGAATATGGCGGTGCATTTAAGATTACCGAAGGTTTTGTAAATGAGTTTGGTAAAGAACGGGTACGAAATACACCACTTTGCGAAAGTGCCATTATTGGGAGCGCATTGGGGTTGAGCCTGGAAGGTTTTAAAAGCATGATGGAAATGCAGTTTGCAGATTTTGTTACCGTTGGTTTTAACCAAATTATCAATAACCTGGCAAAAATACATTATCGCTGGGGTCAAAATGCGGATGTTGTAATACGTATGCCTACCGGCGCAGGTGTGGGTGCAGGCCCGTTTCACTCACAAAGCAATGAAGCTTGGTTTGTACATACACCCGGTTTAAAAGTGGTTTACCCATCTACCCCAATGGATGCAAAGGGCTTACTGATTGCCGCTATCAACGACCCCAATCCTGTTATGTACTTTGAGCATAAAGCATTGTACAGAAGCATAAGCGGGCCAGTACCGCAGGAATATTATGAAATAGAAATCGGCAAAGCCAGGCATGTGCAAAAGGGCGAAGACCTAAGTATTATTACTTATGGCGCCGGCGTGCATTGGGCATTGGAATACGCCGCCCTACATAAAGACAAAAGCATTGATATACTTGACCTTAGAACCCTGCTGCCATTAGATTATAGTGCCATAAAAGCCGCTGTGGAAAGAACGGGAAAAGTATTAATACTTCATGAAGACACGCTTATTGGCGGCATAGGCGGAGAACTTTCTGCATGGATAAACGAACACTGTTTTGAACTGCTCGATGCCCCCGTGCTGCGCTGTGCATCACTCGATACACCCATTCCTTTTAATCCTGAACTGGAGAAAAATTTTCTTGCAAAAGCAAGGTTACATGATTGTGTAGAAAAATTAAAAGCCTATTAAATAAGCATGTTTAAACTTGCAAAATATTTGCACAATAACGGAACTTTTTTGCTTACAAGTCAAAAACAAACTAACATTGCCATCTTTCTTTAACCAGCTTTTTTTGATTTGAAATATTTACTAAAATGTCAGTTAATTTAAACGAAACAACCGGAAACCGTTCTTCAGAAATGAATATGGGCTGGCTGCTGCCATTGCTGTTAACCGTATTATCGGCAGGCTTGGTAATGTATTTTATGGCGGCAGGCAAATCAGGAACAGTTGGTGTTTTACCTGCAGTTGCAGACAGCGCAGCCAACATTAACGCCCCAATAAAAATAGATACAGCGTTGGTCAATTCCATACGATCCCTGCCACTTGCCGACGGTACAGAAATTAACGTAAAAAAAGGAGGCACCGAAGATCAGTTCTACAATTACATTACATCAAAAGACCCGGCAGACAGTATCAGTAAAAAACGCTGGATCGATTTTGACCATATCGACTTTGCATCCAACAGTGCCGAAGTAACGGAGGAGAGCATGGAACAGGTAAAAAATATAGCAGCTATCTTAAAGGCCTACCCCAACGTTAAAATAAAAATCGGCGGATACACCGATAAAACAGGCAACGAAAACGCTAATCGTGAGTTATCACAAAAACGTGCAATTGCGGTTTCAGAGGTACTTAAAGTACTTCTAACCAATGCTGGCCAGCTAACCGGGGCAGAAGGTTACGGCTCAAGGTTTGCGAGATTTCCATCAAATGCACCCGAGCCAGATAGGCAAAAAGACAGAAGAATTTCCATCAATGTAAAGGCAAAATAATTATACAGGTTTCCTTAAACTAATCAGGCATGTTTAATTAAACATGCCTGATTTAATTTTGGGCCCGGCTTAGTATTTCTATGGCATCGACTGTTGCAGCTGGCCCCGCCCATGGCGGTGGTCGCACTCTTGTACAATATATCATTGGGCAGCAATTGCCGCCATCTTCGTCATTGTCTGCAAATGCTAAAACTTTCCCGTTTAATATAGCATGTATTAATTTTCTTTTATTTGCAGCATGATCAGTTCCATCAGCAATTTTCAAAACGTTTTTTTTATAGGCGTAGCCGGCACCGGCATGAGCGCCATTGCGCAGTGGCTTGCCGGCGAGGGCAAAACGGTAAGCGGCAGCGACCGCTATTTTAAACCCGGCGAATACAACGATACAAAAGAAAAACTGCAAGCCGAAGGAATAAAATGTTTTCTGCAAGATGGTTCAGGCATCAGCAATTCAACAGAACTGGTTGTAGTTTCAACCGCAATAGAAGACACTGTTTACGAAGTACAAAAAGCAAAACAACTAAACATTCCCATCATTAAACGTTCTGAATTTCTGGCCCTTATTGCAAAAAGTAAAAGAACCATTGCGGTAGGCGGCACGTCTGGCAAAAGCACTACTACCGCAATGCTTTTTAATATACTCGAATACGCAGGTTTGCAGCCAGGAATTATTAGCGGCGCAGGTTTGGTGAGTATAATAAAACAGGGGAAAATTGGCAATGCCAAAACAGG
>JBBRDW010000021.1:0-47469 GCA_038203525.1 Chitinophagales bacterium | reverse complement strand
TTACGACAAACAGTTTTGCGAAGATAACATCGCCTGCTTTTTTAAAAGTATCATGAACGGTAAACCTCAAACAGGCTGGTACACAACACCTGTTTCAAGCTGCAAATAGGAATGTATTTTTACCGAAATTGTTCCCTGTTTGCTATGTTATTAAGGTAAGTAAGGTTTAGATATTTTGTAACCCAACTGCATTACTGCTATTGGGCTTTTCTTGCGTCGCACTCTTGTACAATTGATATTCTATTGAGCTTTTGCCAAAGCGTAAGTGAGTGCGGGCAACAACTAAAATAGAGGGAAAATGTATTGAATATAAATGTTTGTCAACTGTTCTTTTCGCTGGTTACGCAAAAGCCGCTTATAGAGTCGAACCGTACAAGTGAGTGACACAACGAAGCTGCCAACTGCAATGCAGCCGGCAGCAAAAAATTATATCAAAAAATCTTTATCGCATCAATTCAAACTTCAGCAGTTTCTTCTCGTTGTTAATAAAAACAGTAAGCAGGTATGTTCCGTTTGGAAAGTTGGCTGGAATAAAAATATTTTCAGTAACAGATCCTGCCGGCACGTTTCTGCTGAATGGCTGCAGCATTTGTTTTCCGTTAATATCGTATATACCAATTATTGCGCTGCCTGGTTTTGCATTATTAAACTGCAACGTTATATTATCAGATACAGCAGGGTTTGGATATAAACTCATGTTCAAAATATTTGAAGCAGTTACTGCACTACTAAATGCCTGCGCTGCCAACTGCTGTGTGTTCAAATATCTTGCTGTAAAAAAATTATCTTTTGTTGTTTGTTTATACCCGGTTGTAAGAATTTTGCCGTCAGCCTGTAAAATCATTTCATTTACACCCAGGGAAATTGAAGAGGATACACTAAAAAAAGTATCGCGGCCATTATTACCAAATGATGCATCGGGTGAGCCATCGCTATTTAACCGTGCAAGCCCAATGGAACGATAGATGCTGCCGGTTACATCGCCTGCCAGTAAAATTTTTCCATTGCTTTGTATGGCCACGCTTTCGCCAAAACTTGCTGAACCAAAATAATCAATATACTGGTAGCCATTGGTGCCAAAACCAGCATCAACCGTTCCATTTGCCTGTAGACATAAAGCGCTTTGCTTTGTTATGTTGCTTACCTGAGAGTAGCCACTTAAAACAATTCTTCCATCGGGTAAAAGCCCTGCGCTATATGCACCATCGTTGCTGTTGGCGCTTTCCCGAACTACTCCCCTATTCCCAAATATAGTATCAAGCGATCCGTTGGCATTGAACCTTACAGCAAGATAATAGTACCTGTAAAAGGCAGAAAGTAATACGGTATCAAGCGATCCTGTGGCAACAATTTTTCCATCTGTCTGAATGAGTAATTTACGGCATTCGAGACTTCTCCGGTTTTGTTTTACCGTATTAAAACCCGTTCCGTTAAATGTTGCGTCAAGCACTCCATTAACAGTAAGGCGAAATACAAAAAGGGAAGCATAGAAAGATCCATCGTAGCCACCAACTACTATTTTACCATCGGGTTGCAAAGCAACAGAATAGCAAATGGCATACCCATCGGGCGGTAATACCGTAGTAGTACCGTTTGTTCCAAAGCTGCTGTCAACACTTCCATTTCTGGTAAATCGCCATACCTTAAATGCAAGCTGGCTGCCTACTGCAACATCACCTGCCATTACAATTTTTCCATCGGCCTGTACAGCGATCTTATTGCAAAAAGCATTTTTTACATTTAGTATTCCACGTGTTCCAAAATGCTTATCAATTGCTCCATTTGATTTATAACGCACAATGCCAACATCGCTGTAACCGATGGCATTGAAGCTGTTTCCTGCGATGATAATTTTACCATTGGAAGTTAGTGCAATGGCCTGGGAAATATCCTCACGTGACTTTACAATTTTGGTAAGCACGGAACCATTCCTGCCAAATGTGCTGTCAACAACACCGGTTTGTGCAGCCAACTGGCTTATTGATAAAGCTAGTAACAGCAGCAATGAACTGCTTCTAAAGAAGAATTTATTTTTCATAGATTTTTGTTTTTTCAAAGGTATTGGCCGCCCATTTGAAAAATGATGATTGTGAACAGCACGTGAGGTGATTTAGCACAGTAACTTAAAAAGCTCGGCTGCTGCTTTTAGCGGCAAGTGCAATTGGTAAATTCTAAAAGCAGGTTTCAACGTTTTGATGCCGGGTGGAGTGATGGTAAGCCGAATAGAATATCCGAACGTATAAGAGTGCGACGCAACGATGTTTAATAGTACCACATTAGCCCGGCTCAAAAAAGTATTTAATAAAAAAAGCATGCTTTTAATGTAGCATGCTTTAAAATAGGTACAGTAACCGGTTTAGTTTTATTTAGCCGGCGTAATAATAATATTGCGGTATTCTACGGGGCCATGATCGCCCTGTATTTGCAGCGGGCCGGGCTCGCCTTCGTTGCTGTCTAATGCTCCGCCGGTAATTCCGGGTATTTCCTGCCTGCAGATTACTTCTTTTCCGTTCACTTTTAGTGTTACTGTTCTGCCAACAAGAATAACATCGTAAGACTGCCATTCTCCGGCGTCTTTTGCCATCATATCGCTGGGCTTTATAAAGCCATAAATGGCGCCAAGCTGGCCCACTGCAGGCTCCATTCCCTTACTGTCTGCAACCTGAATCTCGTAACGGCCACGGAGATAAACTCCACTATTGCTTTCTGCAGGATAGCGGAATTCTATATGCAGTTTAAAGTCGTTAAAGGTTTTGTCTGTAACAAGGTTGGCACCGGAGTGTGCGCTTTTTAAAACTCCCGATTCTACCACCCACTGATTCTTCTCGCCCAGCGCATGCCAGCCATCAAGGTTGTTATTGTTAAGCAGCTGAATAGGTTTTCCCCAAACGGGTTCCTGCGTTCTTTTAAGGGATGGTGCACGCACTCCAGTCCATTTGTATACTTTGCCTTTGGGGGTAGTGATGGTGCCGGATAGTTTGTCATTGGCCAGCATACCTTCAACGGTAAGATCGTTATCGCTTTGCTCCCATTGTGGTGGAATAGAAAAGCTCATTTTCCCTTCGCTGAAATTAATTTTTGAAATAGGCCGTGCACTGCCGCCATCGCCTACAAACTGGCCAACAAGTGTATGCAATCCTGAATGTTGCACTTCGAGCCAGGAAGGTACCGGTTTACCGTCCTGATCAATAGTTATATCCCAACGGCCTTCCAGTAGTGGTGGTGTTTCGGCTTTAAAGCGGATTACTTTTGTTTTTGCATTTACAGCAACAGTAGCTAGCAGCATTAATACAGCCTGCAATAACATGCGCAGGCGGCCAATCGTTAATAGTTGTTTCATTTTTTCGGTATTGTTAGAAGTGTCAATTTAGCAATAAAATTTTAAAAGCTTCCTCAATATTTACCGGGCCGCTTAAACTATAAAATATGCTTTGCTATGTTTTTAATTTGGAGCCCGGCAGCCGTATCTTAATGAAGCTGCTGTTGCGTCGCACCCTTGTACTTTCTGATTATATATTGAGCAGGAACAGCCCTGCCGTTAATAAAAAATCCGCGACGGTTTTAGATGCTGCTGTTCTTGCGCTCTTTAAATTACTTACGTAGCTGTTGATTTTGTAAAGCCAACCCATTATACGATATTGACTTTTGCAGGATCAGGATACATTTCTTAAATATTCCCGCCGGTGTTGGTCGAGTGGCCAACATCAATTCGCGTAAATCTACGCTGCGATAAATGCTCAATCATCATCCAGACGTACAAGTGTGCGACGCAAGAGTTGATGCTATGAAATATTTAGGCCCGGTGCATAAATTGCTTTACAAAAAAAAGACACACCCTGTTTAACCCGGGTGTGTCTTTTTGCAATATAATACAGACTTGAGTTTTGGAATTTATTTCTAATTTAATTTTTACGCATTCCCTATACCATATTACCTTTTGCTAGTTCGCCTAACATTTCTTTAAAGTTCTCTTTTTTATTTGCATGTGGAAAAGTGTCATTGGGTATAGCCTTATTCAAAAAATTGCAAAGGGGAGCCCAACCATCTGAAACATCCCAAACAAGTAATTTTTCTGCCGGCACATAAGCTTTAACGTCTGCTATATGCTTGTCAAATATTTTTTCAGCCTCCGCTTTATCTTCAATTTTACCCTGCAATTCTTCTGCAAAAATTGTTTGCTTCGCAAATTTCACACATTTAATTACCTTTCTAAACCGGGCACTAACAGCAAGTTTAGCCATTGCCATAAGTTTCTGCGGAAGAGTTTTGGGCCCGGCATTCTTGATGGTACTGTTAATACTGGTATACCATTTTTCAAAGGGTCGTACCGTTAAAATAACCTTTGCATCGGGGTACTGTTTCATGTGCTGTTTATACCAGGGATAGCCGGGAAAATCTACCGTTGCTGCAAAGCCGTTATATAATTTATCCCAATCTGTTGTACCGGTTTCTTTAAGCGTTGTCCAGTAGTGAAGATCCTCCGGGTTAACTAAAAGTTCCTTCATGTGGTAAGTTTTAGAATAACCAAGAATCTGGAGACACTCCTTAAGTGTACTTGTGCCGGTTCGCGGAAAACCAGCACCAATAATTTTGATTGACATTTTCGAGGGGGATTTTTTTAGATGAATTAATTTTTGTAGTAATGAAGATAATGTTTAATTCATTTAAAAAAATTTAAGTTCACGGAAAATATTTTAGCCTTTAATTGTTACATTACGTTCGATTCTACTCACTTCAACCATTTTTTACATGAAAAAAACGTACCTCATTCTCTCCCTGTTATTATTTATTTCAACAGGATCATTCTGCCAGCAAAATGATAAAGATTCAATAGCTAAAAAGCCACCGCGGGCAGACAGGAATATGTTTGGGCTTAATATTCCGCGTGGTTTAAAAGTTAATAGTGTGGGCATAGAAGATGGCTACATTATTTATGCGGTTCCTAATTCTCCTTTTGTAAATCTTATCAATAGAAGAGGCGACGTAGTGCACCAATGGAAAGGGAATTACAGCGTATTTAATGCCTATTTGCAAAATGACGGATCTGTTGTGCAGGGCGCAGTTGATCCGGACTTCCCCACCTTTGGTTTTGGCGGGCCCTATGGGCGGCTGCAAAGAGTTTCCTGGGATGGAAAGATGCTCTGGGATTTTGAACTGGCAAATGATACGGAAATGATACATCATGATTTTACGGTAATGCCAAATGGCCATATACTTGCTTTAGTATATCACGTAATTTCTTATGATGCGGCCTTAGCCATTGGCATAAAACCCGAAAATACTCCTAAAGATGGCCCCTGGTTAGAAAAGATCGTTGAGATAGTTCCGGATGGAAAAACGCACGGCAACATTGTATGGGAATGGCATCTGCAAGACCATTTGGTACAGGACTTTGATGCAAAAAAAGCCAATTATGGCAAGCCTGCAGATCACCCCGAATTATTGGATATAAACAGAGGACGAAAAATTCCCCCTTATATCAGCCAAGACAGCATAGATATTCTAAAAGGAAAGGGCATGGAAGACAGAAATGCCACTTCCGGCAACCTGGGGGCTGATATTTTTCATTTTAATGCCATTAAATACAATGCAGATTTAGATCAGATTGTTTTTAGTTCACCGGAGCTAAGCGAAATTTTTATCATTGACCACAGCACTACAGTAAAAGAATCGGCAAGCCATAAAGGCGGAAAGAGGGGAAAAGGAGGTGACTTCCTTTACCGATGGGGAAATCCCGAAAATTACCAAAGGGGTGATTCAACCAATCAGCAATTATTTGGCCAGCATGATGTTCGCTGGATAGATAAAGGAAATCCGGGCGAAGGCAATCTCACTGTCTACAACAATGATCTACCTTATATGAATGGCGACATGAATTATTCCATGGTTTTTGAAATTAAACCCCCTACAGATGCCAAAGGCAATTATTATTTAGAGGGCAATAAAACATTTGGACCGCAAAAACCTGTTTGGACATATATGGCTGCTGATACCGTTTCTTTTCACGGCAGTTTTATATCCGGAGCACAAAGGTTACAAAGCGGTAATACCTTCATAAATGAAGGCCCAAAAGCCCGCTTTTTTGAAGTTACAAAAGAAGGCCAGATTGTTTGGGAATATTTAAATCCTTACAGAGGTAACATTATGCAACCAAATGGCGATGCCAATCCATTATTTCCAATGGTTTATTTCGCATTCAGGGCAAACTTTTTTCCGGCGAATCATCCTGCATTTGCAAACAAAAAACTGGAACCAATAAATCCTCAGCCGGCACCATTTATATTACCGCCACCGGGGGAGAAAAAATAATTGTTTTAAAAATGTAAGGATCGACAGTTTTGAAATTTGATTGTCTAAAAAGTCTAAACTAATTTGTTATGATAAAGAGCTATTTGATTCTCGGCCTGTTTACCATATTATCCACTGCCGCATTGTGCCAAATGGACGGCGCAGCCCCTAAACCCAGAAATATGTTTGGTATTGGTGTCCCCCGTGGATTAACCAAAACTTCTGATGGCCTTGCAGATGGATATGTATTGTTCGCGGTGCCTAATGCGCCGTATATAGACCTTATAAACCGTAAAGGAGAAGTAGTACATCAATGGAAGGGAAACTATGCCGTAACCCATGCCTATCTTATGGATGATGGATCACTTTTTCAGGGTGCTGTTGATCCTGATTTTCCCGTATTTGGTTGTTGCGGACCCTACGGCCGCATTCAAAAAATTAGCTGGGATGGAAAGATATTATGGGATTATGAATATGCCAATGAACAACACATCGTACACCATGATTTTACTGTAATGCCTAACGGTCATATTCTTGCAATAGCCTACGAAGCCATGTCATACGATATGGCTATGGCTTTGGGAAGAAAGCCTGAACTGACACCTAAATCAGGCCCATGGCCAGAAGAAATTATAGAAATAGTACCCGAAGGAAAAACAGGTGGCAGTATCGTATGGGAGTGGCATTTATCAGATCATTTAATTCAGGATGCCGATGCTAAAAGAGAAAACTATGGCAAAATTTCTGATCACCCTGAATTATTAGACTTTAACCTTGGGGCACCATTGCCACCACCTATGACCGAAGCGGTTCTGGAAGATTTAAAGGCAAAGGGAATAATGCACAGAAATTCAACTGTAGATAATTTAGGATCAGATATCTTTCATTTCAACGCTATTAAGTACAATGCCGACCTCGATCAAATCGCCTTCAGCTCACCAAATCTGAGTGAAATTTTTATAATTGATCACAGCACAACTACACAGCAAGCTGCCAGTCACAAAGGTGGCCGTATGGGTAAAGGCGGAGATTTTCTTTACCGCTGGGGCAATCCGCAAAACTATAAAAGAGGTGATTCAACCAACCGCACATTATTTGGCCAGCATGATATAAGATGGATCGAGAAAGGAAATCCTGGAGCAGGAAATTTAACTGTGTTCAACAACCATCCTCCAGGAGAAATTGATTGGAGTAATATGGGCACTTTGGGTAATAACTACTCCATGGCTTACGAGTTCTCGCCTCCAGTTGACAAGAAAGGAAATTATATTTTAGAAAAGGGCAAACCATACGGTCCCGAAAAACCCGTTTGGTTCTACAGGGCACCAGATACACTTTCCTTTTTCAGTAGTTTTATTTCAGGCGTTGAAAGAATGCCTAACGGAAACACTTTTATAGACGAGGGAGCCAAAGGTCGTTTCTTCGAAGTAACTCCCGAGGGGAAAACGGTATGGGAATATTTAAACCCATATCATGGAAACATCAGTCAGCCAAACGGCGATCCTGTTCCTGTAATGCCAATGCCTTTTATGGAGTTTCGCGGAAATTTTATTCCCGCCAATCACCCGGCTTTTGCCAACAAAAAACTGGAACCAATAAATCCGCAGCCGGCACCATTTATAATACCGCCACAAGGTAAATAAGCACAACTGGTTTTTATAAACCTATCACCAACTTTCTTACTCATAAAAAATAGAAAGTTGGTGATTTTATTTTATGCCTGTTTTTCTTTTGTAGTATTTGAATTTTATGTACCCGGCATAAGTACATGCATGATGCTTTAGTTGCGTCGCACTCTTGTACTGTTGTATTATAATTGGGCTTTTATTGTAGCAAAGAATATAGCGGTTCCATGTTAGCCAAGGCAACCAACATGGGCAAGCGACATTGCAGAAACAGACAAACAATAAAAATATTATGTCTAAAACATTTGGTGAAAAAGTGATTGATTTCAACCGGCAGTTATATTATTCTGACAAACTACCAGAAAATTTTCAGGTACTCAACCCTTATTTAGACAATCCCGAAACAATGGAAGTGATGCAACAGTTTTACCATAAATATTACCACGATACAAATCAGCGGAAATTCATCATCGGTATTAATCCAAGCCGCCACGGTGCAGGAGTAACCGGTGTGCCATTTACCGATACCAAACGACTGGAAAGCGTCTGTGGTATCAAAATGAAAACAGCACGTACACACGAGATTTCATCTGTTTTCATGTATGATATCATTGCGGAATATGGTGGGGCAAATGATTTTTATAATCAATTTTACATCAATTCGCCATTTCCGTTAGCCATTGTACGGCAAACAGATGAAGGCAAATGGCTTAATGCCAATTATTATGATGATCCTATTCTTTTCGAAACGGTAAAGAACTTTATTATTATGTCTATGGAAAAACACATAAGTCTGGGATTGGATACTTCGGAAGTTTTTGTGCTCGGAAAGAAAAATGCAGATTTTATCCAAACGCTAAATAGCGAAGTAAAGTTTTTTGATACTATAAAAGTTCTTGAACATCCGCGATACATACAACAATACAAATCCAAAGAGAAACAAATGTATATTGACAAGTATATGTTAGCATTGAACAACGCCAAATGAACAAACCAGGAACCCATACCATATATACAATCGGACATTCCACCCGCACGTTGAAAGAATTCCTGGATATGCTGCGATCGTTTGGTATAAAATTTCTGGTAGATATACGTAGCTTGCCGGGGTCCCGCAAGTTCCCTCAGTTTAACAAAGAAAATTTACAAACCTCTTTAGAAGAAGCCGGCATAAAATACATACACATGGCCGATCTGGGAGGAAGAAGAAAGGTAAATAAAGATTCAAAAAATACCAGATGGAACAACCCTTCGTTCAGGGGTTATGCTGATTATATGGAAACTAACGCATTTGAAAAAGCTATTGTAAAACTGGAGCAAATAGCTTTAGAACAATCAACGGCTTATATGTGCTCCGAAGCAGTTTGGTGGAGGTGTCATAGATGTATGGTATCGGACTATCTGAAAGTAAAAGACTGGACGGTATTGCATATTATGGCACCGGGAAAAGTTAAGGAACACAGCTATACTACACCTGCAAAAATAGTTGATGGAAAGGTATCGTATGCTGATGAAAAAATAAATCGCAACTAAAAAAAATTTATGAAAACTAAATTTAAAACGGGCGACAAAGTAAGTTGGAACTCCGAAGCAGGAAGAGTTTCAGGAACGATCATTAAAATACATACCAAAGATTTCGATTACAAAGGTTATACACACCACGCTTCGAAAGAAGAACCTCAATATGAAATAAAAAGTAATAAGACGGATCATATTGCCGCCCATAAAGGAGCTGCTCTTACTAAACTCTAGAAAAAATAATGAAAGAAATGAATTAGGTAAACAACGTAACGCGGATATTAATTTTGCTTAAGCCGGGCTAACATGTATACCTGGAAATTTGTACTCCGACGCCCGCCCGAATGCAAAGCCCAAAACCTTCACGCAATCAGAGTCTAGGTACCCAGCCGCACCGGTAGTGTCCTTTTTCTTTTATGCAGTTGTCCGCAATTTTTAATTATTTATAACCATAGAGTCTCATATTGTAACGCTATTGTATGCAAAACAATTTAAAACAAAATAAGGTTGCATTCTTCCACGGCTGAATTATACCCTTAGCTTTTATTTTAGGGAAGACTAAAAAAGTTTAATTCGTAACAAACCCACTACGGGTAATTGCCTAGTTAAAATCAGAATGTACAAGAGTGCGACGCAACAGGCGATGATAGTAGCATAAATGCCGGGCCCACAAAAAATGTATAAGCGCTTATATATTTTTTATCAGGATCAGGGGTTCGCCATTATTATTCCGTTATCTTTTACATAGGTGTTCCATTGCTCTAAAAGTTCTTTGTATTTATCGGGGTATTGTTTTGATAAGTCATGAGATTCAGTTGGGTCTTCATCTATGTTGAACAATTGAAAAACACCTTTTCCAAAAGGTGCTTCTATCCTGGTAATTTTCCATTTTCCTTTTCTAATGGCACATCTTCCAAAAAGCTCCCATCCCATAACGTAATCATCACTATGCACATTGTTTTTTTTCTTGGTTAACAAGGGAATTATAGACGCTCCTTTGTATGGCGTTACAGCACGCCCATTGTAAGTTGAGGGATAGGTGGCACCTGCAAGATCAAGAAAAGTTGGAGCCAGATCCATGATAGTCGTGAAAGCATTAACTGTTCCCAGGCCTGTCAGTTGCATTGGCATTTTAATAATCATTGGCGCATGTATGCCACCTTCTGCACTGTAACCTTTGTAAAAACTATTCACTGCGCTGGAAGCATGCGCCCATTGCGATCCATAAGCCACAAATGAATTTGCCGTGCCCATGTACAGATATGGATTAAGCCTGTCGGGCGTGCCGTTTGCATCAGCAGAAGATGGACCATTATCAGAAATAAAAACAAAAAAAGTATTTTCAAATTCGCCTATGTCTTTTAAATACTGAATAAGCCGGCCAATGTTGTAATCGAGGTTATCAATCATGCCGGCATAAATTTCCATTTTTCTTGCTTCTATCTTTTGCTGGTTTTTATCAAGTGCCGTCCATGGAAGCAAAGGCTGGTTGGTAACATTATACAGGTCTCCTTTTACCGTTGGCAATGGCGGCAATACAACATTAGCTGCCACTAAACCTTTTTGCTTTAAAGCATTGAAGCGCAGCACTCTCAAACTGTCGTATCCAATATCATACACACCATGATACTTTGCTATATATTGCGGCGGAGCCTGCAATGGCCAATGCGGCGAAGTATAAGCAGCATACAGAAAAAATGGTTTTTTATCAGTATGCCCGTCTTTAATAAAACTGATCATTTTATCTGTATAAACATCCGTTGAATATTGCCCGTTGGGGTATTGAGCAAAGTGGTCGTCTTCCCAAAAAGAAGTAGAACGGGTATCGGGATAAAAATGATTTGCAGCAGCATCCAGTAAAGTAAACGACCGCTCAAACCCTTTCGCAAAGGGGCTTTGGTCAGGTGTTAAACCAAGATGCCATTTGCCAGCCATATAAGTGTCATAGCCTGCATCCTTCATAAGTTGTGCAACACACACTACTTTATTATTAAGATAACCTTCATACCCGGGTTTGCCAATCTGTTCAGGAAAGTTGGGAATATTTTCAGCCATGTTCCCTAAACCCGCAACATGATTATCCGTTCCTGAAAGTAACATGGCCCTTGAAGGAGAGCAGGTAGATTCGGTATAAAAATTTGTAAATATTTGGCCCTGCTTTGCAAGTGCATCTATGTTTGGTGTGGGTATCTCGCTTCCAAAACAACCAAGGTCAGAATATCCAAGATCGTCTGCTACAATTAAAACAATATTGGGTGCTTTTTTAGGATCCTTGTCCTTCCATGAAATGAAAAAACAGCAAATAATGATTAATATAAGCTTAGTGTTTTTCATCGTTAACTAATTATAAGTTTATATTTGAAATACAACATCTCTTAAAGATAGCCAAAGCTCATTGTATCATCAACCTTAAAATAAGATTTAACAACGATGGTAAAGTAATTGAAAAATAACGATGCATGTAAACAATTGAGTACCTGGTATTATTCAGAAAACAAACCGGCATATTTTACTTAAAATTTCAAACCACTATTCATGGAAAATAAAACATGGCAAATGAAGCTCACGCTTCTGCTCGTAAGCAGTCTAACTATTATGTCTGTCATCACTATTTCTCCGTCTTTACCGCAGATGGCAAAGGATTTTGCAGTCGTTAAAAATGCTGACTTACTCGTTAAACTGGTTCTTACAATACCA
This sequence comes from Chitinophagales bacterium, assembly GCA_038203525.1. Taxonomy (GTDB): domain Bacteria; phylum Bacteroidota; class Bacteroidia; order Chitinophagales; family Chitinophagaceae; genus Limnovirga. The sequence goes on along the minus strand of JBBRDW010000021.1, from coordinate 35,341 downwards.
GCTTTAATGATTGCTATTTTCTCACCCGTTGCAGGGCGGCTTATTGACCGTTATGGACGGCTGGGTATTTTGCGCATGTCACTTATTGTTTATGCCCTGGCAGGTTCTGCAGGTTTCTATCTTGATAATTTATATGCCATCTTGTTTTCGCGTGTTGTACTAGGCATTGCTGTAGGCATGTCTATGACCATCGTAATCACTTTAATTGCCGACTACTTTGAAGGAAAAGAGCGGCTGAAATTTGTTGGCTTACAGATCGCATTTATGTCATTGGGTGGCATATTATTTATAGGGCTTGGCGGTGTTCTAGCCGATATTGGCTGGAGATACCCCTTTCTTATTTATCTATTTTCTTTAGCGGTTTTTCCACTAACTATTTTCTTTCTTCAGGAGCCCACAGTTTTAAAACATAGCCAACAGATGCAGCAGAATTTTAAAGCACCCGGCATTACCTGGCTGCTGTTTATCAATACCATGTTCATGTGGATCTTATTCTTTTTAATACCTGTACAAATTCCATTTTATCTAAAGGCGTTAGGGGTAGAAAAAAATTCAATGATAGGTGCTGCCATTGCGTCCAGTACCTTATTTTCTGCTATGTCTTCTTTTTCTTATGCTAAAATAAAAGGCCGCCTTGGTTTTCTCGCTATATTTTTTACAGGATACCTGCTCATGGCCGCAGGCTTCTTTTGCATTGCCATTTCGCAAGCTTATTCAGTAGTAGTAATTGGCATGATGATTACCGGTTTAGGTATGGGCATGATGATCCCAAACACCAATATGTGGGTAATGAAAATTGTACCACCCGAAATAAGAGGTAAAGAAATTGGTAAGCTTACTACCTTTTGGTTTCTGGGACAGTTTCTATCGCCCATTATTATTTTTCCTATTCTAAATATGTTCTCACTTTCTTCAACATTTATGCTGGCCGCCGGGTTTCTTTTGCTGTTGTCCATCGGTTTCCTGGCTTTTCATTTAAGTAAAGCCGGTAAAGAAGTTGTTCAATAAAAATATAGACGCTGACAAATTAAATTATTTTTTTGGCAGCCAGCATTTGTCTTTTATGGCATCGCCTGTTGTGTCACTCACTTGTACTTTCTGAACTTTAATGAACAGTGAACAACGAACAATGAGTAGTGAACAGTGAGCATTTTTACCTTCTTGCCTCATTGCCTTTTTGCCTCGTTGCCTTGCGCCTTGTTGCTTGTTGCTCCGAACGTACAAGTGTGCGACGCAAGTAAAGCCACATTCGTATTCTTCAGCCGGGCCCCTAAAAACTATTTAAACAATTTGTGTTGATGTATACAAAAGCATCATTCTTTTAAACTGCTTATTGCACAACTAGCTTACTGGTCGTTTTTATATTGTTACCGTTACATTCAACATAATAAACACCTTTCGCATAGTTTTTAAGATCAATTTTTTGCTGCAAAACATTCGCGTTTATTTTTTGGGAGAACATCATTTTGCTATTTGAATTATAGATGCTGATAACCGTACCCTGTAAATTATTGCGCAGGGTAATAATTGCGTAGGTGGTTGCGGGGTTAGGGTATACGCTTACCAAAACTGCTTGCTTACTATTGCCGTCTAATGAACTGTTAGCATTGGTAACAGCCGCAAGTGGAAGGCTCAATTTATAAACGCTGCGACCATAAGTTGCTGCATAAAGTTGCCTGGAATTCACCGCAAAGTTCAATGTTGAAACAACTACGGAAGGCATTTTAGCGCCCAGTTTGTTCCAGTTGGTGCCATCATTTGTACTACGATATACGCCGATATCTGTACCCAGGTAAAGTGTTGCAGTGTTTGCCGGATCTATCTCCATATCGTTAACCGGCACCTGTGGCAGATTGTTTGAAATTCTTACCCAGCTTGCGCCTGCGTTGATGGTTTTATAAATATGCGCATCTTTTACACCATACCGGTAGCCACTAAAACCAATGTAAGCGATCTCCGGGTTTATTCTGTCAGTCTTTATAAAAGTTGTCCATAAGCCCGGTAGTCCTGCTGTGATATTCTGCCAGCTTGCACCAGCATTTTTGGTCACATAAACTTGTCCGTCATCGCTGCCGCTATAGATATAATTGTTGTTGGAGGGCGCTATGGCAAGAGTAGTGATGGTGCCGTAATTACCTGTGCCTGTGCCATTGGTTAAATCGCCGCTGATAACAGTCCATTTACTTTGAGAGGGACTGAATTTGTATACCTTGTTGGTACCCATATAACGGACAGAAGGTGTAACAGGATCGAGGCGGATGGGGCAGCGCCAGTTATACCTGTCAGTTGCGCCAATACCATTTGTTCCAATATTAATTCCGCCATACTGGGATGCATAAGTTTCTGTTTTGTCAGTAGGGCTTACCCTTACTTCTACACCATCGCCACCCCCATACGCTTGCCACCCTGTTAATGTTTGCGTTGATGTGTGGGCAAAACTGTTATCCTGGAAACCGGCACTTATAAAAGTTTCATCCACCTTGTAAACATCTAAATCATAAACCTGGGTATTAGAGATGTTACTGTGCATTAAACTGGTAAGTGTATTTGTTGATGTGTACACGCCACCGTCATTGCCAATTACTACTTTTGAAATATTGCTGGGGTGAATAAACACACTGTGCTGATCTACATGAGAAGATGGAGCAACGGTTTGCCAGCTTGTACCACCGTTTACGGTGCGGTACAAATTAAAATCGCTGTAGTAAACAATATTCTCATCTGTAGGGTGGCATTTAATGCCGCCAAACCACCAGGTATAGGTAGTAGAACCAAATACACCACTTGACGCAGTTGTAAAAGTTGTTCCATCGTAACGGTAAATGGTATTAAAAGTTCCGTCTTTATTGGCAATACTTACAAAAAGTTTATTGGGATTGGTTGGTGGAATATCAATACTCATTTTGCCACGGTTGGCATCGTCGGGCAGCAGCTTTGTCCAGTTTGTTCCCCCGTCTGTGGATTTATAAAGGTTGGTGGTAATTCCGCCATACACTCTCACGCCAGGTCTTGAAATTCTTTCCCAAGTAGTGGCATATAAAACATTCGCATCAACCGGGCTTACGGCCACATCGTTTACCGAGGTAGAGTCGGAGAGGTATAAAATTTTTGTCCAGGTAGTACCGCTATTTGTTGATTTATATAAACCCTTCTCTGTACTTTTCTGATAAATATTGCCTACCGCTGCAACGTAGATGATACTGCTGTTTGTTTTAGCCACTGATATTTTTCCGATTGTACCTACCGTGGTTAATCCAATATTTTTCCAGGTTTTACCAGCATTGAGCGACTGGTAAATACCATCACCATCGTAAGTAATTGAACCGCCGCCAGTATTTGGTTCACCGGTACCTGCATAAATAATCTTATCGTTGTTGGGGTCAATTTCAATATCGCCAATGGCCAGGGATATTGCTTTGTCAAAAACCGGAGACCAGCTGTTACCATAGTTGGTACTTTTAAAAATACCACCACTTGCACTTCCTGCATAAATTGTTGTATCGTTGCCACCTGGCATTTCAATATCTGTTATTCTGCCACCGGTTGTGGAAGGGCCAATTAATTTCCACTTAGGCACTGCAGGCGCTTTGGCATTTATTTCTTCCTGCCTGTTATCTTGCGCCAGCCTTGAAAAAATTGCGCTTCTTACTTCTTTTGGCATAACGCCAAAATGCTCATTACGTACGGCAAAATAATCTACATCGGGCCCCGTTTCTTTTTCTTCTATGTTTTCTTTTTTTGCATTGCAGGAAAAAAGAGCGGAGGCGATTAAGCAAAAAAATAAGGCTGAAGATAAAGGGTTAGCTAACCTTTTTTTTATTAGACGCCTTCCAGAATTTACGACGGTTTTCATGATATATTTTTTTGAAAACCAAGGTAAAGGATTTTTATAGTTAATTAATTAATTTAGTGAGCAGCGGCTACTGCAATTACCCAAAGGATATTGTACACACAACAACTTTGCTTAGTTGCTGAATAAAAAAATTAAGTACAAGAGTGCGACGCAACCAAAGCTGCACAATGTTACAACTGCCGGGTACAAAAAAAATTAATGGGGGTAATACTGTGCAGCAGGCATTTTAAAAATAACGCTGCCTTGGTATTTTTGAAAGGCTTTTACTTCTTCTGGATTATTTTGTGTCCATCCCTGAAAGCGTTGTGTATCGGCAACTGCGCCAACAAGCCATTGGTTATAGGCATCAAAATAGCCTGCCTGCAACAGAAGACGCTGCTGATCAAATAAACGAAACGGAAACTGCCTCCCGTCGCCATTAAACCAGTTAAGGATAAAACGGGTGTGCAACGCTGTGAGTACTTCCGGTGTTACGCCGTTCGTCATCAGGCCTGTCAATTTGCTAAAGTTAGCAGCCACCAGTTTTTCAAAAGAGCTACCGTTTTGTTTAGCGCTGTTCAATATAGAGAGGTCGCTGAAAAGTTTTTGATAGCCGCCAAAAAGTATATTTTTTATTTCGCCTGTGCGTGCTGTGAGGCTCTCGAGATTTAGAAAAATTTCGCTGTATAAAAGGCCCCAAATAATATTTCCGTTTTGCGCATAGTATTTAGATGCGTAATAATAATTGCCGCTGTAATTAGGGTCTGTTTCAATCCCCTTTTCCCACTGCGTGATGGCTTCTGCGTTATTGCCTGCGTTTGAAAGCAGCTCGCCATATTCACTGTACAACACACCGCTTGCAGGAAATTTTTTAATAGCTGCTTTGTACATTTTATCGCTTTCCTTTTCTTCGGCAATGGCTTTATATGCAAGCCCAAGTATTTGTATACTTTGCACATCTGCATCGGGCCTTGCTGTTATTTTTTTACCAATTTCGATTGAGTTTGCAAAATCTCTCTGCAGATAAAAAATAAATGCCTTGTCTTTAAGCAGATCAATGTCATCCGCTTTTAGCAGCAGTGCCTTATCCAGCACCAGCTGGGCATTTTCAAAATCGCCCTGGCGCATGAGGCTCCTTGCTGTTTCATGCAAAGTAGCTGCATCCTGTGTTTGGGCAAAACCCGTTTGCAATGCAGCAAGCACCAGAAAAAAACAAAGCGGTTTATGAAGCAGCATCTTTATTCGTATATAAGGTGTGTAAGTAACCCATCTCTTAATTTTGGCTCGAACCAGGTACTTTTTGGCGGCATTACATTACCTGAGTCTGCTATGGAAAGCAACTGTTCAATACTAACGGGGTAAAGGCTGAATGCCGCTTCCATTTCACCGCTGTTCACTCTTTTCTCAAGCTCTCCAAGGCCGCGTATACCTCCTACAAAGTCAATGTTTTTATCGGTGCGCTGGTCATGAATATTCAGCAATTTACTTAATATGTTGTTTTGTAAAATTGTTACATCTAAAACACCTATCGGGTCTTCTGTCCAGGTACCTGGTTTTGCTGTAAGCTTATACCATTTTTTATCAGCGTAAAAACCAAACTCATGTAATTGCCTCGGCTTGTAGGTTCCGGATTCATTTGGTTCAACTTCAAAATCTGTTGCTATTGCTGTAAGAAAATCGTTTACGCTTAAGCCATTCAATGTTTTTACTAAGCGGTTATAATCCATTATCTGCAACTGGCTTGCAGGGAAAAGTGTTGTAAGAAAACAATCTGCATTTTGAGCAGCATCCTTCCCCAGTGCCTTTCTTACTTTAGCAGCAGAAGCTGCACGGTGGTGGCCATCCGCAATATAAGTGCAGGGAACATTATCTTTGAAAATGGTTGAAATTTTATTAACCGTATCCGTATCATTTATAATCCAAACGGCATGTTCAATATTGTCGTCTGCAGTAAAATTGTAGACTGCTGTTTTGGTGGTAACACAGGTTTCAATCAATTCATCAAGTTCCTTAACATTCCTGTAAGCAAGAAAGACGTTACCTGTTTGAGCACCGGTAGTTTTAATATGGTTTATACGATCCTGCTCTTTCTCCGGCCGGGTAAATTCATGCTTTTTAATGATGTCATTTTCATAATCATCGATGCTGCTGGTACAAACAAGACCCGTTTGGCTGCGGCCATCCATAATAAGCCGGTAAACGTAAAAACAATCCTTACTTTCCCTGAACAAAATATCCCTCTTAACGAATGCAGTAAGGTTTTCTTTGGCACGGTCGTAAACTTCCTGGCTATGCGTATCAATATTTTCAGGCAAGTCTATCTCACTTTTGGTAATGTGTAAAAAAGAACAATGGTTTCCCCTTGCTTCAATTCTTGCTTCGGCACTGCTTAAAACATCGTATGGCCTGCTTGCAACCTGTTTTGCAAATTGGGCACCGGGTCTTAAGGCTTTAAAAGGTTTAATTATGCTCATTTATTTAATGTGTTAGTCTGGTATAAAAATTATTATGGGCCCTGCAATATATTCTTTGGTCATCGTTCCTTGCGTCGCACTCTTGTACTGTATATTTTTTATCAGCAATGGAGTTTATTTTAAGAATATTTTTCCGAAAACTCATGCATCAATAAGCAAATAGCTTCCACACTGCTTAGGGGTAGGGCATTGTACATGCTAACCCTTAACCCGCCAACACTTCGATGGCCCTTTACGCCTACCATGCCATTTGCCTTACAAAGATCGAGAAACTCTTTTTCCAATTCAGCATTTGGTAAACTAAAAGTGGCATTCATAAGGCTTCTGTCTTCTTTGGCAACAATGGGTGTAAACAGGGAAAGTTCGTCCAATGTTTTATAAAAGAGATCAGCCCTTTTCCTGGCACGTTTTTCCATTTCAGCCAAGCCGCCTTCTTTTTTTATCCAGCGTAAGGTGAGCATAGCCACATACACTGCAAAAACAGGCGGTGTATTTAAAAGAGAATCTGCTTCTATATGGTTGCGATAATCCATAATAGCTGGTATTGGCCTTTGTATTTTGCCAAGGATATCTTTTCTTACTACCACAAGGTTTACGCCGGCGGCACCCATATTTTTTTGGGCCCCGGCATAAATTAAATCAAATTTTGAGAAATTGATTGGCCTGCAAAAAATATCGCTGCTCATATCTGCTATGAGCGGAACCGAAACTTCGGGTATGTTGTGCCATTCTGTTCCTTCAACGGTATTGTTGGTGGTATAATGGAAATAAGCCGAATCTGCCGGAACCGAAAAATATTTGGCGATATAGGAATGGTTTTTATCTTTTGATGAAGCTACCACATTTACGTTGCCAAACAATTTTGCTTCTTTAATCGCTTTGCTGCCCCAAATGCCATCATTACTGTATGCGGCTGTTGCACCAGTATCCAGCAGGTTCATGGGAACTTGCATAAATTGTGTGGATGCGCCACCGTGTAAAAACAAAACTTCGTGTTGGTTACCCAGCTGCATCAATTCTTTTACCAGTGACCGGGCTTCTGCATTTACATCTCCAAACCAGGAAGTGCGGTGGCCTATTTCAAGTATGGATAAACCCGTGTTGTTAAAGTTAAAAAGGGCGTCAGAGGCCTGTTGCAGTACTTCTGCCGGAAGTATGGAAGGCCCGGAATTAAAATTATGCATTCGCATCAGCTATTTATTGAAGCTGCAAAATAAAGCAATTGTAGAGAATTGGAAGCGGATAATACATGTTGATAACGTTAATACGTGCTGATCAAAACGCTGCAAACGGCCAGTTGAACAGCTGTTGCGGCTAAACTTTTAAGGGATGTTTTCTGTATTAAAAGCTCAATAAAGGTATAACTGTACAAGTGTGCGACGCAAGTAAAGACGCTATGAAAAACTAATGCCGGGCCAATAATGTCTTTATTTTTTATACAAATGGAGCGGATTGATGATGCTCCTCAACTTCTGAAACACCACCTGATACAGCAAACTTCATAGCTTCGGAGGAACTGATGTTATGCAAAGGTCTTATTTTTTCTTTTGGTACAAAATAGGTGACGCCAGTTATAGCGTAGCTTAATGGAATGTACACCGCCGCATGATCAAAAAGCTCAAAATCACCGGCATCTTCAAGGGTTATAAAGCCGATTCGCCAGACATCGTTGCCATCTACATTAACCAGTACGGGTTTATTAAATTTTCGTTTGTTGCCTGTAAAGGCTTCAAGGAAATCTTTTACGGAGGTATAGATAAATTTTATACCTGGTGTGCGTTCCAGAAGTCCATCGAGCAGATCTACCAACTTACTCATTACAAATGAAGAGGAGATACGGCCAACAAGTATAACAATGAGCATTACTACCACAAAGCCAACACCCCGAAACTGGCGCAGTTCGCCATTTGTATCATCGCCAAAAAGGTTTGGTAACAACGAATAGATAACATTGGGCAATAAACTATCGACAGCATTGAACAGCCAGATAACGGCGTAGATGGTAACACCCACTGGTGCAATAATTACCAAGCCTTGAAAAAAAAGCTGCAACAGGTTTTTCCAGTGAAAAGAAGCTTGTAAGTGGCGCTTTTTTGATGTCATGATTGATTGATTAGACGATAAAGTAAGTGATTATTTACGACAGCTATGCATAGGCTTCCACCCATAATGATTATTTGCCGCTTTAAAAAAGCCAATTAATATTCTAAAAAAAACCAAGGAAACTGTAATTGATAAATTAGTTTCCTTAGTTTTGCGTCCGTACACAGAATTACTATGGAAATAAAGGAACGAATACAGCAAAAGGCAAGGGAGCTTTTCATGCGATACGGATTTAGATCTGTAACTATGGACGAAATAGCCGGCCAACTGGGTGTGAGCAAGAAAACTCTTTATCAGTTTTTTACTGACAAAGATGAACTGGTTGAAGCAGTGATGCAGGGAGAAATGTTACATATGCAGGATGTTTGCATTAAGCAGGTAAATGAATCTGCCAACGCAGTTGACGAATTATTTATGGATATGGATTCGTTAGGCGAAGCTATTGATGCGATGAATCCACTGATAATTTTTGATCTTGAAAAATTTTATCCGGAAACGCATTTAAAGTTCAAAAAGCACAAATACAGCTTTTTGCTGGATGCAATTACAAAAAACCTTGAGCGGGGTATTGCAGAGGAATTTTACCGCAGTGATCTCGATGTAGATATAACCGCCAAGTTTAGATTAGAGAGTTTTTTTATAGCATTTAACCAGGAAATGTTTCCTTACGGAAAGTACAGTCTTGTTAGGGTTTGTATAGAGATGTACAATCTTTATGTACATGCAATTACTACAGAAAAAGGGAAATTACTGATAGAAAAATATAAGCAACAAAGAAAAAATAAATCATTAGCAGCATGAAGCGCAGATTAGGAATTAGTATTCAGTTCGCCCTACTTTTTTTAGTTTCCGGAGCTCAGCCCAGTCAACAACAGGCGCCAGCCAAACATGAATTTTCAATACAGCAATGTATTGACTACGGTATTACTAATAATCTACAGGTAAAAAATGCTTTGTTAGATATATTAATACAGGAACAGACAAATAAAGGTATTACGGCAATGGCGCTGCCACAGATTAATGGCAGTTTTGGCCCCACTTTTTATCCAAATGTTGCCGTGCAGAGTTTCCCCAATTTTATTGCAGCTGCTACTTATGGGGTTCTTGCACAGGAAGGCGTAAAAGACGGCAGTGGAAATACAATTGTGCCACCCTCAGATTTTGGATTTGTGCAAGCGGCATTTGGTTCTAAATGGAATGCATCTGCAGGTGTAACACTTTCGCAGATTTTGTTTGACGGGCAGGTGTTTGTTGGGCTTCAGGCGAGGAAAACTTCTATAGATTTTTCGAAAAAAGCAGTAGATGTTACCACCACCAATATAAGAGCAAATATCTATAAAGTTTATTACCAGCTTGTGGTTAGTACTACACAAACCGACCAGCTCGATGCCAACATTGAAAGGCTGCAAAAATTGCTGCACGATTCAAAAGAGTTATACAAGAATGGCTTTACAGAAATGCTGGATGTAGATAAAGTAACTGTTCAGTTAGCAAACCTGCAAACCGAAAGAGCGTCAGTACAAATTGTAATAGACAATGGCTACCTGGGCCTAAAGTTACTAATTGGCATGCCGATGAAAGATACCCTGGTACTTACCGATAAAGTTACTCCCGATAAAATAAAAGAAGGGCTTTTAAACGAAGGCAATTACCAATACACAGACCGTCCCGACTTTCAATATCTTTCGCTGGGTAAAAAATTAAATGAGTTTAATGTAAGGCGTTATAAATTAACAAAACTGCCTACTGCAAATCTTAATGCAGCCTACAGTAAGATAGCCCAACGTAACCAGTTTAATTTTTTTAATAGTGGAAATTGGTTCAGCAGTTCTTATGTTGGGCTAAGCGTTAATGTACCCATTTTCGCAGGTCTTGCAAAAAATGCCAACATAGAAAAAGCAAGACTAGAACTTCAGCAAACGCAGAACCAGCTCGATTATCTTAAAATATCAATTGATAATGAAGTTGCACAGGCTACCAATAATTTCCGTAACGCTATTGCCACATTAGATTTTCAGAAGCAGAATATTACACTTGCAGAGAAAGTCTACGAACAATCAAAGAAAAAATACGAAATAGGTACAGGCTCCAATACGGAAATAACCAATACCCAAACTGATTTGCGGGTAGCACAAAGCAATTATATTAATGCGCTGTACAATGCTATAATTGCCAAAGTAGATTATCAAAAAGCAATCGGTAAACTCTAAAAAATAAACAAAACACTAAAGAAAAAAAATATGCAAAAAATCGTAAATGCTATGCTTCTTGGTTCAGTTTTTTTCCTGGCATCCTGCGGGGCTAAAACCGATGAGGGAAATGGCTCACTTGCAGAAAAAAAAATAAAACTGGAACAGTTAAAAAAAGAGCAGTCCTCGGTTACAGAAGATATAGCAAAACTGCAATTGGAAATAAATAAACTTGATCCTTCGGCAGCAAGACCAGAGAAAGCCAAATTGGTTTCTTTACAAACGGCTGCAACAGAAAATTTTATTCACTATATAGATCTGCAGGGAACTATAAATGCAGAAGATATTTCTTACATAGCACCCCGTAACGGCCAGGGTGGAGTGGTAAAAGCAATCTATGTAACCAAAGGACAAAATGTAAAAAAAGGACAGCTATTGTTAAAGCTCGACGATGCCGTTTACTTAAAAAACCTGAAACAGCTGGAAACACAATTGAGCTACGCGGAAGACCTTAACCGCCGCCAGAAAAATTTGTGGGATCAGCAAATAGGCTCAGAGCTGCAGCTGATACAAACCAAACAAAATGTAGATGTGTTAAACGATCAGATTGCAACGGTTAAAGAGCAATGGAGCATGACGAGCATCTATGCCAATGTTAATGGCGTTGCAGATCAGGTAAATGTACGGGTAGGTGAATTTTTTACAGGGTTTGCCGGCCAAACGCCGCAGATAGAAATTGTGAATACCAGCCGTTTAAAAGTAACCACACAAATACCTGAAAATTATATGGGCCAGGTAGGTGTGGGCAATAATATTATAATATCTCTGCCCGATATTGGTAAAACAATCAATGCCCATATTTCACTTGCAGGCAAAACCATAGACCCAAATAGCCGCTCGTTTTACGTAGAAGCAAAACTGCAGGCTGATAAGGATTTGAGGCCAAACCAAATAGCCCTGGTAAAGATTCAGGATTATGCGGCAGCCAACGCCATTACAGCTCCCGTAAATGCTTTGCAAACAGATGAAAAAGGCAAATTTATTATGGTGGCAGTAACCGAAAACGGCAAAATGACCGCACACAAAAAAGCAGTGGAAATAGGCAGATTGGCTGGGGATAAAATAGAAATAATATCAGGTATACAGGCAGGCGACCAAATTATAACCGAAGGTTTTCAGGGCGTGTACGAAGGGCAGTTACTGGTGCTTGCAACCAACTAGACCAGCCGTAATTTTTAAAAGGCCGGTCTAAAAAAAGTCTCCCGAAATACTGTTAAACAAAGGCAGATGTATGATACCAGAAATGGTTTTACATGGCATCCAGGTTGCGTCGCAATCCGTTCATCTGCAAATAGTATAGCGGCAGGTGGAGCATTATAACAAAATTGAACATTAAAAAAAAGTGGCCCGCAAACACTACGGTCAAAGTTGCCCAGGGATATACAGTACAAGTGAGTGACACAACAGACGATGACCAAAGACCAAAAGATGGAAAAAAATATTTCAAACTAATTGTATGAGTGCATTAGAAAATTTTAAAGATAGTTTTAAACAGTTTAAGCCTACAACCTGGAGTATTACCAATAAAACTTCCATCTATTTGCTGATGCTGTTTGTAAGTTTGGCCGGTGTTTACCAGTTTTTAACGCTGCCCAAAGAAAGGTTTCCAGACATTGTTATACCCACCATTTATGTACAAACCGTTTATGTGGGCAACTCTCCGAAAGATATTGAGAACTTGGTAACCAAGCCAATTGAGCAACAGATAAAAGGGATTACCGGTGTAAAAATTAATAAAACAACCAGTACATCTCAACAAGATTTTTCGGCCATCATTGTCGAATTCAGCACCGATGTACCAACGGATATAGCGCTGCAGAAAGTGAAAGATGCAGTTGATAAAGCAAAAACAGATCTTCCGAATGATCTTACCCAAAACCCCAATGTGCTGGAAGTAAGTTTTTCTGATCAGCCAATCATGTACGTAAACGTAAGTGGTAATTACGATCTTATGCAATTGGAGAGATACTCCCAGGCCCTGCAAGATAAGCTGGAAGAATTACCCCAGCTAAACCGTATAGATCTTGTAGGCTCGCCGGAACGGGAGTTTCAGGTAAATGTAGATAATTACCGCATGCAAAGCTCTGGTATTACGTTTGATGACATTAGCAACGCCATACAGCGGGAGAACCTTGACATATCGGGCGGCTTGCTCGATGTAGGTGATACCAAACGTAACCTGCAGCTAAAAGGCCAGCTTAAATCTGCCGCTGATATTGAGAAGATCATTGTGCGCAACTTTACTGGTCAGCCCATTTACCTTAAAGATATTGCCACCATTAAAGACACCGTAAAAGAAAAAGACAGTTATGCCCGTTTAAACGGGAATAATGTAATTACACTCAACATTATAAAACGTTCCGGAGAAAACCTGATAGAAACTTCGGATGAGGTAAAACGTATAGTTGATGAAATGAAAGGCAGCACTTTTCCACCGGACCTGGATGTTGTGATAACTGCAGATCAAAGCAACGCAACACGTACTTCATTCACGGACCTGGTAAATTCCATCATCATTGGTTTTATATTGGTATTAATCATTCTCATGTTTTTTATGGGTGTGGTAAATGCATTCTTTGTTGCGCTATCTGTGCCATTGAGTATGTTCGTTGCCTTTTTGTTTCTGCCTGCTGCCAATCTTATAGTGGGTACTGATATTACGCTCAATTTCATTGTGCTTTTCGCATTGCTTTTCGGTCTGGGTATTATTGTGGACGATGCCATAGTGGTAATTGAAAATACCCACCGCATATTTGTGCAGGGTAAGGGTAAAATTGCTGTACAAAAATCTGCCATGATGGCTGCCGGAGAAGTATTTATTCCGGTACTTGCAGGCACACTTACTACACTTGCACCATTTTTCCCTCTGCTTTTCTGGCCGGGTATTATTGGCAAGTTTATGATTTACCTGCCCACAATGCTCATCTTTACGTTGGTTGCTTCCCTTATTGTTGCCTTTATAATGAACCCGGTTTTTGCGGTGGATTTTATGAACCATCCTGAAAGCGAAACAAAAGAACCAAAAGCTACGATTTTCAAAACACCTGGTTTTTGGATAGCACTGGTTCTGGGCATAGTACTCGATCTTTCCGGGCAAACATTCTGGGGTAACCTTTTGCTACTGCTGGTTATACTCGTAGTACTAAACAAATTGGTACTGCAGGATGCTATTCATAGTTTTCAAAACCGCGTGCTGCCATGGATAATGAGCCACTACGAAAACCTGTTGCGCTGGGCGTTAAAAGGCTGGAGACCCGTATGGCTGCTGCTTGGTACGTTTGGATTATTAATACTTTCTGGTATAGCTATTACCGTTGCCGTTTCTTCAGGCAGGGTGCCTGTGGAGTTCTTTCCTAAAGGTGATCCAAACCAGGTTTATGTTTATCTTAAACTACCGGTTGGCACGGCTGTACGTTATACTGACTCGGTTACCCATATTCTTGAAGAACGGGTACAAAAAGTGGTAGGTGTAAACGATGGCAAAAAGAACCCTGTGGTAGAAAGTGTTATTACCAATGTTGCCGTTGGCGCCAGCGACCCATTGAGTGGAGATCAAAGTACGCATTCTGAATTAGGCAGAATACAGGTTTCTTTTGTAGAATTTGGCAAGCGCAATGGCGTGTCTACATCAATCTATCTCGATTCCATCCGCAATGTGGTAAAAGGCATTCCCGGTGCAGAAATAACAGTTAATCAGGAACAGGGTGGCCCCCCTACAGACCCTCCCGTAAACATTGAAATAGCAAGTGAAGATTTTGATAACCTCATTAAAACTTCTGTTGCTTTAAAGAATTACCTGGACTCCATTCAGGTGCCGGGTTTAGAAGAACTTAAAATGGATGTTGACCTTAACAATCCCGAAATTTCTTTAACTGTAGACAGGGAACGTGCATTGATTGCCGGCGTATCTACCGCACAGATTGGTCAGGAGATAAGAACAGCACTTTTTGGTAGAGAAGTTTCCAAAATTAAAGACGGTGAAGATGAATATAAAATACAATTACGCAATAACGAAATTCAACGCAAGAGCCTTGCCGAATTGTTGAACATGAACATTACCTTCCGCGATTTTGCCAGCGGTGGCGCCATAAAAAATGTTCCGATAAGCTCTTTGGTAAAAGTTGATTATACCAGCACATTGGGCAGCGTAAAAAGAAAAGACCAAAAAAGGCAGATCACCCTAAAATCTAATGTGCTTAACGGCTATACACCAACCGCCGTAAACCAGGTACTTGCAGGTTACCTCGAAAAATTTAAAGGCAGCGGCGATGGAGTTACCATAAAACAAACAGGAGAAGGAGCGCAGCAGGCTGAAACGGTTGCATTCCTTGGAAAGGCACTCATAATAGCGCTCATGCTCATATTATTCATACTGGTTATACAGTTTAACTCTGTAAGCAAATCAGTGATCATACTTACCGAAATTATTTTCAGTGTTATTGGTGTGCTTTTCGGATTCTCCATTACAGGTATGGCCATTTCAGGCGTAATGACCGGCTTGGGTATTGTAGGCCTTGCAGGAATTGTGGTAAAAAATGGTATTCTGGTAATTGAGTTTACAGACGAGCTAAGAGCACGGGGGTTGAAAACGAGGGAGGCCGCCATACAGGCCGGCAAAACGCGTATCATTCCTGTATTGCTTACGGCATTGGCAGCAATACTTGCGTTAATTCCGCTGGCAACAGGTTTTAATATAGATTTTGTTACCATGTTCTCAGATCTTAATCCGCATATTTTCTTCGGTGGAGATAATGCTGTGTTTTGGAAGCCGCTTGCATGGACGATTATTTTCGGTTTAGCATTCGCTTTCTTTATGACGCTTATCATCGTCCCAAGCATGTATCTTATCGCAGAACGCCTCCGCAGGCCTATGCGCCGCATGTTTGGTGGCACCTGGATAAGTATGCTGGGCATACCACCGCTTAGCATTATTTTCTTACCCCTGATTTTAATAACCCTGGGTGCACACCTTATTGCCATTACAAGAAGGAGAAGAAAAATTAAAGACCAAAAAGTAAATGAATCATTTATAGGCAGCTGGTTTTAAACCTACTTATAAAAAAATGATACCACGGGTTCTGATAAAGTAAAGTTCCAGTGAAAATACAAAGCCGTTCTGTTCGGGAGCAACATCCAAAACAGGCGGCTTTTTTATTTTTACCAATACAGCTAATAATACCAGCTAATATTTTCATGGCATCCTGGTTGCGTCGCAATCCTTTCATCTGAAGATGTATATTCAGCTTCAGTGATTTGGTAAAAAAGGCGTATTAAAATCTTTCAGGTAAAATACATTGCATAGTTTTAAACCAAAATAAATATTGTGGATACACCGTTCAATGCCTTTAAGCAACAGATAACAAATCCGTTTAAATATCATCTGTATATGCTGTCAAATTTACCGGCGGCATGGTTTTCCGGGTTAAGAATAGATTCGTTAAATGAACAGGAAGCAATAATTAGCCTGCGAAAAGGATGGTTTAATAAAAACCCTTTTCAATCAGTTTATTTTGCAGTGCTTGCCATGGCAGCCGAAATGAGTACCGGACTCCTTAGCATGGGGCATACGCACAAAAGCAAACCTGCGATTAGTATGCTGGTAACAAAAATTGAAGGCACATTTATAAAAAAAGCCACTGGTAAAATATTGTTCACCTGCAAGGATGGCGATGCAATAAAGACCCTAATTGAAAACTCAATCACAACTGGTCAGCCTGCAAGTATAGCATGCCGCTCTACCGGTTACAACCAAGCGCATGAAGTGGTGGCAGAATTTTACGTAACCTGGAGTTTTAAAGCCAGGAATAAATAATTTATTTGGTTATCGAAGCAACTGCTATTGCTTAGCTTCTATAATATTTTAATGCCAGGTATTTGAATTTGCGGCAATATGCAAAGCAAAAGCTGCAATTGCAGTGTCTTTAAACATATTTATTAATGTCAGCTGTCGGTACTCATCGCTTCTGCCATTTAAAAAATTGGGTATGGGCAGCTTAACAATAAAAATAATCAGTAAAATTGCAAGCATGTAACCTTCAAGTCTAATTTAAAGGAGTCATAAAATGGTAAACTCCAAAAATGATCATTACAATTGCAAGTATTGCAAGGGAAAGTCGGGAAATGTTTTGCTGGTTCCTATAGCATTGTTTTAATAGGAAGAGCCTACAAAAAAATTTGTTTTATCACTGTCTTCCGGCAGTCTATAAAAATTTTTATTGTAGTTGAATGCTGCACAGGAAACTGTGAAAGCTGTAAACGCTAAAGCTCAATTTTATTACTGCCGGTGAAAGGATTGCGACGCAACCAGGATGCCATGAAAAGTTTAGCTGGTATCAACTTCCCCCATTCTTAAAAAAAGATGTTTTATGAATGCCGGTGTTTGAAAGTATCTTTAGAAAATACTTCACTAATTATTGTAAATATGAAAATCACTTTTCACGGTGCGGCCAGAACTGTTACAGGCTCAAAACATTTGATTACAATGGATAGCGGTAAAAAAATTCTGCTCGATTGCGGCCTGTTTCAGGGCATGGGCAAACAAACAGATGAACTGAATGCCAGCTTCGGTTTTGCCGCAAATGAAGTTGATTACCTGTTGCTTTCGCATGCACATATCGATCATTCAGGTTTAATACCAAAGCTGGTAAAAGAAGGCTTTAACGGAAAAATATTTTGCACGCCGGCCACCAAAGATCTTGCTGCTATTCTGCTGGAAGATTCTGCCGAAATACAAAGAGATGATACAAGATTTATTAATAAAAAGCGGGCCCGGATTGGCTTGCCGCCCTATAAACCACTTTATACGCCCGAGGATGTACAGGCTGTTTTACCATTATTAAACGAAGTAAGTTACGGCCATTGGTTTACCATAGAAACGGGCATTGAGGTTTTGTATACAGATGCAGGCCATATTATTGGCAGTGCTGCCGTACATGTGCGCATTACAGAAAATGGAAAAACAACACAAATATCTTTTAGCGGAGACGTTGGCAGATACAGAGATATTATCCTTTGCTCGCCGCAGGAGTTTCCGCAGGCAGATTATATTATTATAGAAAGCACTTATGGCGATAAACTGCATGAAGATGTTAACAATACGGCAGATCAACTAAACGAATGGATTCAGAAAACCTGTGTACAGAAAAAAGGCAAATTAATTATACCGGCATTCAGCGTGGGAAGAACGCAGGAGGTTCTGTACTTTATAAACCAGCTTAGCAACCAGAACCTTTTAGGCCATATACCGGTTTATGTTGATAGTCCGCTTAGCCGCGAAGCAACTGAAGTAATAAAAAGCCATCCCGAAAACTTCAACAGCCGTATAAAAAAATTACTGGAAACAGATGTAGATCCGTTCGGCTTTCCACAACTAAAGTTCATAAAAACAGTTGACGAAAGCAAACAGTTAAATGATAAGCAGGAGCCCTGTATTATCATTTCGGCAAGTGGTATGGCCGATGCAGGTCGCGTTAAACACCATATTATGAACAATATAGGCGATCAAAAAAATACCATACTGCTGGTTGGCTATTGCGAACCGCATTCCCTCGGTGGCCGCTTAATAAACGGACAGAAAGAAGTAAAGATTTTTGGGGAAATGTTTAAAGTAACCGCAGAAGTAGGCTCCATGCGCAGCATGAGTGCACATGGCGACTACAACGACCTCTGCCAGTTTCTTGCCTGCCAGAATAATGCACTGGTTAACCAGTTATTTATTGTTCATGGAGAATACGATGTTCAGCAGGAATTTCAAAACCGCCTAATGAAGAAAGGCTTTAAAAATGTGCTGGTGCCAGATATGCACCAAGCCGTAAATCTTAATATTTAAAGTAGTTTTTTGGGGCCATGCTATATTGCTGCTATTAAGCTTTACTTGCGTCGCACACTTGTACTATTTGTACTTTTTTCGGCAAAAGCAAACAGGCTTTTTACATGCATCATCTTGTTTTCCATCTTTCGTCACATTATTAAGCAAGCCCAAACAGTTATCAAATCTTAGCTCATTAATCGCTCCCATTAAATTAACTGATTCAGTTTCGATTTCTATGCCTACCTGCCCTTAGGCAAGTGATCCCATTTTTTTGATTCTTACGTCAGGCTGCATTCAATTCTTTAAAGAAAGCTTTGGTAAAGTTTTATCATTGCTTTGCCTCCCCACAGCTAGCTAATTTTCAAATTTTTGTCCCCCTTCAATCAAACTTTTTAGGTTACAATATGTTTTACGATTAACCTGAAAATAATTTATCGCATTAAACAACAAATAATGTACAAAGAGAAAAAAAAGCTTTTTTATTATAAACGGCTGATATTAGTTTTGAATATCTGCTTCATGTCCGCTTTTGTTTTTGCCCAAAAAACCGGCAGTATTAGCGGTACCATACTTGAAAAAAATACCCAGCAATTGTTGTCTGGAGCAAGTATTAGCCTGGCAGGAACCAATTTATCTGCAGTTGCCGATACAAATGGAAGATTCAGAGTACTGAATATTCCTGTTAAATCCTATAATCTTGTCATTAGTTCAATAGGGTTCAAAACATTTACACTTTATAATATTGTAGTTAGCACTGGTAACGAAAATGTTTTTAACATTGAACTGGAACAGGAAACTGCTCAACTGGAAGAAGTAGTTGTAAAAAACAATAAACGAAGTGTTCGCGCCGCCTCATTAGAAACTCCATTGAGTGTTCAGCGTTTAACGGCAGAAGAAATAAGAAGCAACCCGGGTGGAGATTTTGACATCAGCAAGGTTATTCAAACCTTACCAGGGGTGGGTGGCGGTCAGCAAGGTGGATCATTCCGCAACGATATTATTATTCGTGGAGGTGCTTCCAACGAAAATGCATTTTATCTCGATGGTATTGAAGTACCTGTTATCAATCACTTTCAAACGCAGGGCAGCAGCGGTGGTCCTCAAGGCATACTAAATACTTTTTTTATTGAAGACGTGAAGCTCAGTTCTTCCGCCTTTGATGCCCGTTACGACAATGCGTTAAGCAGTGTGTTTCAGTTCAAACAAAAAATTGGAAATGCAAATAAATTCCAAGGTAATTTTCGCACCAGTGTAACCGAATCAGCCATTACATTGGAAGGGCCCTTATCAAAAAATAAAAAAACAACTTTTTTAGCATCAGCCACCAAATCTTATTTCCAGATATTGGGTGCAGCAATTGATATTCCCATTCTTCCAAATTACTGGGATTTTCAGACAAAAATTACACATCAAATCGATAAGAAAACCACCCTTACTTTTATTGGTATTGGTGCAATTGACCATTTTAAGTTTGTAGCGCCAAAAAACATAACGCCGGAAAAATTATACCTCATTAATTCAAATGTAGTAATACAACAATGGAACTATACGGCGGGCGCATCGCTCAAAAGAAGTATCAATAATGGGTTTTGGAATTTGGCCCTAAGCAGAACAAGATTCAATAATCAGATTCAAAAGTATGAGGATAATCAAAACCCGACCGCTGAAAATCAAACGCTGGATATAGTTAGCAATGAAACAGAAACCAAACTCCGGTTCGATATCAATAAAAGCAAAAATGGCTGGAAACTGGCATACGGCGCATCAACCCAACTCGCAGAATACGACAATAAAACATTTGCAGTTATTCAAAAAGAAATAAAAGATGAGAATGATAAGATCGTACAGAATGCACTAATACAAAACTTCGAAAGTCCACTAAAGCCTTTTGTTCGCTTCGGCGCTTTTGTACAGGTAGGTAAAAGAGTATTAGATAACAGGCTGGGCATAAGTGCCGGTGTTCGTACAGATATGAACACTTTCACAACCAACGGCAGTAACGGCTTGCAGACATTATCCCCCCGCATCTCCTTCAGCTATGTATTGGCAGATAAATGGACGTTGAATGCATCAACCGGCATCTATTACAAATTACCGGTTTATACCGTGTTGGGCTATGCCGATAACAATAATGTGCTAATAAATAAAAATGCAAAATACCAGCGGGCAACACACTACACAACGGGTTTTGAATTTTTACCAAACGACGGATTACGATTTACGCTCGAAGGTTTTTACAAGCAGTATGGCAATGTACCGGTATCTGTACGAGATGGCATTTCTTTAGCCAACTTAGGAACAGATTTTACATTGCTAGGCAACGAGGCCGTTAGTACAAATGGCAAAGGAAAAGCCTATGGCATCGAATTTTTTGTTCAGAAAAAATTGACCGAAAAATTCTTCGGAATTCTTTCCTATACCTATTACCGCAGTTTATATAGTGGTGCAGATGGTAAACTTATTTCGAGCAGTTGGGATAATCAACATCTATTGTCAGTAACCTGGGGTTATAAGTTTCCCCGAAACTGGGAGTTGGGTTTAAAGTTTCGTTACCAGGGCGGTGCACCCTACACAACATTTGACGAAACCGCTTCAAGATTAAATTATTTATCTCAGGGCAAAGGAACATTGAATTATGCCCAGCTAAATGCACAACGCCTGCGCGGCTTTAACAGCAGCGATGTGCGGATTGATAAAAAAATAAATTTCAAAAAAATCACCCTCGATTTGTTCCTCGATGTTACAAACTGGTACGTTGCTAAAAATCCGGCAATACCAGAATATACCTGGGAAAGAACAACTGATAACGCAAGTTTCAAAACTACAGATGGCTTGCCCATCAAAACAGATGGAAGCAATGCAATACCAACTTTCGTAAAAAATGATGACCCATTTGTAAGACCAAATCTGGGAGTCATTATTGAATTTTAATCTGGTCTTCTATTCATATTTTATTGGGGCGTGCCCCCGCTTTAGGGCGGGGTCGGGCTTTCCGCTGCAAGTCCTCAGCCCGCCGGGGCGGACGGGCTTCCGGGCTTTCCGCTTCAATCCCTCACGCAAACAGCCCTTTTTAACCGATCACACGCTATAAAAAATCCTAACCAAATCGCTACTTTTTATCTCTTTTCAAACCACGGCTAACAAACAAAGTTTAAGAATATCATTAACTTGCCGCCCAAAATCAAAATAAAAATCATGAAGCAACAGAATTACGCCAGTCATGCCCGTCTTGTAACAGGTTTTCACATGGTAACATTCGCTTTAATATTGGCCATATTAATACTTTCCGTTATTAATTTTTTCTACGTAGTTGGCGATCCCTTGTGGGTCTTTACAGGCATAATCCCCGTATTGATAAGCATTGTGCTTGTATTAATTGCCTTCTATGCCCGATCGTTTGCACTAAAAGCACAGGACAGGGCCATAAGAGCTGAGGAAAGTTTCAGGTATTATATTCTAACAGGAAAGTCTTTACCAGCGTCTTTAACCATGAGCCAGATAATAGCACTTCGCTTTGCACCAGACGAAGAATTGCCTCCGCTTACTGACCGAGCAATAAAAGAGAGCCTTGCAAGCAAAGAAATAAAAATGGCAATCCTTAACTGGAAAGCCGATCACAACAGGGTATAATTGCAAGGAGCAGATTAATTTTACGTATTTACAATAAACTATAGCAAATGAAAAGGGTAGTAATAACAGGGATAGGGGCGTTAACGCCCATTGGCAACAGTGTGCCAGAATACTGGCAGGCTTTAAAAAATGGGGTAAGTGGGGCAGGGCCTATAACAAAATTTGACGTATCAAGATTTAAAACAAGGTTTGCCTGCGAGCTCAAAAATTTTGACCCGGCCAACCATCTTGATAAACGTGAATTAAGGCAATACGATCTTTATTCCCAATACGCAGTAGTAAGCGTGGCAGAAGCTGTAAAAAATGCAGAGATCGATTTTACCAAACTAAACTGTAACCGCATTGGTGTTATTTGGGGCAGCGGCAACGGTGGTACTACCAGCTTTCAGCACGAAGTAATGGAATATGCAAAGGGCGATGGCACACCACGTTTTTCACCTTACTTTATTCCAAGGTTGCTTGTAGATATTGCATCGGGCATCATCTCTATAAAGTACGGCTTAAGGGGAGTAAACTTTGCACCTGTTTCTGCCTGCGCCACTTCGAACACCGCCATCATAGATGCGTTTAATCACATACGCTGGGGTAAGGCCGACATGATTATTTCAGGTGGTTCGGAATCTCCTTTGAATGATTCTTCATTGGGTGGTTTCAGCAGTGCAAAAGCATTATCCACTTTAAACGATAATCCTCAAGCCGCAAGCCGCCCCTTTGATGTTACAAGGGATGGTTTTGTAATGGCCGAAGGTGCAGGCGCGGTTATTTTAGAAAGCTACGAACACGCTATAAAACGCAATGCCCCTATTCTTGCAGAAGTTGTAGGCGGTGGCATGACGGCAGATGCGTATCACCTTACAGGTACACACCCACAAGGGGAAGGCGCTTACCTCGGTATGCTGGAAGCCATGGACGAAGCTGGCCTGCAGCCAACCGATATTGATTATATAAATGCCCACGCAACATCTACAACGCAGGGCGATATAAGTGAACTAATTGCAATGCAAAGGGTATTTGGTGTAAATAAAGCAGTACATGTAAGCGGCACAAAATCTATGACGGGTCACTTACTGGGTGCCGCTGGTGCGGTAGAAGCTATTGCATGTATTCTTGCTTTGCGCGAAGATATTATTCCGCCAACTATAAATACAACACAGGTAGAACCTGCATTTGCCGATAACTTTACTTTTCCTTTAGGCAAGCCGGTAAGTAAAACCGTAAACTATGCTATGAGTAATACTTTTGGTTTTGGGGGCCATATTGCTACAGCCATTTTTAAAAAATGGAGTGAATAAACTGCCGGGTTTAATACAGATTCACCTGTAAGCCCATTTATTTTTTTTGGTAGTTAAGCTACATTGCTACTATTTAGCTTTCGTTGTGTCACTCACTTGTACGTTCCTAACTTCCTTGAACTTTTATTGTAGCGTAGACAGAAATATAAATATCCCCGGTAATTTTAAAACTACCGGGGATATTTATACCATTGAACATTCCGGGGTCATTTTGGCATAAATGGCCTTAGTGAATGGTTAATAGGGTTTGCGAAAGAAATGGCTGGTATTACTGTTTCACAAACTTCTCCACCGCAATACCATTCTCATCCTTCACTCTTACCATATACGTACCCGGTGCAAGGCTACCAATGCTAAAACTGTAAGCAGCGGCTTTAGCCGTAAACTGCAGCAATTGCTTACCCTGTGCATCCAGTACAGCAATGGTACTGGTAATGGCAGCATTTAAACCCTTTACCGTAAGCTGTTCCTTTGCCGGGTTGGGGTATAGTTGTATGCTGCCCGGTTTTAAAAAAGCGATGCTTACTGTTTTGCTGTAACTATATTTACCATCTTTATCTGTTTGTTTAAGGCGGTAATAATTGTTGCCTGCAAGTGGCAGTTTATCAGTATAAAAATAATCTTGCACCGTAGTGCCTGTACCTGTACTGTTTACCTGCGCCACAGTGGTATAACTAACCGCATTGCTGCTGCGCTCAACTGCAAAATAACTGTTGTTTAATTCTGTAGCTGTTTGCCAGTTAAGGGTAATGTTTGCTTTAGTTTGGGTAGCGGTAAATTTGGTGTAAGTGATGGGTAAAACTAAATCTCCGCCGTTGTAGCGGACAAGCACAGTAGAACCAATTCCATCATCACCAGTTAATAGTATTTTTCCATCTTCCTGTAAAACTGCAGCAGTTGAACCCCCACCTGCATTATTGGATGCATAACCGTTAATACCAAAAGTTGAATCCGATGTACCGTTTTATTGATAACGGGCTACCAGAAAATTATTATACGTTGTATGACTCTCGTTTCCTCCGGCAATTATTTTTCCATCTGGTTGTACCATAACAGATTGTACAACTACAGCATTTGTACCCTCTTTTGTAACAACAATCTGTCCGCCATTACCAAAAGTTTTATCTGTAGCCCCATCATTATTAAAACGGGCAAGTTCTGCATAAAATTTATAGGCTTCGCCTGTACCTCCGCCAATTACTATTTTACTATCCTGTTGAAGGGCAATACTGTTTAATTGCAGATTAATATTGTTCCCTTCAAATGATGCCTTTACAAAACCCCCAACCCCAAAAGACTGATCTAAGCTGCCATCGGGCATATAACGTATTAAAAGGTATTTAGCCCCTGCTAAATACGCATATACCCCGCCTATAATTATTTTGCCATCCGGCTGTATTTCTAAACAATTAATCTCCAATTCTCTATCTAAAGTGGTTAATATACTACCCTGCTCTCCAAATTTTTTATCTAAACTGCCATCTGTATTGTACCGTATTACAAAATATGTTCTAGAAGATTTACCATTGCTTCCATCCACCGTAACACCGGTAATTAATATTTTGCCATCGGTTTGTAAATCTATTGCGGTTACATTTTCATCATTGCCGAGATCTGTTAGTGCAGTTCCGTTTTTTCCAAAAGAACTGTCTATGCTACCATTAGGCATATACCTTATTACCCCTGCATCAATTTTTTTACCCAAGCTGCCAGCGGTAAGTATTTTACCATCTTTCTGCACGGCTACACCGTACAAATCGTCTATGGGGCCGCCAAAATCGGTAACTACCACGCCTTCATTACCAAAGCTTTTATCTATGGTGCCATCGCTGTTGTAGCGTACCAGCAACGTGCCACCTGTTCCTTTATAGCTGCCACCACCTACTACCAGTATTTTACCATCTTTTTGTAATGCAGTGGCGTAAATATCAGATGCCCTGTAACCTTCGCCTACAACAACACCGTTTTTACCAAAACTATTGTCTATTGTGCCGGGTTGGGCATTTACTGTAAATGATGCGGTAAGGCATATTGCAAAAATTATGTGTTTCATGAGTTTTATTTTTTCTTGTGATGAATAATTGTTTTGTTTAAGGAGGGTGTATTGGAGCAGGAACTATTGGGGATATTGCACTTTTTTCTCGTGTTTTCGCATTCAATAAATAAAGTATTGCCCAAAGTGGCCGGTATTACATTATTGCCCGCTGCCTGAAAAAGGTAGCGCCACGCTGTACCATATAAAGCCATGTATCTTCTTTGGGGGTGGTTAAATCGTCTCCTATACCAAAATCGTCCCCATCATCAACACCATGCCCCATAGTAGAATCTACATATAGCTCGGTTAGCTTGTACAGGCTGTTTAAAATATTATACATATTCAGCGAACTGCCTTGTATTAAGTCTGCTGTATTACTTCTTTTGTTATTAACAGTATCTAAATGATAAGACCCGGTAAAGCCATCTATTAAACAATTGGTGGTAGCGTTGTAATTAAAATTTGTGCCGCCTGGCGGCTTGGAAAATTGAAAATTTTGGGCTCCGGAACCGTCCAGATATGGAAATACATCATCCAACATTCCATGAAAGCCAATATAAGGTTGGTTATTGTAAGTGTTGTTTGCGCCCTGCCAAAAAAAATCGGCTTCATGCCCTGTGCTGCCAAGGCTGTAAGGTATGTTTGGCCCCGTCCACATACCCATAACCCCTTTAATGTATGGCCTGAAATTGATGTTGGTATCGCCTACATAATAATTAGCATTAATGGGCCCCAGTGCCTGCATGGTAGTGGGTTCGCCGGGTGGCGTGGGGAAGGCACTGTCGTTCATAGCCTGTGTACGGTAATACCCAATATTTACGGGAATAGTGCCGCCTGAACTGGCACCAGCTAAAAATATCTTGGTGGTATCTATTCTATAAAGTGCACCGGCTGATGTGCGCTCCTTTTTAAACACCGTTCTTATTACACCCCGCCCATCCTGGCAGGCACAATATTGGGATGCCTGCTGCTGAATGGATTTATCTGCTTTCTTGTCCTGTAAACGGCCCCTCCTGTATTCGGGTTTAATTACACAAAAGCCCCTTTTGGCAAAATGCCTGCAGATGCTATCCATAAAAGCTCCGGTATAATCGGTACAATAAGCCGCCTTCATGAAACATAAAGAGGGCAGGTAATGCCAAAGAATCGTAATTGTGGTTTATGGGGTAGTAAACCAAATATACAAGATCGGTGGTATCGTTTACAGTACAGTTGTCGATGGTGTTGGTGCAGTTATCATCATTGGCAAACTCTACATCTTTATAAGAAGGAGTTGCTGTTATTTTACCATAACGAATGGGTGCAGTTACCGCAATATTGGGGTAAATAATATTGCGCAGATCCCATTTGCATTTCATGGGTGTGCTATCAATTATTGCTGCGGGTATTTGTGCCTGTAGCATACAACAGCTAAGGCTAAATATAAAAGCCACTATTATTGTTTTCATTGAAAGTAAATTTTTTAATTGAGAAAGAGGTTGATGGTATGTATAATAAAACATACCGGGGTTATAAACCCCAAAAAGTTATGTATGGGTAGGCTAAGGCGGGTCTGGAATAAGGAGGTTTATAACGCAGGTAGAAAAAAAAATTAAACGGTTTTTGCGGGGGGGGTAACTTTTTCATAAAGAGTTTTTTGCAGGTAAATAATAAAATATGCAGCCATTGCCGGCAGCAGCAGGGAAAATATATTTTTTAAGCAGGGCATAGCTTATACATTTTTACATGAACAATAATTTTTTAAAAAAACAAAAACAAGCAAAGAATTTGGTTTATGGTTTTTAGCGGGATAATGGATTACAGGTTGTTTTTACAAACGTAAACTACCTTTTATTTTGCAGCCGCAAAATTGAATTTTGAGAAAGCTACAGGCTAAAATACCCCCATCTACGCTTTGATAAAAGCTGCATAAAGATTTACAGTACAAGAGTGCGACGCAAGTAAAGTTTAATAGTAGCAATAAAGACTGGCTACAAAAAAAATTGTCGGTAAGGATGGTTATTTAAAAACCCTGCTTCACAATTTTTACCGTCTTCTTTTTAGTACCGATGTATTGAATAAAATAAACACCTTTTGCAAGTGCCTGTGCTGAAGAAAAACTTAATTGGTAAAAATTATCCTTCACAATTGTAAGCTCTTTTGTTTCAACAATTCTTCCTAAAGCATCGGTTAAACGAATCGATGCTTTGCCGGTTTCCGGCGCCGTTAAGTAAACAAAAAGCTGTGAAGCAAACGGCACAGGAGCCGCTACAATCCAGTCTTTCAGGGGAATGGGGTTCTTTTTTAATGTTACATTTTTGGTTATAAGACTATCGGTATACCTAACTGTGTATAAACCTGCGGGCAGGTTATCAACGCTGCTAAATGCAGTATCGTAAACCTGCTGTTGTTCGCTGTTTAAAATTATTTGTGCGATGGTTTTGCCACCAGGATCGAGCAGAGAAAGCTGTACTTTACCATCAACCTGGCCAATAAGTTTTATATTGATACGGCTGATGAATGGATCTGGGTTTGCAAAGAGCCAATCTGTTCCGTATAACTCAATATTCTGTTTCTTTTTAAGGATAAGATAAGCGGTTTTCATATTGGGTATGCCAAAGCCATAATGATTATCGGGATTGCTGTACTTGTCGGCACTTTGGTACAAGGCATTTAAAATCGTCATGTTATTATATGACGGAAATGCCTGCCATAAACAGGCTATCAACCCATTAATATTGGGATTAGAGAAAGAAGTGCCGCTGCCGGTAATGGGTATATCGTTGGTGCCAAAAATGGTGGTACCTGAGCCAACCGAAACAATATTAGGTTTTACTTTACCGGGATAACCATAACTGCTGAAAGAAGCAATTTCACCAGCCGTATTTACGGCACCAACACTGCACACACTGTCTGCATCTGCGGGAAAAATAAGGTATTTCCAGGAGTTATTTCCCTCGTTTCCGGCACTGTTGGTTACAATCATCCCCTTGCTGGCAGCAATTGCCGCACCCTTGCTAACCGTTGTTGTGTTGGCATAAATATCTGCATAACTATGGTTAAAAGAAGGATCATCAAAGTAATAGTAACCGAGGGATGATGTGATCATGTCAGCGCCGGCACTATCAGCAAATTCTGCTGCGGCAACCCAGTTGTGTTCTTCCACCGGGTATTCACTAAAATTATTTTCGCTGCGCAATAACCAGAATGCAGCATGCGGCGCTGTGCCCGTCATTACGCCAGGCTTGTTCGCGCCAATAGTGCTTAAGCAATACATACCATGTGCATCATCTTCATTAACGCTGTTATCGTAGTCAACAAAATCGCGTTCGCCCAATACAAGGTTATTATCCCGAATGCTGTCAAAAGCAGTTAATTCTTTATAATGATAAAATCCGGCATCTAGTATGGCTATTGTAATGCCGTTTCCCGTAAAGCCTTTATTGTGCAGAAACTCACCATCATGAATATGAACCTGGTTATAATTTGCGCCATAGTTAAGCGAATCAAACTCTGTGGCATTGGAACGCAGGTTGTTATTAAGTGGTGCAGTCTTTTCAATAAAACGGTCTGGGGATCGATTTGCCTTTAATAAACCAATTGCAGCAGATGATTGTACAAAAGGCAAAGTATTAATCAAGTCTATTATTGCCGGATCGGTACAATAGATTAAAACCTGGTTAAGCCACTTGCTCTGACTTAAATACATTACCGGGCCTTTGGCGAGCACCTGTTGTATGTAGGCCGGGTTGACGGGTATATCCTTATCATCAATTGCAATATGTTGTTTTGTTCTTCTTAAAATTGCCTGTTCGGAAAGAAAAGCCGAGGGCGCAGTTATGCTGTACGGCGAATTATTTTTATCAGTAAATTTTATAACCCATTTATGGTACTGGCCAAAACCAGTGAACGAAAAACCAATAATTATTAATAAAATGGTAATTGCTTTCATGTAAATAAATCTGCGCGTTTTATTAAGAATACCTGCACCTATTTCAACTGATGATGAAATCTATTTTGAGCCCGGCATTGGAATTATTCCTGATCGTTCCTTGCGTCGCACGCTTGTACACCAAAATATAATTAAGCTTCAAAAACAAACAGGCTGCATTTTTCAGCGGTAATCTATCAGGCTTAATTTAATACCATAGCTGTCGTTGTCAAATTTTGCCGGTGATGGGGATACCTGCCAGGTCCAGTGCAAAAACTCTTTATAAATCAAACCAATATCTTTTGCATAAACTTCTTCAGAATAATTTCTTTGCTGGTAACTACCCGGGTCAAAAGGGCCGGGCGGCGATGTTTCATCCTGCTGCAAAACAGTAATGGTATTTTCAATCTCTCCTTTTTCAACAGTAAAAGGTGCGCCCACATTTTCATAAAAATAATTCCATCCATCCAGGTATTGATAAAGAGAACCACCGGTTTTGGTATCGATAAAAGAATTACCCTGCCAGCTAAAATCATTGCGCAGGGGCTGTTTAAGCTTAATAAATTTCAGATTGTAGTCGTCTGTAAATTCAACAGTTTGCTCGCCAGGTGTAACGTAGAAGGTTGCTACAGACCGCCAGGGCTGGCTTTCAAGTGTATCTGTAACAAAACGGTAAATGCGGTAAGAGATTCGGTTGGCATTGTCTCTTATAGTATCTGCAATACTATCCTTTGCATGGTAACTTCTTATTTCCAGTTCGCTTCCGGTGAACGGTATTACTGATGAATCTAACCGGTAAATTAAAACCCGGCCCGTTTGCAACGGATAATAATTGCTTAATGACGGCAAACTAACCGTGGCCGACTGTTTGGCACAACCTGTTATTAAAAAAATGACAAATAAAAAGCAACAAAATAGAAGGAAACAGTGCTTCATGGTTTGCAAGTTAACTAAAGAAGTTTTTTTTAAACAACCTTTGCGGTTTTAAACGTGTAAAGCAGGGAAGATAATATATACTAACCGGATTTTAATTCAGGAATTTTAAAAAAGAAAAACCGGCGCAGAAAGATAGTTATCTGTTCTGCAACCGGTTGCTTGTTTAATGGTGTTGTTCTTAGGTTGGTAATCAAGGATAAGGGCTTTAATTCACTGCTTGTATTTTTTCAGAAAGAACTTATTTAACTTTTCAGGAAGAAAACCGATCTTAAAAAGTAAGGGACGGATTATATTTTATCCTCTTATTTGGTTCTTTATTTCTTCCATTTCACCATCGCAAACCCTTAAGGTTTTAATGGTTGTATCATCCTGGATCAAAATAATGTAAATTACCTGATCTTCGTAGTGCACCTCAGAAACGCCGAGAATAGTGTAATCGTAGTAAGTACTTTTCACTGTTGAGCGTACATCTTTAGGCAATTGTTTTTCATCGTAATAGCGGATGGTGTGGTGCCATGTTCCTTTTGCTGTGTAGGCAACTGAATTTTTTACATCGCCTGTTTTAAAGCTGGCAATAAATCCGCCGTCGTTTGCTTTGTACCAGGAAGCGTTTACATTCTTAAATTCTTTTACAAAGCCTTTTAACGCATGTACGTTTACTGTGCTTAAGTCATTAATGCTGTACCCACCTGGGGTTAATGCAGAATCGAAAGACGGCACGTCGACTGCATCTGCTGCTGCGCTGCCTAAAAAATTTTGAGCGCTTACATTACTGTGGGCGGCTACTGCGGTAATTGCTGTGGCTGTGATAGCCATGATGATCTTTTTCATTTTGTTTTGTTTTGTGTTTTCAAAAAGGTTGTTTTTGTTTGGCGTTGTTTTGCGCCGCTACAATTAATTAATCGCAATACAGATATTGATGGAAACAATTCGGGAACTTTTTTTTTAAATTTATTTTTCCCCTGTAATTTGAACAAAGCAAGTCTGCTTACATAATAATGATGTACGAAGCTCCATTATGCAACATAGCTGAAGAGTGCGACGCAACGGATGCCAGATATTTGCAATACAGCCTGGGCAATAATTGTATTAAACACTTATTATTCTGCCGGCGCTATTTTCTACCCAAATAGAATTTTGAAAGTCCGGACATGAACCGTTTTTAATTTGGCAGCGAGGTGCTGCTACATTAAAAAAGTTTACGGCAAAAAAATTATGCTTTGTATATAATTAATGAAATGATTAATTTGTACCATAATTCCCTTATGTTAACAAACCAGGACCAACAAATTATTAAAGAACTAAAGGCCAAACCCAGGCAATACGATGCGCAGGCAGATGCACTCTATCTGCAGTACGAATATCTTATTGATGTAGGTTGCCGGAAATATTACCTTAATAATGATGATAGTTTTACAGCTTATACCGAAGCCCTTTTCTCTTTTATAGGGAATATTGTTAATGGCCATTTCGACGGCCATTCATCGCTAAGCACTTACCTCCACAAAATTTTTTATAACAAATGTGTTGATCTGGTAAGAAAAAATACGACTAATAAACAGAGCGTACATAAAAGTGCCATGCTGCCGGAGTTGCTTGCGCAGTTACCAGATGGTACCAGGGATATAGTGGAAAAACTTGTGAATGAAGAAAACAGGAGAGCGGTAAATATTCAAATGGAAACTATCGGTGAAAAATGTAAAACAATTTTATTGCTATTTGAAGACGGGCTTACAGACAAAGAAATTGCAGACGAACTTTCTTATAATACAGCTGCAGTTGCAAAAACAACGCGTTTGCGATGCCTGGAAAAATTGAGAGAAAAGGTAATGGACTTTATTAGACGCCGCTAATTTTTTTTGAACCCGGCAACTAGAACGCTAATCAGGCATCCGTTGCAGCTTGCCACGCCAGGGCGGTGGTCGCACACTTGTACATAAGAATTTTTCTCAGCTTAAAACAGCCGGTGTCTCCAGATTGAGACGCCTGGTAAAAAATATAGAAACCTAACCTTGTAACACTATTAAATGAATTGGTTATGACAGAGACACTGGAATATATTGAAGATTATTTTACAAATGCACTGGACGAGGCTGGCAGGAAAGCATTTGAAACCCGTTGCGAAACTGATGAAAGCTTTGCAGAGGAGGTTGCTTTGTATACAATAACCAGGCAGGCGTTCCGCGAAGAATTGCTGAAGGAAAAACAGGCAAGATGGAAAAAGCTGAAATCAGCCGAAGCGGTAGAACAACCAGCTGTACCAAATGCACCATCTGCCAAAGTAAGAGATTTCGGTTTTAAGAAATGGATACCCTATGCCGCTGCCGCCTGCGTATTAGCGATTGTTGGTGTTGTCTATTTGAATGATGGACCGTCGGCACAGCAACTGGCAGATAATTATGTTCAAAAGAACATAGAACATATTAGCAGAGAAATGAGTGCATCCAAAGACAGCCTTGAAACAGGCATTAAGCTTTACAACGATAAAAAGTATGTTCCAGCACTAAGTTTGTTTAAAGCAATAGACAATAACCTGCCCGTTAGCATTGATGCAAAAAAATATGAAGGATTTGTTTACCTGGTAACCCGGGATTACGATAAAGCCTTGGAGCAGTTTGATGAAGTCTCAAAAATGGATTTGGAGAGCAATCCAGGTGCAATGCTAAAAGCTATTACGCTTTTAAAGCGTAATAAGGATGGCGATAAAGAAGCGGCGAAAGAATTGCTGACCAAAGTGTTGAACGATTCCAAAGCAGAAGGAGATGAAGATGCCAAGAAAATGCTGGAGAAACTTTAAACTTACAACTTGAAATATTTATTTTAAATTCAATTAATTTTTCACTCTTAAAACTTTTTTTATGCACAATGGCGATACAATGATAGCCTTAATGGGAGGAGTTTGGGTAATTCTGATATTTATTGCGGGAATAGGATGGAGAATTTTAAAAGAGCTTCAAAAAATAGGTGATACAGCTGTTGGTGGAAGTGGAACTGACGGAAGACCTGCCAAATCTGCAATAGCCGTAACGCTTATTGACCCACCTCCACCTACACCTTAATACCAAATTCCGGTGTATTGATTTTGTAATACTTATTCCTGTTTTAACAGATAGGGATAAGTATTTTGGTTTATAAACTTGAAAGCGTTAGTTTTTAAATTGAAAATCATCTGCCATGTATAATAATAATAATGTTGTTTATTTTTTAAGTCACCGTTACCAATTAATGTTAGTGGCTTTTGCCATGCTCTTAATAATGGTTATTACAGAGGGATGTGGTTCATCTCAAAAAGAACCGTCAACAAAAACAACTACAGATACCAGCGGAACAGGTGGAAAACCGTCAATGGCCATACAGGCAACTTCTACAGATACAAGTGGCACAGGTGGAAAGCCTTCAAAAGCCATAGAGGCAACTTCTACGGATACAAGCGGAACAGGTGGAAAGCCTTCAAAACAATTAATGCGGCGAACAACAAAAGGTAAAACGGATACTTCTGGAGGTCTTAGGTAAATTGAATTATTTTAAACAGAACGATGTTCGTTTTTTTTTTCAGAATGTATTAAAATAAGTAGCATGAATTTTGGTTCTTTCTACAAAAAAATTAGTCTACTTTTTTTTTCGGTAATTATTTGTTTGATTTCATTGGGGCAGTGCCCGTCAAGCCAGGTTATCTGGGACAGCATTAACAATCTAACAAAAAACAATCTTCTTGTCGAGTCAAAAAAACTTAGTCTTTTATATAACCTAAAAAAAATATCAGACGATTGCGAGCTTCCA
Source organism: Chitinophagales bacterium (assembly GCA_038203525.1). Taxonomy (GTDB): domain Bacteria; phylum Bacteroidota; class Bacteroidia; order Chitinophagales; family Chitinophagaceae; genus Limnovirga. The sequence goes on along the minus strand of JBBRDW010000021.1, from coordinate 1,290 downwards.
AAAGACTCTGTATACGCAAAACTGCTTTCCAAAATAGGCGTATACGAATATTATGTTACAAAGAACTACGATTCTTCTATTAAATTAACTATACTTGCTATTAACATTAATAATTCCGGGGTAAAAGGGAGTTCACCCAAAAGCACAATTTCAAGCTATACCAATATTGGCTATTACCTAGAGCAACTAATGCTTTATAGTAAGGCCTTAGCATATCATGACAGTGCCATAATTACGGCACAAAAGTTCCCTAATACAGACTCTCAAATTCTCAATTCAAAAATTCAAAAAGTATATTTATTATTCCTAATGGGTGACTACCAAAAGTCAATGGATGAAAGTACTAAAGGGATATCGTACGCGCTTAAAAATAATGATTCGATTTTCTATATTAAATTTTTAAATCAGCACGCACAGTCTTCCTTTTTCCAAAATCAATTGGCTAACGCAGAATCAGATGTGAACACAGTTATAAGTATAGCAAACACCAGCAAGTCACAATTTGAGATTGCTTCGGCGTTTAAAACAAAAGGACTTATCTACGAGCAACAGAAAGATTATTTCAACGCTACGCAATTCTTTAAAAAATCTATTGATGTTAGAATCAAAACCGAAAATTTTAGCCAAGTAGCCAGTGATTACAATGATCTAGGAAATTTTTGTTTAAATAGCTTACACAACTATGCTGAAGCTAAAACCGCTTATAACAAAGCAATTGAATATGCCCAAAAAGAAGGAGATATGTCAAAATTAGCTTTATCTTATACAAATCTTGGGGAATTTTCTTTTAACACGCATGACTACAAAGATGCGGAAAGCTATTATGAAAAAGCAATTCGGTCACTTGTTTCAGTCAATCAAAAAAATATTTTAACCAACACAACTAACCTTTCAGCATCATTCTTTAACCTGTTGGGAAATAAAGACCTGATTACTGTATTGCTGGTGGACAAAGGCAAATTATTTTTACAATTATTTAAAGAAACAAATGACAAAATATTTCTTGCCGCCTGTCTTCAAACTGCAATGATTACTGATTCGGTAATCACCCAAACCCGCCATTCCCAATCTGGCGAACAAAGCAAACTTTACTGGCGCAATAAAACAAGAGACTTTTTCACCAACGCGCTAGAAGCCTGCTATCTGGCAGGCGACACAAAAAATGCTTTTTACTTTATGGAAAAAAGCCGCGCCGTTCTACTGAATGATAAACTCAATGAGCTGGGCGCTAATGCGCAATTATCACCCGCAGATGCGGAGAAAGAACAAAGCTTTCAAATTAAAATAATA